>DAOMOP010000156.1:0-9843 GCA_035444405.1 Rhodocyclaceae bacterium
GTGCGCGAGGCGGGCAAGACGCTCGCCGACGCGCTCGCCGAGATACGCGAGGCGGTCGATTTCTGCCGCTACTACGCCCAGCGCGCCGAGCACGACTTCGGCCAGCCGCTGCGCCTGCGCGTGCCGGCGGCGGCCGGGCGCGAGGCACGCCTGAGCGGCGGCGGCGTGTTCTGCTGCATCAGCCCGTGGAACTTCCCGCTGGCGATCTTCACCGGCCAGATCACCGCGGCGCTCGCGGCCGGCAACGCGGTCGTCGCCAAGCCCGCCGAGCAGACCCCGCTGATCGCCGCGGCCGGCGTGCGCCTGATGCACCGCGCCGGCATTCCGCCGGAAGTGCTGCATCTGCTGCCCGGCGACGGCGCGCGCGTGGGCGGTGCGCTCATCGCCGATGCGCGCGTGACCGGCGTGTGCTTCACCGGTTCGACCGAAGTCGCGCAGCTCATCAACCGCACGCTGGCGCGCCGCGACGGCGCGCTGCATCCGCTGATCGCCGAGACCGGCGGTCTGAATGCGATGATCGTCGACTCGAGCGCGCTGCCCGAGCAGGTCGCCCGCGACGTCGTGACCTCCGCCTTCCAGAGCGCCGGACAGCGCTGCTCGGCGCTGCGCGTGCTGTTCGTGCAGCAGGACGTCGCCGACAAGATGCTGACGATGATCCGTGGCGCGATGGAAGAGCTCGACGTCGGCGATCCGGCCCTGCTCGCGACCGACATCGGGCCGGTCATCGACGACGAGGCGCGCGAGATGCTCGAGCGCCACATCAAGCGCATGCGCGGCGAGGCGAAGCTGCTCAAGCAGGTCAAGCCCGGTGCGCGCAGCGGCAACGGCACCTTCGTCGGTCCGGTCGCGTTCGAGCTCGACGGCCTGTCACGTCTCGAGCGCGAGGTGTTCGGCCCGGTACTGCACGTGATCCGCTTTCCGGGCGACCGCCTCGGCGAGGTCGTCGATGCGATCAACGCGACCGGCTACGGGCTCACGCACGGCATCCACACGCGCGTCGACGAGACGCGCGATTTCATCCTCGCGCGCGTGCGCGCCGGCAACACGTATGTGAACCGCAACCAGATCGGCGCCGTCGTCGGCGTGCAGCCGTTCGGCGGCGAAGGCCTGTCCGGTACCGGCCCGAAGGCCGGCGGCCCGCACTACCTGCCGCGCTTCGCCAGTGAGAGCGTCACGGCCACCGACACCACGGCCACGGATGCGAGTGCCGCCTCGCAGGTACACGCGCCCGGGGCGATCGGACTCGCACGCGACGCCCTCGTGCGCGCCCTTGACGACGCCCGACGCACCGCCGATGAGTGGGCAATGCAGGCACCCGAGGCCCGTGCCGCCGTACTGGAGAAGGCCGCCGCGGCGCTCGAGGCTTCGCACGAGGCGCTCGGCCGCCTCGATGCCGGCGGCATCGAGGCGATCGGCGATGCGGCCGCGGCGCTGCGCTTTTACGCCGCGCAGGCCGAGGTCGCGCTCGCCGAGCCGCTCGCGCTGCCCGGCCCGACGGGCGAGCGCAACGAGCTGCGCCACCCGCCGCGCGGCGTCATCGCCTGCATCGCCGCCGCCGGCAGCGGCGTCGTCGCCCTGGCCGCCCAGTCCGGCGCGGCGCTGGCGGCCGGCAACGCGGTGGTGCTGTGGCACGAGGAAGCGCGCATCGCGCTCGAGCTGCAGCGCCTGCTGCACGCGGCCGGCGTGCCGGCCGGCGCACTTGGCCTGCTGCCGGAGGGCACCGATGCGAACCTGGAGGATCTCGTCCGGGATGCGCGCGTCGACGCGATCGCGCTGGCCGGACCGCACGCACTCGCGAAGGCGATCAACCGCACGCTTGCCGAGTGCGACGGCCCGATCCGCACATTGATCCCGTTCGCGCTCGACGCCCATGCGGGCGGCGCACCGGGCTGCCCGCTCGCCGGCAGCCCCGGTTACCTGCACCGCTTCACGCTCGAACGCGCGGTCAGCATCGACACGACGGCCTCGGGCGGCAACGCGTCGCTATTCACGATCGAATAGCGGAGCCCGGTCTGCGCGGCGCCGACGAGACGGCCGCCGCCGCAGGCCGGACGGGGGTCAGCGCACCGGCGTCATGAACTCGCCGGGCGTGTGATGGGTCCGGCACGACGCCAGCCGCCGCCCCTCGAAGTCGGTCGTCAGCTGCGCAAGGCCGTCGAGCGGCGGCGAATACGTCGTCGTGACGACACCTTGCAGGTTGTACGCGAAGTCGCCCGAGAACCTCCCGCGCATCGTCGCGCGACTGCCCGCCACGCTGCACTCGGCCTCGAAATGCAGGTAGGCGCCGTCGCGGCGCCAGCCCGTGTGCTCGCAATCGGGCCGCTCGCCGGCGGGCAGCGCGAGCACATCGTCGACCTCGTCGCTCACGCAAACGTGGAAGTTGTGGGTGAGCCCATCCTTTTCGAGCAGCACCACGGTCATCTCCCACACCCCGGGCGTGCGCCGGGGCGCGGCATCGTCGGCGTGGACGGGCGCGCTGGGGATCAGGACGGCGAGGGCGAGGACGGCGATCGAGCGCATGGCGGGACCCGGCAGGAGAGGCGACGCGCCAGCATAGCCGATCCGCCGAGCACCTGAAAAGTGGCCCCCCATCGCGCGCCGGTCGGCCGGCTTGATTTCCCGACCCCGATTGGCTACGAATTGAAAAATACCCACCCCGTGCGGGGTCTTCTCCCGATCGTGATGCCGGGCCAGCACCTCGCCTTTGCGGCAGGAGGTTGCGATGAGTGCGAGCGATGTCATTCAACTTGCGCACGACAACGGCGTCGACATCGTCGATCTGCGCTTCATCGACCTGCCCGGCCTGTGGCAGCACTTCTCGATCCCGGTCGCCGGGCTCACCGAGGATCTGTTCGACGACGGCATCGGCTTCGACGGCTCGTCGATCCGCGGCTTCCAGACCATCGACGAGTCGGACATGCTGCTCGTCCCCGACCCCGACTCGGCGGCGCTCGACCCGTTCACGAAAGTGCCGACACTCGCGCTGATCTGCAACATCCGCGACCCGATCACCGGCGAAGCCTACACGCGCGACGCGCGCTACGTCGCGCAGAAGGCCGAGCTGCATCTGAAGAGCAGCGGCATCGCCGACACCGTCTTTATCGGCCCCGAGCTCGAGTTCTTCTTCTTCGACGAGATCCGCTTCGACCAGACCTTCAACTGCGGCTACTACCACATCGACTCGGAGGCCGGCTTCTGGAACGCCGGCAAGCCCGGCACGCCCGAGCGCCCCAACCTCGGCTACAAGCCGCGCTACAAGCAGGGCTACTTCCCGACCCCGCCGATGGACAAGTTCCAGGACATCCGCAGCGACATGGTGCTCGCGCTGCAGTCGGTCGGCATCACGGTCGAGGTGCACCACCACGAGGTCGCCACCGCCGGCCAGACCGAGATCGACATCCGCTTCGGCCCGCTCACCAAGACCGCCGACCGCGTGATGTGGTACAAGCACTGCGCGAAGAACACCGCGCTCAGGCACGGCAAGACCGCCACCTTCATGCCCAAGCCGATCTTCCAGGACAACGGCTCGGGCATGCACACGCACCAGTCGCTGTGGAAGGATGGCAAGAACCTGTTCTACGCGGCGGGCGGCTATGGCGACGTCTCCGAGCTGTGCCTGCACTACATCGGCGGCATCCTGCGCCACGCGCCGGCGCTGTGCGCGCTGGTCGCGCCGACGACGAGCTCGTACCGGCGCCTGGTGCCCGGCTACGAGGCGCCGATCAACCTCGTCTACAGCCGCCGCAACCGCTCGGCCTGCGTGCGCATCCCGATGTACTCGCGCGCCGAGCACGCCAAGCGCATCGAGTTCCGCACCCCGGACGGCTCGTGCAATCCGTACCTCGCGTTCGCCGCGTGCCTGATGGCGGGCCTGGACGGCATCGAGAACCGCATCGAGCCGGGCGACCCGATCGACAAGAACCTCTACGACCTGCCGCCCGAGGTCGCGAAGACGGTGCGCCAGCTGCCCGGCTCGCTCGAGCAGGTGCTCGACGCGCTCGAGGCCGACCACGAGTTCCTGCTGCGCGGCGGCGTGTTCACGCCCGACCTGATCGAGGCGTGGCTCGCGTACAAGCGCGAGCACGAGGTCGACGCGATCCGGCTGCGCCCGCACCCGTGGGAGTTCGCGCTGTATTTCGACATCTGAGCCGCGTGCGGCGCACTACCGCGGACGCGCTGGGCGGCGCATGATCGACACCTCCGACCTCGATCCCTTGCAGGAGCAAGCACATTGAACATTGAAGCAGCGATCAGGAAACATGAGCAGCAGGTGATGGCCTTGCCCAACGTGACCGGCATCGGCATCGGCATGAAGGGCAAGCGTCGCGTGATCAAGGTGTTCGTCACGCACAAGGTGCCGGCGGCCGAGCTCGCCCCCGGCGAACGGGTGCCCGAATCCCTCGACGGCTTCGCGACCGACGTCGAGGAAAGCGGCATCGTCATGGCGCAGACGTGAGCGGGCGCGCCCCGCGCGAGACGTGCGCCGACAACAGGGAGGGCCGTGCAATGGCCGGCAAGCAGGACGACAACAGCAAGATGACACTGTCCGCGAAAGCGCGCGAGGAAACCTGCAAGGCGCACGCGGCGGCCGTCGACGACTTCCTCGAGCAGCCGCCCGCGAACGTGGTCGGGCTGGCCGAGGGGATCAAGTGGAAGAACGGCAAGCCGACCGGCGAACCGGCACTGGTGGTGCTCGTCACGCACAAGCTCGAGAAGGGCCTGGTCGACGCGAAGGATCTCGCGCCGGCCAAGCTCGGCGACATGCAGACCGACGTGCTCGCAATCGGTTTTCCGTTCGCCGGCAACGACACCCCGCCGGCCAGCGCCGGCATCCAGGCGCTGACCCGTCGCATGCGACCGGTACAGGGCGGGTACAGTATCGGCCACAAGGACATCACCGCCGGCACCATCGCGACCTGCGTCTACGACATCCTGCCGGGCGGCACGGTGAGCCCGCCGGCCCACGGCACCGGCATTCCGGCGAAGTACTACATCCTCAGCAACAACCACGTGCTCGCGAACAGCAACGCCGCCTCGCCGGGCGACGCCGTGCTGCAGCCCGGACCGTTCGACGGCGGCCGCGACCCGCTCGACCGCATCGCGACGCTCGAGCGCTTCATCCCGATCACGCTCAGTCCGCCGACGCCGCTCGCCCGGCACAACAACCTCGTCGATGCGGCGCTCGCGCTCGGCGATTTCGACGACCTGAACCGGCTGATCTACTGGAACGGTCACGTCCGCGGCTGGCGGCGCAAGACCAACGTCACGGTCGGCACGCTGGTCAAGAAGACCGGCCGCACCACGCACTTCACGAGCGGACGCATCACCGCGGTCAATGCGACGATAGACGTCGGCTTCGGCGGCGGACGCGTCGCGCGCTTCAGGGACCAGATCGTGGCGACCAACATGTCCGCGGGCGGCGACTCCGGCTCGCTGGTGCTGACGCTCGACAACGTCGCGGTGGGCCTGCTGTTCGCCGGTTCACCGACCGCGATGATCGCCAACCAGATCGAGAACGTGCGCGCGCTGCTGCGCGTCGAGGTGGCCGAGCAGATCCTGTGAGCCGCCGCGCGGCGCCGCGCGACACGCGTTGCAGGGCGCGTCGCGCAGGCCGGCGTGCGCCGGCGCATGCCCGCTCAGGCCTGTTTCGCCCACAGCGTGCACCAGCCGTTCGGGCTCACCTGACCGTCGACGACCCTGCAGGTGTTCGATTCGGCGACGAAGTGCTGGCAGTTGCCGCATTGTTCGTCGCCGTTCGGCGAACCCTGATACTTCGCTTCGGCCTGGCTCACTTTGCCGGTCGCACCGTCGTTCGATGTATCGGCGGGCGCGGACGGCGCATCGGCGGGCGGCGCCGACGGCGCACGCGCCTGTTCGGCCCGCTCGCCCTTGCAGCCGAGCAGCATCGGCATGCCGAGGGCACAGCCGGTAACGAGTGCGCCGCGCAGCAGCACGCGGCGACGGGGATCATGAGTGCTCATCGTTTCATCCTCCAACACTGAACGCGCGCGCGATGGCCCCGCACGCGTTGCGCCGGATCCGGCACGCGGCCGCCGGCCGCGCACCGCTGCGGCAATTCAACCGGCCTGGCGGTCACGGGCCACCCACTCTGCGGGCGAGATGCGACCGTCGCCATCGCGGTCGATCCGGTCGAAGCCGGCGAGCACGTCGGGAACCTCGCCCGCCTCGTCACGATCGATGCAGCCGTCCCGGTTGGCGTCGAGCGCGGCAAGCGCTTCGTCGGCTGCCTGGACCAGCAGCATCGTCGCGATATGACGCAATTCGACGGTCAGCAAACCTTCGGCGCCGGTGGTCGGCGGCAGCGTCAGCCCGACGGCGAGCACCGCCGCGCCAAGCGATTTGAATCTCATCGCATCTCCTGTCGTTCGACCGAAGCGCCTCCGAAGGTCGGCGGCCCTGTCGACGCGCAAGGAGCATGCCATTGCGGTACTGTTCCCGTCGGATCAATGGCTTAGCGGCCAATACCAGGCTCGCGACACGGCAACGCGGTGCGCCGGCGAACCCGGGTGTCGCCATCGCACGACAGCCGGCGGGGATGGAACGGGATCTCCTCGCGCCCGATCGCACCGGAACGGCGCTGCGCCGCTGTCATCGCGGCGCCGCTCAACGTTCCGACGACGGCCGGAACGATTCCGCGCGTTTGTCGCCGATTGCCGACATCACGGGCCGCCCGGCGTGGCGGCAAGCCGCCCGCGTGCCGGACCGCCAGGCGGTCGGACGCGTATCGCCAGACGCAATGTTGGATATCGAACAAACGGCCGTCGCGGTTATGATCATGATCCGTCCCCGATTCCTGCTGCCTTCATGCGCTCGGACGAACTGCAATTCGACTCGCTGATCGACTTCGCACCGGCGGACGGCTCGATCCGCTTCTGCGGACGGCGTGCGATCCTGGTGCATGCGGACTCGATGGGCGCGCTGCGCAAGGAGCTGGTCGAGACCGTCGGCCTCGAGGTCGCCAAGGTCATCCTGACCCGCTACGGCTTCAGCTGCGGCTACGAGGATGCCGAGCTGCTGGCCGATTACATGCAGCCGGACAGCGTCGAGGAGTTCATCCTCGGCGGCCCGCGCACCCACATGTTCTCGGGCATCGCCGCGGTCGAACCGGGCCGGCCCGAGATCGACCGCGCTCGCGGCCGTTACCGCATGAGCGGGCGCTGGCGCCATTCCTACGAGGCCGAGCAGCACCTGCGCCTGTTCGGGCGCTCGCAGGATCCGGTGTGCTGGACGCTGACCGGCTATGCGTCGGGCTTCGCGTCGCGCGTGCTCGAGGCCGACATGATCTGCGTCGAGCACGCCTGCGAGGGTCGCGGCGACGCGCACTGCGCGTGGACGCTGATGAACGCCAGCGACTGCGCGCCCGAGCTCGCCGCGCTGCGCGAGTACTTCAAGCCGCTCAACATCCGCGACCGCATCAACGTGCTCGAGGCCCGCGTGCACGAGCGCACGCGTGAGCTCGAAGCCTCCGAGCAGCGCTACCGCAACCTGATCGAGGACTTGCCCGAGATGGTGTTCGCGCTGCATGCGTCGGGCCGCCTGCTGCACCTGAACAAGGCCGCACGGCTGCGCCTGGGCGTGGACGAGGCGCAGCTGCCGGGGCTGCGCCTGAAGGACCTCGTGCTGCCCGAATACGCCGGGCGCGCGGCGCGCTTCCTCAAGGACATCGCGGCACGGCGCGCCACTACCACCCTCGACGTCGTGATGCGCGACGCCGCGCGCCAGCCCTTCCCGGTGCGCCTGCAGGTCGAGCCGGTGCTCAAGGGCGACAAGATCGTCGGCTACAGCGGGCTCGCACTCGACATCAGCGCGCAGCTCGAGCGCGAACGCGAGCTCACCGAATACGCGCGCCGGCTCGAGTCGCGCGAGCAGCAGATCCAGGACGTGATCAGCGACGCCGTCTACATCCTCGACGGCGACGGCCGGCTCGCCTTCATCAACGCGCGCCTGGCCGAGTTGCTCGGCGCCGCGCCGGATGCGGTGATCGGCCGGCGCGTCGGCGAGTTCATGCCGGCCTCGTCGGCCGCGCGCATCGAGCGCGACTTCGCGCGGCGCATCGGCGGCGAGGGCGGCCAGCCGTTCGAGATCATGCTGCCGCAGTCCGATGGCGGCAGCGCGCTGCTCGAGGTCAATTCGGCGCTCTTCGTCGGCAAGGACACCGCCGACGGCGTGATCGGCGTCGTGCGCGACATCACCGCGCGCCGCCAGATGGAGCAGCAGCTCGCCCAGGCCAACCGCCTGAGCGCGCTGGGGCAGTTCGCCTCCGGCGTCGCGCACGAGATCAACAACCCGCTCGGCCTGGTGTCCGGCTACGCCGAGGAGCTGCAGGCGCTGCTCGAAGACTGCGCCGCCGCCGGCGACCTGCCCCATCTCGCGACGCTGCGCCGCGGCCTGGCGACGATCCAGCAGCAGGCCCACCGCTGCAAGACGATCACCGACAACCTGCTGTCGTTCTCGCGGCGCCAGAGCGCGACGCTCGAAGCGCTCGACGTCGGTCTGTTCCTCGCCGAGCGGCTCGCCTTCTTCAACGACGCCGGCCTGACCCGCGGCCTCGAGGTCGCGGTGGACATCGCGCCGGCGCTGCCGCCGGCGCTCACCAGCGCGACCTTGCTCGAGCAGGTGATCCAGAACCTGCTCAAGAACGCGCGCGACGCGATGAACGGGCGCGGCCGCATCGAGCTCGTCGTGCGCGAGACGCCCGAAGGCATCGAGATCGAAGTCGGCGACGAGGGACCGGGGCTGGCCGCAGGCGTCATCGAGCACGTCTTCGACCCGTTCTACACGACCAAGGCGCCGGGCAAGGGCACCGGGCTCGGCCTGTCGATCTGCTACGCGATCATGAACGAGCTGCGCGGCCGCATCGGCTGCGGCAATCGCGCCGAGGGCGGCGCATGGTTCCGCGTGCTGCTGCCGCGTGCCGACGATGCTCCGCGGACGGGCAGCGCATGAACGGCAAACACATCCTCGTCGTCGACGACGAGGCGCTCTACCGCGAACTGCTCACCGGGCGCCTCACCCGTCAAGGCTATCGCGTCAGCGAGGCGCCGGACGGCGCAGCGGCGCTGCAGTGCGTCGAGTCCGCAGCCATCGATCTCGCGCTGATCGACATCAAGATGCCCGGCATGGACGGCATCGAGCTGCTCGGGCGGATCAAGGCGCTCGACCCCCATGTCGAGGTCGTCGTGCTGACCGGCCACGGCAGCATCGACACCGCGATCGCGGCGATGAAGCTCGGCGCCCACGATTACCTGACCAAGCCGTACAAGCTCACCGAGCTCGACCTGATCGTCGAGCGGGCACTCGCGCGGCGCGCGCTGGCGCGCCGCTGCGAGGCGTTGAGCGCCGAGGTGCGGCGCCTGCGCCGCGACGACGACGCCGAGATGGTCGGGCGCAGCGCCGCGTGGCGCGAGATGCTCGAGCGTGTGCGCCGCGCCGCACCGCTCGACGTGCCGGTGCTCGTCACTGGCGAGAGCGGCGCCGGCAAGGAAGTGGTGGCCGCCGCGCTGCACCGCTGGAGCCGGCGCGCCGCGGAAGCCTTCGTGCCGCTCAACTGCGGCCTGCTCGCAGGCGAGCTGGTCGAAAGCGAGCTGTTCGGCCACAAGCGCGGCGCCTTCACCGGTGCCACCGGCGACCGTGAGGGCCTGTTCGAGGTCGCCAGCGCCGGGACCCTCTTCCTCGACGAGATCGGCGAGCTGCCGGCCGCCTGCCAGGCCAAGCTGCTGCGCGTGCTCGACAGCGGCGAATTCCGCCAGCTCGGCGCCTCGACGCTGCGCCGCACCGAGGCGCGCGTGATCGCCGCGACCCATCGCGACCTCGAAGCCCTCG
>DAOMOP010000157.1:0-2909 GCA_035444405.1 Rhodocyclaceae bacterium
ACACGGTGATGATCAGCAGCGAGAAGAACAGCGCCGGCCCGACCTCCTTGCAGGCCTTGATCATGGTCTCGGCGCGCGCCGAGTTCGGGGCGTCGGGCGGCAGACGCTCGAGCCGCTTGTGCGCGTTCTCGATCATCACGATGGCCGCGTCGATCATCGCGCCGATCGCGATCGCGATGCCGCCCAGGCTCATGATGTTCGAGCCCATGTCCATCGCGCGCATCGCGATGAACGCGATCAGGATGCCGATCGGCAGGGTCAGGATCGCCACCAGCGCGCTGCGCACGTGCATCAGGAAGACGATGCACACCAGCGCGACGATCAGGCTCTCCTCGAGCAGCGTCCACTTGAGGTTCGCGATGGCGCGCTCGATCAGCGTCGAGCGGTCGTACACCGGCACGATCTCGGTGCCCTCGGGCAGGCCGGCACTGATCTCGGCGATCTTGTCCTTGACGCTGGCGATGACGTCGAGCGCGTTCTCGCCGAAGCGCGCCATCACGATGCCCGAGGCGACCTCGCCTTCGCCGTTGAGCTCGGCGATGCCGCGACGACCGGCCGGCACCAGCTCGACGCGCGCGACGTCGCGCACCAGCACCGGCGTGCCGCCGTCGCTCTTCAGCACCAGGTCCTCGATGTCGGCGATGCCGCGCAGGTAGCCGAGGCCGCGCACCATGTATTCCTTCTCGGCCATCTCGACGACGCGCCCGCCGACGTCGCGGTTCGAGCTGCGGATCACCTGGCTCACGCGCTCGAGCGGGATGCCGTAGCTCGCCAGCCGGTGCGGGTCGATCGTGACCTGGTACTCCTTGACGAAGCCGCCGACGCTGGCCACCTCGGCCACGCCTTCGGCCTGTGTGAGCTGGTAGCGCACGTACCAGTCCTGCACGCTGCGCAGGTCGGCGAGCGACTGGTCCTTGCCGGTCAGCGCGTACTGGAACACCCAGCCGACGCCGGTGGCGTCCGGGCCGATCTGCGGTGCGACGCCGGTGGGCAGCCGGCCCTGCACCGAGCTGAGGTACTCGAGCACGCGCGAGCGCGCCCAGTAGATGTCGGTGCCGTCCTCGAAAATGACGTAAACATAGGAGGCGCCGAACATCGAGAAGCCGCGCACGACCTTCGCCTTCGGCACCGCCAGCATCGCCGTGGTGAGCGGGTAGGTGACCTGGTCCTCGACCACCTTGGGGGCCTGGCCGGGGTACTGCGTGTAGACGATGACCTGCACGTCGGACAGATCCGGCAGCGCGTCGAGCGGCGTGTGCTTGAGCGCGTACAGGCCGCCGGCGACGATCGCGGCGCTCATCAGCAGCACCAGGAAGACGTTGCGGGCCGACCATTCGATCAGGCGGTTGAGCATGTCAGGCCTCCTGCCGGGCCGCCCCAAGGGGCGTAGCGGGGAATTCGCGAAGCACGGCTTTGCGCCCGCGTAGCCGGCCGGCTGTGCAAAGCCGGCCGTGGGCGGCCTGTGCCCCCATGGGGGGCAGCGAACGAAGTGAGCGTGGGGGGCGTTTCATCTCAGCGACTCCCGTGCGCCGTGGTCCGCCGCAGCGTCGGCGGGCTCGATCGCGACGACGACGAACTCGCCGTTGCCGCGGTCCTCGAATTCGAAGCGGATCGGCGTGCCCGATTCGAGTCCCTCGATCAGCGCCGGATCGGCCAGTCCGAACTCCATCGACATTGCCGGCCACTGCAGGTCGGGGATCGCTTCGTGTGCGAGCATGACCGTGCCGGTGTCGGCGAAGAAATCCTCGAAAGCCCCGTTGGTCGCGTAGCGCGGTGCTCCGGCCGGCTCGTCGCCGGCGCCGAAGTTGGCGAGCGCCGCCTTCAGGTTGCTCTCGGCGTCGATCAGGAAGTTCGCCGACACGACGACGCGCGCGCCCGCGTCGAGGCCGCTCAGCACCTCGACATGATCGCGCCCGCGCAGGCCCAGCTCGACCGCCTGCGGGCGGAAGCGCCCTTCGCCTTCGGCGACCAGCACGACCTGCCGGTCGGCGCCGGCGACGATCGCCGAGGTCGGCACCGTCAGCCGCGGTTTGGCGCCCGCGGTGGCGAGCTCGACGTGCGCGAACATGCCCGGGCGCAGCAGGCCGTCGGGATTGGCGAGCTCGAGGCGCACCGGCGTCGTGCGCGTGGCGGCATTCAGCGTCGGGTACAGGTACGACACCTTCGCCTCGAAGTGCCGCCCGGGAAAGGCGTCGATCGACACCATGGCGGGCTGGCCGGTCGTCACCCGCGCGATGTCCTGCTCGTAGACGTCGGCGATCACCCACACCGACGACAGGTCGGCAATGCGGTAGATCGCCATCCCGGGCGCGAAGCGCATGCCTTCGACGGCGGCCTTGTCGAGCACGATGCCGCTGGCCGGCGCGCGGAAGACGACGCGTTCCGGATTGGCGGCGATGTCGACGCCGGGCGTCACGCTCCAGTTCTTCAACCGCGCGCGTGCGGCTTCGGCGAGGCGCCGGGCGCTCTCGCGCGCCGCGGGATCTGCTCCGGGGGTGTCGAGGCGCAGCGACTCGGCGATCGCGAGCTCCTTTTGCGCCGACACCAGCTCGGGGCTGTAGACGGTGAACAGCGGCTGGCCGCGCCGTACCGGGTCGCCGGTGGCGTCGACGTGCAGCTTTTCGATCCAGCCCTCGAAGCGCGGCGAGACGTCGTGGATGCGCCGCTCGTCGATCTCGACACGGCCGACCGCGCGCACCGGGGCGTCGAGCACACGCAACTCGGCTTGCGCGGTGCGCACGCCCAGCGTCTGCACGCGCGCCGGGCTGACCTTGACGACGCCGGCGTCGTCGGGCGCGTCGTCGGCATAGACAGGGATGTAGTCCATGCCCATCGAGTCCTTCTTCGGCACCGGCGAGGTGTCCGGCAGGCCCATCGGATTGCGGTAGTAGAGGATCTTGCGCTCGCCG
>DAOMOP010000157.1:2968-9822 GCA_035444405.1 Rhodocyclaceae bacterium
GGTGCCGGCCCAGTATCCGGCGGCGAGTGCGGCGGCGAGCGCGGCGGCGATCAGGGTGAGGGTGGCGGCGCGTTTCACAGCGGGGCTCCGACGAGTTGTTCGAGTTCGGCCAGGCCGGCACGGGCCTCGACCTCGGCATC
This sequence comes from Rhodocyclaceae bacterium, assembly GCA_035444405.1. Lineage (GTDB taxonomy): Bacteria > Pseudomonadota > Gammaproteobacteria > Burkholderiales > Rhodocyclaceae > DAOMOP01. Next base: position 3,109 of record DAOMOP010000157.1, read on the forward strand.
GAGCAGGGCGAGGCGAGTGCGCAGGATGCGGCGCTCGGCCTCGATCAGCGTGTTGAAATTGACGTTGCCCGATTCGTAGCCGGCCTGGGCGGCGTCGAGGTTGGCCTCGGCCTGCGGCAGCAGCGTGTCGCGCAGCAGGCGGGCCTGGTCGCGACGCGTGTCGATCGCCGCGGTCAGTTCGCCGATGCGCCCGGACAGCCGTGCCGCGGTTGCGTTGCGCTGTGCCTCGGCGGCCTCGACGCGCCGTTCGGCCTCGCGCTCGCGCGCGCGGCGGCTCGCCTGCTGCAGCGGGATGTTCAGCTCGATCATCAGATCCCAGCTGTCGCGACCGCCGCGCGGCCGGTTGTTGGCGAGCGCGACGCCGAAGTCCGGATAACGGTCGCGGTAGGTCAGCGCGCGCGAATGCTCGGCGGCGGTGAGGGCGGCCTGCTCGCGCCCGAACTCGGGAGAGTGCGCCGCGGCATCCTCGATCAGTGCCGCGAGCGTCAGCGCCGGCGGCAACGGCGGCAGCACCGCCGGCTCGGCCAGCGGCGCGTCGGGCGCGCGCGGCAGCAGCGCGTTGAGCTTGGCGACGGCGTCGATGCGCCGGCGCTCGGCTTCGGCGACGTCGATCTTCAGGCTGGTCAGCTCGCCCTGCACCTGGATGGCGTCCTGCTGCGGCACCAGGCCGAGGCCGTAGCGGGTCAGCACGATCTGCTCGAGGCCTTCGACGAGCGCGATCGTCTCGCGCAGGATGCGCACCTGGCCGCTCGCCTGGTAGTGGCGCGCGTAGGCGGTCTTGATCGCGCCTTCGACCTTGAGCCGCGCGGCCGCCGACACGCTGTCGCTGCGATCGGCCAGCGCCTGGGCGACCTGGCCGCGCAGCTCGCGTTTGCCGGCGAACGGCAGCATCTGGACGATGCGGTAGCGCGTCGCGCCGACCTCGCCGGGGATCAGCGAGGCCGAGCGGCCCGGATTCATCGTGTTCGTGAAGTCCATCAGCTCGAGCTCGAAGCGCGGATCGGGCAGCGCGGCGGCCGGCTCGACGCGCTCGCGTGCCGCGGCGGCCTCCAGACGCGAGGCGGCGAGCTCGGGATTATGGGCACGCGCGTGTGCGATCAGGCCGTCGAGTGAGGCGCCCAGAGGCGGTTCGGCGGCAAGGGCCGGTGTCTGCCACAGGGCGAAGGCGAGCGTGATGGCGGCCGCTAGGCGGCGCCGGCTGCGTTTGAATTGCGCGCGAGGCGGTCTCATCATCGTCGATCCCGGTCGGGGTAGGAGACAAAAAAACGCGCCGCGCGCGGGCCGCGGCGCATCGTGATCGTGGCGGCGATCAGCGCCTGGGCTCGAGCGTGGTGACGACGAATCCGTCGCCGTCGCGTGCGGCCACGAAGCGCACGCGGTCACCGACGGCAACGCCGTCGAGCGAAGCCTCTCCCGTCACCGCGAAGACCATGGTCATCGCCGGCATGCCCAGGTTGTCGAGCGGGCCGTGGGCGATGGTCACCTTGTTGCCCGCGGCGTCGAGGCGGCGCACCGTGCCCTCGGAATAAGTGGCGGCGTCGTGCTTCGCCGCGGCCGGCGCGTGCATTGCGCCATGGCTGTCACCGTGGCCGTGTGCGCTCATCTCGGCGAGCGCGCTGCCGCTGCTGATCGAAAGGGTGGCAATGGCGGCGAGCAGGATCGGGGATTTCATCGGAGTGTGTCTCCTTGGTAGGGGTGGAAAGTGGGCCAAGTATGCTGGGGGGACTCCGACCCGAAGCTGACGACAACATTACAGTTCTGTCAGGAACGCGATGCCGCGTGAGACGCCCTCCGCGCCCGGGCAGCGCGGGTCATTGCGCCGCGGGCGCTCCGGGCATGGCCCGCTGCTGCTGCATTTGCATTTGCATCTGCATCATCATCTGCATCATGTCGAGACGCTTTTCCATCATCTCCATGCGCTTTTGCATCAGCTCGACGTGCTGCCGACGCAGCGCCTCGATCTCGGGTTGCGTCGTCGGCGTGCCGGCGGAGCCCGTGCCGCCCATCCCCATGCCCATGCCGCCCATGCCCATGCCGCCCATGCCCATGCCACCCATCATGCCCATCCCCATGCGTCCCGGCGCTCCGCCGGACATCATCGGGCAGTTCGCGACGTCTGCCATCATCGCTTCGAGGTCGGCCATCTGCTCGCCCATCATGTCCATGCGCGCCTGCGGGTCGGTGCTCTCGCGCATCGCCTTCATGCGCTCCTGGAGCGCCTGCAGTCGCGCTGCCGGCGTCGTCGCGGTATCGGCCGGCTGCGCGCCTTCGGTGTCGGCTTGCGCCACCGGCGGATGGTGGGCGCTGTGCTCGTCGGCAGGCGGCGTCGCGGCGATCGCGGCGTTCGTCAAGGTCAATGCTGCGGCCATCGCGAGCCACAGGCTGCTGTTGCGTGGTGCTTTCATGTCCATCTCCTGGTCTGGTTGGTGAGGCGTGCCGAATCTGCACGAGCGTGGAGGGCGCGTCGCGAGGTTTCGAATCCATGATGAGCCGCGCCGGCGCACAGAATCCTGACGGCCCGATTACATCTCTGTTAACTTCGCGCCGTGGGGGGCGCAGGCTGGCAGAATGCGGGCGTGTAGTTGGCGGGCAACGACAATGAAAATCCTGATCGTCGAAGACGAACCGAAGACGGGCGACTATCTGCGCCAGGGGCTGGCCGAGGCGGGCTTCATCGTCGACCTCGCGCGCGACGGGCTGGACGGGCTGCATCTGGCCCAGACGGGCGACTACGACCTGATCGTGCTCGATGTGATGCTGCCGGGGCTGGACGGCTGGGGCATCCTGCAGACGATGCGGCGCGGCGGGCGCGACATGCCGGTGCTGTTCCTGACCGCGCGCGATGCGGTCGAGGACCGCGTGCGCGGGCTCGAACTCGGCGCCGACGACTACCTCGTCAAGCCGTTCGCGTTCTCCGAGCTGCTCGCGCGCGTGCGCACGCTGCTGCGCCGCGGTGCGCGGGCGAAGGAGCCGGAGGTGTTGCGCGCGGCCGATCTCGAGCTCGACCTGCTGCGCCGGCGCGTCACGCGGGCGGGTGTGCGCATCGACCTGACCGCCAAGGAATTCGCGCTGCTCGAGCTGCTGCTGCGCCGTCAGGGCGAGGTGCTGCCGCGCTCGCTGATCGCCTCGCAGGTGTGGGACATGAACTTCGACAGCGATACCAACGTCATCGAGGTGGCGGTGCGGCGGCTGCGTGCGAAGGTGGACGAGCCGTTCGAGCCGAAGCTGATCCGCACCGTGCGGGGCATGGGCTACGTGCTCGAAGCGATCGAGGCGGCATGACGAACGCCGGGAGGGTGCCGCCGCGCGGCGACGGGGGCTGCGCTGCCGGCTTGCGGGCGCGGCGCGCGGGCCGTGCACCGCTGTCGCTGACTGCGCGCTTCGCGATCCTGTTCGCGCTGTTCGCGGCGAGCCTGTTGCTCGTGGTGGGCCTGGTGCTCGAGCGCGCCGCGGAGGTGCATTTCGACGAGCTCGATCAGCACGAGCTCGCAGCCAAGCTGGTCGTCGTCGGCAACATGCTGGCACGCACGACCTCCGACGAGGCGTTCGCGGCGTTGCCGCAGCGGCTCGAGGATGCGTTGCTCGGGCACGAGATGGTCGCGGCGCTGGTGCTCGACGAGGCGGGACGCGAGATCTTCGCCGCGCGCGCCGAGCGCTTCGAGCCGGTTCGGCACGACAGTGTTGCGCTTGCCGAGGGCGTGCGGAACTGGGAGCATGCGGACCGCCCGCATATCGGCAGTGAGGCGTCCTTTCGCATTCCGCTGCCCGAACCGATCACCGCACGAGTGCTGATCGGGCTCGACATCTCGCACCACGCGCACTTCCTGACCCAGGTGCGCAACCGGTTGTGGGTCGGCATCTCGGTGGTCGCGCTGCTCGCCGCCGGTCTGGGCTGGGTCGCGGCGCGCAACGGGCTGGCGCCGGTGCGCCGCGTGACGGCGACGGCGAGTCGGCTGTCGGCGGAGCGGCTCGGCGAGCGGCTGTCCGAGCGTGACGCGCCGGCCGAGATGCTCGAGCTCGTCGAGGCCTTCAACGGCATGCTCGACCGGCTCGAGGAGGCCTTCCGCCGCCTCAATGATTTCTCCGCCGACATCGCGCACGAGCTGCGCACGCCGGTCTCCAACCTGATGACCGAGACGCAGGTCGCGCTGTCGCGCGCGCGCAGCGCCGACGAATACCGCGAGACGCTGCATTCGAACCTCGAGGAGTTCGACCGCCTCGCGCGCATGATCGGCGACATGCTGTTCCTCGCCAAGGCCGACAACGGGCTGCTGCCGCGCCCGGCCGAGACGGTCGAGCTCGAGGCCGAGGCGCATGCGCTGGCCGACTTCTACGAGGCGCTGGCCGACGAGAAGAACGTGCGGCTGGCGGTGAGCGGGGCGGCCGCCGTGATCGGCGACCGCCTGATGCTGCGCCGTGCGCTGTCGAACCTGGTCTCGAACGCGATCCGCCATACGCCGGCCGGCGGCACCATCGACATCCGTATCGACACGGCCGATGCGGACGTGCGCTTGTCCGTCTCGAACCCGGGTGAGGCGATCGCGCCCGAGCAGCTGCCGCGATTGTTCGAGCGCTTTCATCGCGTCGAAGCGTCGCGCACGCGCCACGGCGAAGGCTCGGGACTCGGGCTGGCGATCACGCGTTCGATCGTCGAGGCGCACGGCGGGCACGTCGAGGTCGCCTCGGCGAGCGGGCGCACGACCTTCACGGTGCATTTGCCTCGTGTCAAGGCGCCAGGAACGGATGGCGACGATTATTGATCAGTGGTTGGCGCGCTGGGCGCGAGTTCGCCCGATGCGCTCGCATCGCGCCGTCAGCCACCCTTACTGCAGCAACACGGAGTACACATGACAGCAACCCAGACCTCTTCGCGCGGCCGCCGCCGCATCGCAATCGCCCTGGCCGTCGCCGCAGGGTTCGGCCTCGCCAGCGTCTTCGGCTTCGTCGCCGGTCCGACCGGCGGCGCCGGCATCGCGCACGCCGCCGATGACGAGGTGGTGATGTACAAGGATCCGAACTGCGGCTGCTGCGGCAAGTGGGCCGAGCACATGCGCGACAGCGGCTTCACCGTCAAGGAGATCAGTACCGGCGAGATGGCGCTGGTCAAGAGCGAGGCCGGCGTGCCGCGCGCGCTTGGCTCCTGCCATACCGCGAAAGTGGGCGGCTACGTCGTCGAAGGCCATGTGCCGGCCGCCGACGTCAAGCGCCTGCTCGCCGACAAGCCGGCGGTGGTCGGCATCTCGGCGCCGGGCATGCCGCAGGGCTCGCCCGGCATGGAGGGGCCCTATGAGCCGGATCGCTACGACGTCGTCAGCTTCGATGCCGGCGGCAAGGTCGAAGTGTTCGCCAGCCACTGAGGCCGGTGACCGTCTCCACGCGCACGGTATCCGTCGTCTGCACTTTTCGCGCCGCGCTCGTCACCTTGATCGCGGTCGGCATGCTCGCCGCCTGCGGGCCGGCGGCGGTCGATGATGGCATCGACCCGACCGACGCCCAGCAGGTCGCGCGCGGCGAGGCGATCTATCGCCAGCGCTGCGCCGCGTGCCACGGCGCGCAGCTCGAGGGACAGCCGGACTGGCGCCGGCGCCTGCCCAACGGTCGGCTGCCCGCGCCGCCGCACGACGAGAGCGGACACACCTGGCACCATCCGAACGACGACCTCGTCGCCATGACGCGCGACGGCATGGTGCCGCCGCTCGCACCGCCCGGCTATGAAAGCGACATGCCGGCTTTCGGCGGCGTGGTCGACGACGCCGACATCCGTGCGGTGATCGCCTACATCCAGAGCACCTGGTCCGACGAGGTGATGGCCGTGCGCCGCCGCATGCTCGAACAGGCCGCGCGCTGAGCGCGGCGGCGCGGTCCCGCCCCGGACCATCGCGCATGCCCCGCGCGGGGCGGCAGCTGGTATGCTCGCGCATTTGGTTCCAATCTCAACTGTTTAGATGAACGAATCTTTCGTGCGCGGCGCGCGGGAAGGCTTTCGCCTGTTCCTGCCGCTGTCGGTCGGGCTGATCCCGTGGGCGATCGTGACCGGGGTGGCGATGCGCTCGTCGGGGCTGTCGGTGCTCGAGGCGGTCGGCATGAACGTGATCGTGTTCGCGGGCACCGCGCAGCTCGGCAGCCTGCCGCTGCTGATCGCCGGCGCGCCGCTGTGGCTGGTCGCGCTGACCACGCTCGCGCTGAACCTGCGCTTCATGATCTTCAGCGCCGCGATCGCGCCGGCCTTTCGCACCTTTCCGCTGCATCGCCGCCTGCTTTCGGGCTACCTGCTGGTCGACGGCGTGTTCGCGGTGTGCGCCGATCGCATGCTCGCCTGCGACGATCCGCACTGGCGCTGGGGCTGTTATCTGGCGCCGTCGCTGTGGTGCTGGGGGCTGTGGCAGCTGTTCGGCTTCGTCGGCGTGGTCGGCGCCGGGTCGATGCCGGCGGGCTGGTCGCTGGAATTCATGGCGACCATCGCGCTGCTCGTGATGCTGGTGCCGATGGCCGCGTCGCGGCCGATGTTCGTCGCGGCGCTGGTCGGCGGGCTCGGCGCGGTGGCCATGCGCGGACTGCCCTTGAAGCTCGGCCTCATCGCCGGCATCGTCGCCGGCATCCTCGCCGGCGTCGTCGCCGAGCGCCGCCTCGCGCGGGAGCGGCCGTGACCGAAGGGGTGTGGCTGTGGGCCACGTTCGTCGCGATGGCGCTGATCACGGTGGCCTTGCGCGGCGG
>DAOMOP010000158.1:0-9803 GCA_035444405.1 Rhodocyclaceae bacterium
GATGTCGCGCACCAGCGACAACAGGCCGGCCTGGTGATCGACCAGCAGCACGGCAGCGTTGCTCTTGTCGAGTCGAACGTAGGGGTTGCTCATGGTCTTGCTCCTTCTTCTCTGCAGGGAAAACGCCGCACCCCTGTCGCCGCTGCGAGCGGCGCATGCGGCACGGCATGCTTGGGCCCGCGGCGGCAACGCCCCGGGCCGGTTCTTCAGCGCCGTGCGCTGTCGGCTTGCGGGTGCTCCGCGTCTTGCCGCGCGGCCTCCTCACCGTTCCGGACGCCCTTCGGCGGTGGTGCATTCGCGCCGAAACGCCCGCTCTCGAAATCGTCGATGGCCTGGCGGATCTCCGCTTCGCTGTTCATCACGAACGGCCCGTAGCCGACGATCGGCTCGTCGATCGGCTCGCCGGCGAGCAGCAGCACCACGGCATCGTTGTTGGCCTTGATCACGACGCCGACGCCGGGCCGGTCCAGCACGACCAACTGGCCCTCGCGCGCGAGCGCATGGTCATTGGCGAGCACGGTGCCGTGCAGCACGACCAGTGCGGCAGTCCAGCCATCGGGCAGCGGCAACTCGACCGCGGCGCCCTGGTTCAGGCGCAGATCCCATACATTCATCGGCGTGAAGCTTCGTGCCGGTCCGCGGCGGCCTTCGAGCTCACCGGCGATGATTCGGGCGCTTCCGGCCTGCTCGGGCAGCGCGACCACCGGAATCTGTCGCTCGACGATCGCCTGGTAGGCGGGCGCGGCCATCTTCGCGCGGGCCGGCAGGTTCACCCACAGCTGCACCATTTCGAGCTCGCCACCCGAGCGCGCGAAGCCTTCGCCGTGGTACTCCTCGTGCAGGATGCCGGCACCGGCCGTCATCCACTGCACGTCGCCCGGTCCGATCACCCCGCCCTGTCCGGTCGAGTCACGGTGGGCGACCTCGCCTTCGTACACGATGGTCACCGTCTCGAAGCCACGATGCGGATGCGAGCCGACGCCGCGCCGCTGGCCGGTCGGCTCGAAGCGGGCGGGCCCGGCATGGTCGAGCAGCAGAAAGGGGCTGAGCTGCCGGCCGTGACTCTGGTAGCTGAACAGCGAGCGCACCGGAAAGCCATCGCCGACCCAGTGGGAACGCGGAGCGCTATACACACCCAGGACTCGCTTCATCTTCGCCTCCTCGACAATCGGTTTCGTGATGCTCGGAAACCACTATAGGAATGGATCGGAGCTGCGAGAAGGCCGCAAAATTTGCTCTCAGCGTCTTATCCATAGAACAATCCGAGCGGACTCGCATACGCTTTCGGCCGGCCATGGAAGACCTCAACGACCTCTACTACTACGCCCGCGTGGTCGAGCACGGCGGCTTCGCGGCCGCCGGCCGCGCGCTCGGCGTGCCGAAGTCCAAGTTGAGCCGCCGCGTCGCGCTGCTCGAAGAGCGCCTCGGCGTACGCCTGATCCATCGCTCGACCCGCCATTGCTCGCTGACCGAGGTCGGCCAGACCTATTACGAGCACTGTCGCGCGATGCTGGTCGAGGCCGAAGCGGCCCGTGAGGCGATCGAGCTCACGCGTGCCGAGCCGCGCGGCATCGTGCGCATGAGCTGCCCGGTCGCGTTGTTGCATGTACATGTCGGTCGGATGCTGGCGGAATTCATGGCGGTTCATCCGCAAGTCGCCATCCATCTTGAGGCGACGAACCGGCAGGTCTCTCCGATCAGCGAAGGGATAGACCTCGCCGTCCGGGTGCGACCGCCGCCGCTGCCGGACAGCGAGCTCGTCCTGCGCGTGCTGTCCGACCGCAGCCAGTGCCTCGTCGCAAGCCCCGCCCTGCTCGCAGCGCACGGCACGCCGGCGGCTCCGGCCGAGCTGGCGGGCGTTCCGAGCCTGTCGCTGGGCCCGCCGCAAGACGAGCACGTGTGGACGCTGTTCGGTCCGGACAGCGCCGAGGTCGCGCTCCACCACCGCCCGCGCCTGGTCACCAGTGACACGGTCGCGCTGCGCCGCGCCGCGCTGGCTGGCGTCGGCGTGGTGCAGCTGCCGACGCTGATGGTCTGCGACGAACTGGCGGCCGGCACGCTGGTGCGCCTGCTGCCCGGCTGGGCGCCGCGCCGCGAGATCATCCATGTCGTCTACCCGTCGCGCCGCGGGCTGCTGCCGGCGGTGCGGGCGCTGATCGATCATCTTGTCGCAGGCTTCGCGGCGCTCGACGAGGACTGACGGCACAAGCGATGCGCATCGACCGAACGAAGCCGGCCGTCGCACGACCGTGCCGTCGCCGGAGCGGCCGGACGGAGTCGTACCCTGACAGCCGACTTTCAGCTGCGCTGCCTCCTCGTCACCTTTCCCCCGGTCAGGCCGTGACGAGGTAGCCGACCGCCACGAGATAGGCCGCGAGCACCAGCACGCTCTCGAAGCCGATGTTGGCGATGCCGCGCTTTTCCCGATGGACCAGCCCCATCAGCAAGACCCCGGCCTGCAGCACGGCAACGCTCGCCAGGAAGATCTGGCGGTCGCTGACCGCATGCAGGATCGAGCCCTCGCGGTAGAAGACGTCCGACACCGCGACGAACAGCGTGTCGAACACGTTGCCGCCGATGATGTCACCCACCGCCAGGGTAAGCGCCCCCTGGCGCACCGCGGCGATCGCGGTCACGAGTTCCGGCAGCGAGGTGGTCACGGCGGTGAACACCGCGCCGACCGCGGACTCGCCGAGCCCGGTCTGATGCGCGAGCACGATGCCGCTGCGCGCCAGCACCCAGCCGGCGCCGCCGACCACGGTGGCGAGCACCGCAAACTCGGTCCATAGCCGTGCGAGCCCGGAAAGGCGCAGCCCTTCGCCGGGCGGCTCGTCGCGCGTCTCCTCGGTCTGCTGTGGTACCCACATCGGTCGCTGGTGAGCGGCCGACACCAGCCGCAGACCAAGAACGTAGGCCGTGGGCAGCAGGATGGACACCAGATGCACGCCCCACAGCGTGATCTCCGGCGCACTCATCGCGACCAGGATCAGCCCCAGCAGGCTCACCAGCATTGCGCTCTGCATGATGTTGGCCGCCGAGGCCGCAGCATGCTCGAGGTTGGCGCGCGGATAGGTGAGATCGGCGATCGCCAGGAAGGCGGTCTGCGCGGCGATGCCGCCAAGCGCATTGGCCACCGCGATTTCCGCATGGCCGCTGGCGGCGGCGGTGATCGAGGTCACCGAGCCCGGCAGCGAGGTCGTCGCGCCGAGAAACAGCGCACCGGTGACCGCCTCGCCCAGGCCGGTGCGCCGCGCCACCCGCGCGGCGACCTTCGCCAGTCGCCAGCCGCCCACGCCGATGAGCACTCCCATCGTCATGAACACCGCGATATTGGCCAGCAGCGGCAACGCGCCGAAGTCGATCACCGCGGCGGCCCTGACACAGGTTCGGCGCCCCGCTCCGCCTGTTGGGCAATACGGCACAGGATCGGTAAGCCGTAGTCGTCCATGCTCCTCTCCTTGCTAGCGCCGAAGCCCCCTCTGCGCGGCCGCAGGGGCACGCCCGCGCCGCGACGAGTCCCTCCGCTCGTTCGTGGCCGGCAGGCGACCGCCAGTTCCCTGCGTGGGTCGCTCGCACCCGCGGGTGCCACCCGTCGGTTCCGCGAAGCACGGCCAAATCAGCCCGTTCACCGATCGTACGAGAAAGGCCGCAAGCATTGGTATTGGCCGACCGCAGGCTTGCACGGTCGGGGCAGCCAACTAGTATTAGGTGTAACACGCTCGCGGGCCGGGCACCGCCGAACGGCGCCCACAGTGCGGGCACGATACGACTGACGCGCAACGGAGGCCCCCTACGGAACCAGCTCTGGTACCACTCGTACTTCACATCACCGCGGCCCTCGCGGTGATAGCCGCAATCCTCGGCGTCTCGGCCCTGCTCGGCGAACGCCACCGCCAGCGCGCGACCGCGGAGCCCTTCGAATCCGGCGCCGTGCCGGTGGGCGATGCGCGGGTGCGCTTTCCGGCCAAGTTCTACCTCGTCGCCGCCTTCTTCGTCATATTCGACGTCGAGGCGGTCTATCTCTTCGCCTGGGCGCTGGCCGCGCGCGAAAGCGGCTGGCCGGGCTTCATCGAAGCCGCGGTGTTCATCGCCATCCTTGCCGCCGGGCTCGCCTACCTGTGGCGTGCCGGTGCCTTCGACTGGGGATCGCGCCGCTGGCGTACGCGCCGCTGACGCAAGCGGGAAAACCATGGAATGGACTCTGAGCAGGCCCGGCCAAGGCGGCTCGCCCGACGCCATCGCGGAGCGGGTGCGGCGCAACCTGCTGGTGACCCGTCTCGAGGATCTGGTCGCGTGGTGCCGCAAGCACTCGATCTGGCCGTTCAACTTCGGCCTGTCGTGCTGCTACGTGGAGATGGCCACCGCCTTCACCAGCCCGCACGACATCGCCCGCTTCGGCGCCGAAGTCATCCGCGCCACCCCACGCGAAGCCGACCTGATGGTGATCTCGGGCACCGTTTTCGTGAAGATGGCGCCGGTGATCCGCCGCCTCCACGAGCAGATGATGGCGCCGCGCTGGGTCATCTCGATGGGCTCCTGCGCCAACTCGGGCGGCATGTACGACATCTACAGCGTGGTGCAGGGCGTGGACACCTTCCTGCCGGTCGACGTCTATGTGCCGGGCTGCCCGCCGCGCCCCGAGGCGCTGCTCGAAGGCCTGATGCTGCTGCAGCAGGCGGTCGGCAGCGAGCGCCGGCCGCTGTCCTGGGTGGTCGGCCCGCAGGGCGTCGAGCGCGCCCCCCAGCCCTGCCAGCGCGACGCCAAGCGCGAGGAACGGCGCCGGGTGGTCATGCTGCGCTCGCCGGAGGACCTGTGATGGGCGCGCGGCTCGACGCCGGCGACGACATCCTGCGCACGCTGGCCGCGCGCTTCGGCCCGCGCCTGCTGGCGGAACAGCACAGCGCCGACGCCATGCCGACGGTGTGGATCGCGTCCGCCGATGCCCCCGAGCTGCTGCGCTTCCTCAAGCACGACGCCCGCCCGCGCTACCCGATGCTGTTCGACCTCACCGCCATCGACGAGCGCGTGCGCCAGCACCGCGAGGGCCAGCCGGCGGCCGACTTCACCCTGGTCTACCAGCTGCTCTCGCCGGAGCGCAACGCCGACATCCGCATCAAGGTGCCGCTCGCCGGCGAACACCCGAGCGCACCGTCGATCACCGCCCTGTGGACGGCGGCGAACTGGTACGAGCGCGAGGTCTGGGACCTCTTCGGCATCCGCTTCGACGGCCATCCGCACCTCGCCCGCCTGGTGCTGCCGCCGACCTGGGAGGGCCATCCGCTGCGCAAGGAGCACCCGGCGCGTGCCACCGAGCTGGGCACCTTTTCGCTGCCCGACGAGCGCCAGGCGCGCGAGGAAGAGGCGCTGCGCTTCCGCCCCGAGGACTGGGGCATGGCGCGCGGCGCCGACGGCACCGAGTTCATGTTCCTCAACCTCGGGCCCAACCACCCGAGCGTACACGGCGTGTTCCGCATCGTGCTGCAGCTCGACGGCGAGGAGATCGTCGATGCGGTGCCCGACATCGGCTACCACCACCGCGGCGCCGAGAAGATGGCCGAGCGCCAGAGCTGGCACACCTTCATCCCCTACACCGACCGCATCGACTACCTCGGCGGGGTGATGAACAACCTGCCCTACGTGCTGGCGGTGGAAAAGCTCGCCGGCATCCGGGTACCCGAGCGGGTCGAGGTCATGCGGGTGATGACCGTCGAACTCTTCCGCCTGCTCAACCACCTGCTGTTCTACGGCACTTTCGTGCAGGACGTCGGCCAGCTCTCGCCGGTGTTCTTCATGTTCACCGATCGCCAGCGCATCTACGACGTGGTCGAAGGCGTCTGCGGCGGGCGCATGCACCCGAGCTGGTTCCGCATCGGCGGCGTCGCCCAGGACCTGCCGCGCGGCTGGGAGAAGCCGCTGCGCGAGCTGCTCGACTACCTCGCCGGCCGCCTCGACGAATACGACCGCCTCGCGCTTGGCAACGCCATCGTGCGCGACCGCGCGCGCGGCATCGGCGACTACACCGCCGACGAGGCCTTCGAATGGGGCGTCACCGGCCCCGGGCTGCGCGCCTGCGGCGTCGCCTGGGACCTGCGCAAGACGCGCCCCTACAGCGGTTACGAGCGCTTCGACTTCGAAGTGCCGACCGGCAGCCACGGCGACGCCTACGACCGCTGCGTGGTGCACGTCGAGGAGATGCGCCAGAGCCTGCGGATCATCCGCCAGTGCGTGGACAACATGCCGGCAGGCCCATACAAGGCCGACCACCCGCTCACCACGCCACCGCCCAAGCCGCGCACGCTGCACGACATCGAAACCCTGATCCACCACTTCCTCGGCGTCAGCTGGGGTCCGGTGATCCCGCCCGGTGAAGCCTTTGCCGCGGTGGAGGCAACCAAGGGGGTGAATGGCTACTACCTCGTGAGCGACGGCGACACCCTGTCCTACCGCACCCGCATCCGCACGCCCTCCTTCGCCCACCTGCAGATGATCCCGCTGATCGCCCGCGGGCTGATGATTCCCGACCTCATCGCGATCCTCGGCAGCATCGACTTCGTGATGGCCGACGTGGATCGATAACGCCATGATCGAGCCCGACGACCGCGACGCCATCGAGCGCGAGATCGCGCACTTCCCGGCGCCGCGCGCGGCCGCGGTCGCCGCGCTCAAGATCGTCCAGGCGCGCCGCGGCTGGGTCGACGACGAGGCGCTCGCCGAACTCGCCGCGCTGCTCGCCATGAGCACGGCCGAACTCGACGGCATCGCCACCTTCTACAGCCTGATCTTCCGTCGCCCGGTCGGCCGCCACGTGATCCTGCTGTGCGACAGCGTCAGTTGCTGGATCGCCGGCTGCGAGCGCCTGCAGGCGGCGCTGTGCGAGCGGCTCGGCGTTGCGCCCGGGGAGATCAGCGCCGGCGGGCGCTTCACGCTGCTGCCGGCCAGCTGCCTGGGCGCCTGCGACCGCGCGCCGGTGGCGCTGATCGACCGCGACCTGCACACCCATCTCGACCCCGACAACATCGACGAGAGGCTGCGCCGCTATGAATGACGAGCGCCGCCCCCTCACCGCGCGCATTCCGGCCGACGGTTCGGCGCTCGATCTGGCCGGCTACCAGCGCGCCGGCGGCTACCGCGCGCTGCGCCACGCGCTCGCCGGGCTGGCGCCGGGCGACGTCACCGCGCGGGTCAAGGACGCCGGCCTGCGCGGGCGCGGCGGTGCCGGCTTCCCGACCGGGATGAAATGGGGCTTCGTGCCGATGGATGCGGATGCCGGCCCCAAGTACCTGGTCGCCAACGCCGACGAGATGGAGCCCGGCACCTTCAAGGACCGCCTGCTGATGGAAGGCGACCCCCATCAGTTGATCGAAGGCATCGCGCTCGCCGCCTACGCGCTGCAGGCGGACACCGCCTTCATCTTCCTGCGTGGCGAATACCACGGCGCGGCCGAACGGCTGGCGCGCGCCATCGCCGAGGCGGGCGCCGCCGGCCTGCTGGGCGAGCGCATCCTCGGCTCGGACTTCTCGCTCGCGCTGCACCTGCACACCGGCGCCGGGCGCTACATCTGCGGCGAGGAGACTGCGCTGCTCAACGCGCTCGAAGGCCGCCGTGCGGTGCCGCGCGACAAGCCGCCCTATCCGCAGGCCTGCGGCCTGTGGGGACGGCCGACGGTGGTGAACAACGTCGAGACCCTGTGCAACCTGCCGCACATCGTCGCCCACGGCGCCGACTGGTACCGCGGCCTCTCGCGCTGCGAGGACGGCGGCACCAAGCTCTACGGCGCCAGCGGCCGGCTCGCCCGCCCCGGCGCCTGGGAGCTGCCGCTCGGCACCCCGCTGCGCGAACTGATCGAGGCGCACGCCGGCGGCCTGCGCGACGGGCTCGCGCTGCGCGGCGTGCTGCCCGGCGGCGCCTCGACCGATTTCCTCGGCGCCGACCAGCTCGACGTGGCGATGGACTACGACGCGGTGAGCGACGCCGGAAGCCGGCTCGGCACCGGCATGGCGATCGTGCTCGACGACGCCACCTGCCCGGTCGGCATGGTGCTCAACCTGGAACGCTTCTTCGCGCGCGAATCCTGCGGCTGGTGCACGCCCTGCCGCGACGGCCTGCCTTGGACCGCGCAGTTGCTCGCCGAGATCGAAGCCGGCCGCGGCCAGCCCGGCGACCTCGAACGGCTCGAATTGCATACCGGACTGCTCGGCCCCGGGCGCACCTTCTGCATGCACGCCCCCGGGGCGATGGAACCGCTGCAGAGCGCGCTCAAGCTCTTCCGCGACGACTTCGAGCGCCACATCGCCGAGCACCGCTGCCCCTACGGAGGCGGCTCGTGAGCGCGGCCACCGCCACCATCGACATCGACGGACGGCGCTACGAGGTCGCCGAAGGCGCCAACCTGCTCGCCGCCGCGCTCGGTGCCGGGCTCGACCTGCCCTACTTCTGCTGGCACCCGGCGCTCGGCTCGGTCGGTGCCTGCCGCCAGTGCGCGGTCAAGCAGTACAAGGACGACGACGATACCGACGGGCGCATTGCCATGGCGTGCATGACCCCGGTGGCCGACGGCGCGCGCTTCTCGATCGACGACCCCGAGGCGCGGCGCTTCCGCCAGGGCGTGGTCGAGATGCTGATGGCCAACCACCCGCACGACTGCCCGGTGTGCGAGGAAGGCGGCGAGTGCCATTTGCAGGACGTCACCGTGATGACCGGCCAAGTGCTGCGGCGCTACCGCGGCCCCAAGCGCACCCATCGCAACCAGGACCTCGGGCCCTTTCTCAACCACGAGATGAACCGCTGCATCGCCTGCTACCGCTGCGTGCGCTTCTACCGCGACTACGCCGGTGGGCGCGACCTGGACGCCTTCGCCAGCCGCGAGCAGGTGTATTTCGGCCGCGCCGCCGACGGCGCGCTGGAAAGCCCCTTTGCCGGCAACCTCGCCGAGGTCTGCCCGACCGGGGTGTTCACCGACGGGACTTTCTCCGCGCACTACGCGCGCAAGTGGGACCTGGAGTGCGCGCCATCGATCTGCGTGCATTGCGCACTCGGCTGCAATACCAGCCCCGGCGCGCGCGACGGCACGCTGCGGCGCATCGTCAATCGCTACCACGGCGAGGTGAACGGCTACTTCCTGTGCGACCGCGGCCGCTTCGGCTACGACTTCGCGAACCACGCCGCGCTGCTGCGCGCGCCGCGCCTGCGCGAGGCCGGCGGCACCCGCACGCTGTCGGCGGACGAGGTCCTCGCGCTGCTGGCCGGCTGGCTGGGCGACACCCGGCGGGCGATCGGCATCGGCTCGCCGCGTGCCTCGCTCGAGTCCAACTTCGCGCTGCGCGCGCTGGTCGGCGCCGAGGCCTTCCATTGCGGGCTCGCCGGTCCCGCGCAGCGCCTGGTCGAGCGCTGCCTCGCCCGCCTGCGTGAAGGACCGCCGACGCCGACGCTGCGCGAGGTCGAGACGGCCGACGCGGCGCTGGTGCTGGGCGAGGACCCCACCGCCAGCGCGCCGCGCCTGGCGCTCGCGCTGCGCCAGGCCGCGTGCGCTCCGGGGCGGGCGGCGGCCGCCGCGCTGGACATTCCCGCCTGGCACGACGCCGCGGTGCGCGAGGCCGGCTTCGGCGCGCCGCACGCGCTGCACCTCGCCAGTCCGGCCGCCACCGAACTGGACGACGTGACCGCCACGCGCTGGCACGGCGCGCCGGACCAGCTCGCCCGCTTGGCCCTGGCGGTGGCGCACGCCATCGATCCGGCCGCACCCCCGCCGCCGGACGCCGATGCCGCGCTCGCCGAGCACGCCGGCCGGGTGGCCGCGGCGCTCG
>DAOMOP010000159.1:0-9800 GCA_035444405.1 Rhodocyclaceae bacterium
CACCATCGGCAGCAACTACGTGCGCGCCTACAACTGCCTGCAGCTCGCGCTCGGCAACATCGGCGTCGAGGGCGGCGGTGCGAACATCTTCCGCGGCCACGACAACGTGCAGGGTGCGACCGACGTCGGCCCGAACCCGGACAACCTGCCCGGCTACTACCCGATCTCCGAAGCCGGCTGGAAGCACTGGTGCCGCGTGTGGGGCGTCGACTACGAATGGCTGGCGGCGCGCTTCGACCAGAGCGAATACGACGACGGCCGCGGCGGCAAGGTGAAGCCGATCAATGCCGGCGGCATCACCGTGTCGCGCTGGATCGACGGCGTGCTCGAGGCGAAGGAGAACATCGCGCAGCGCGACAACATCCGTGCGGCGATGTTCTGGGGCCACGCGCCGAACTCGCAGACGCGCGGACCGGAGATGAAGCGCGCGTTCGAGAAGCTCGACCTGCTGGTGATCATCGATCCGTATCCGACCGTGTCCGCGGTGCTGCACGACCGCAGCGACGACACCTACCTGCTGCCGGCGGCGACACAGTACGAGCAGGCCGGCTCGGTCACCGCGTCGAACCGTTCGCTGCAGTGGCGCGAGAAGGTCATCGAGCCGCTCTACGAGCACAAACCCGATGCCGAGATCGCCTATCTGCTCGCGGCCAAGCTCGGCTTCGCCGACCAGATGTTCAAGAATATCGAGGTGGTCGACGGCAAGCCGGTACCGGAGAGCATCCTGCGCGAGATCAATCGCGGCACGTGGTCGATCGGCTACACCGGCCAGAGCCCCGAGCGCCTGAAGGCGCACATGGCCAACCAGCGCCACTTCGACGTCGTCAGCCTGAAGGCGCAGGGCGGCCCGCTCGACGGCGAGACCTACTGCCTGCCGTGGCCGTGCTACGGCACGCCGGAAATGAAGCATCCCGGCACGCACGTGCTCTACGACACCAGCAAGCACGTGATGGAAGGCGGCGGCAATTTCCGCAATGCGTTCGGCACCGAGTACGAGGGCGAGAACCTGCTCGCCGAGGACTCGTGGTCCAAGGGCGCCGAGATCCAGGGCGGCTACCCGCAGTTCACCGCCGATCTCCTGAAGCAGCTCGGCTGGTGGGACGAGCTGACGCCGGACGAGAAGCGCGAGGCCGAAGGCCGGTCGTGGACCACCGACTTGTCGGGCGGCATCATCCGCGTCGCGATGAAGCACGGCTGCCATCCGTTCGGCAACGCCAAGGCGCGTGCCTACGTGTGGAACTTCCCGGATCCGGTGCCGATCCACCGCGAACCGCTGTATACGCCGCGCTACGATCTGGTCGCCGACTATCCGAGCTACGACGACCGCAAGGTGTTCTACCGCCTGCCGACGCGCTGGAAATCGGTGCAGGCGCGCGACTACAGCCGCGAATTCCCGCTCGTCCACACCTCCGGGCGCCTGGTCGAGTACGAAGGCGGCGGCGAGGAGACGCGTTCGAACCCGTGGCTCGCCGAGCTCAAGCAGGACATGTTCGTCGAGATCAATCCGGCCGACGCGAACGATGCCAACGTGCGCGACGGGCAGATGGTGTGGCTCGAAGGGCCGGAAGGCGGCCGCATCCGCATCAAGGCACTGGTCACCAACCGCGTCGGCCGCGGCACGGTGTTCACGCCGTTCCACTTCGGCGGCCACTTCCAGGGCGAGGACCTGCTCGCCAAGTATCCGGAAGGGGCGGCGCCCTACGTGCGCGGCGAGTCGACGAACACGGCGACCACCTACGGCTACGACGCGGTCACGATGATGCAGGAAACCAAGACCACGCTGTGCCGTGTGGTGCCGGCATAAGCCCCGATCGAGAGGAGAGCCGCAATGGCCAGAATGAAATTTCTCTGTGACGCGGAGCGCTGCATCGAATGCCAGGCCTGTGTCACGGCATGCAAGAACGAGCACGAGGTGCCGTGGGGCGTCAATCGCCGCCGGGTGATCGTGATGGACGACGGCCAGCCGGGCGAGAAATCGATCTCGGTCGCCTGCATGCACTGTACCGATGCGCCGTGCGCGGCGGTGTGCCCGGTCGACTGCTTCTACACCACCGCCGACGGCATCGTGCTGCACGACAAGGACTTGTGCATCGGCTGCGGCTACTGCTTCTACGCGTGCCCGTTCGGCGCGCCGCAGTATCCGCAGCAGACCGCCTTCGGCGTGCGCGGCAAGATGGACAAGTGCACCTTCTGCGCCGGCGGCCCCGAGGACACGCACTCCGAGGCGGAGCTGACCAAGTACGGCACCAACCGCATCGCCGAAGGCAAGCTGCCGCTGTGCGCCGAGATGTGCTCGACCAAGGCCTTGCTCGCCGGCGACGGCGACGTGATCTCCGACATCTACCGGCAGCGTGTGATGCGTCGCGGCGGCCGGCCCCAGACCTGGGGCTGGCAGGCGGCCTACGGCACGTGAGGCGTGCGCCGGCGGGGCCTTGCGGGGCCCCGCCGCGTGCGTCCGACACCGAAGCGAAAGGAGCGAACCGATGCCGTACAAAGCGATGCTTGCCGCGCTGGCGAGTGCCAGCCTGTTGCTGCTCAGTGCCTGCGAGTCCGAGGTCAGCTTTCACGAACCGGGCGTCTACAAGGGCAAGCCGGATGAGACGGCGACCGAGGAAGCGGCACAGCGCCGGCAGGAGCAACTGCGCGAGCGTGCGATGACCGGCATGACCGACCGTTAGGAGTCCCCGCCATGAACGTAGCGACCGAATCGAACCCGCAGCGGCGCCGCTGGCGGGCCATGCTGTGGAGTGTCCTGGCCATCGTCGTGCTGGCGATGGTGCTGCCGTCGCTGGGTTACGTGATGGCCCAGTCCGGCGGCCAGAGTGTGCAAGAGCAGCAACGGGCGCGGGAGCAGCAGCGTTTCGGCCAGGAAGGCGTCGCGAATCCGCGCTCGGAAATGTGGCGCGACGCGCGCGAGGGCCGGCAGGGCTTCACGACGCAGAGCGGCCCGTACGTCACCAACACGCTGATCTCGAACGTCGGCGACAACTGGCGCCAGTTCCGCACCGGTCCGCTGGTGAGCTACGGCGGCTGGTTCCTGACGGCGGTGGTGGTGCTGATCGCGCTCTTCTTCGCGCTCGTCGGCACGGCGCGGCTCGAGCACGGGCGCTCGGGCATGACGATCGAGCGCTGGCGCGCGCACGAGCGCTTCCTGCACTGGTTCACCGCGATTTCGTTCATCCTGCTCGCGATCAGCGGCCTGAGCCTGCTGTTCGGCCGCGCCGTGCTGATCCCGGCCTTCGGCAAGGACGGCTTCGCGGCCTACGCGCAGGTCGCCCGCGTCGTGCACAACTACCTCGGGCCGTTCTTCTCGATCGGCGTGCTGCTGATGATCGTGCTGTGGGTGCGGCACAACATCCCGAACCGCGTCGATCTCGAGTGGTTCAAGCAGGGTGGCGGCATCATCGGCAAGCGCCATCCGTCGGCGGGCAAGCTCAACGGCGGCGAGAAAGTATGGTTCTGGCTCGGGGTCGTCGTGTTCGGCCTGACCGTCAGCGTGACCGGTTTCGTGCTCGACTTCCCCGCCTACGGGCAGAGCCGCGAAACCATGGCCTGGATGCAGGGCGTGCATGCGATCACGGCGCTGCTGTGGATCGGCTTCTTCCTCGGCCACGCCTACATCGGCACGCTCGGCACCGAAGGCGCCTTCGAAGGCATGGCGCGCGGCCGCGTCGATGTGAACTGGGCCAAGCAGCACCACGACCTGTGGTACCAGGAGCAGCTCGCGAAAGGCGTGCGCCCGGTGCCGGCCGAGGACACCGCCAAGGGTGGCGGCGAGACGCGACCGGTCGGGCAGCCGACACCTTGATCGGCTCCGTGCCCGGGCCGACTGCGCTCATGCCGGCGAGCCGCGCGGCGTGCCCCGCCGTCGGCCCGGCCTCCGAGCGGGAGAAGCGATGAAGTTCTTGCGGGTGACCCGCCTCGACGACAGCGACGAACACGTCTATGCGCCGGCCGCCCGAGTCGGCGAGCTCGCCGTCACCGGCAGCTTCGTGTTCACGTTCGCCGACGACGATCCCGAGTCCATGACCGGCAAACCGCGTCAGGCCTTCCGCACCGGCTTTCTCGGGCTCGAAAGCTTCGGCTGGGCGACGCTGGTGCGCATCGTCGACATCAGCGAGGACGAGTACGAGCAGGCGGTCGAAGCGCTCGCGCGCCATCTGATGCGCGCCTATGGGGCGCCGTCGCTCGCCGAGGCGCTGCCGGTGGCGCGCCGGGAGGTCGACTTCGCCGCCGGACTGTGCGAACACGGCGTCGGCACGCTGCTCGCGCTCGAACGCCATGCCGACGGCGAGGGCATCCACGAGGCCTTCCGGCGCGTGCTGCCGCAGCGCGCGGACTGGGAGGGGCATGGTGGCGAGGTGCGGATCTGGGAGATGTTCCCGGACACACGGTCGGTTCGCAAGTGACAAGGCGATGGCCGCCGGCGCAGCGTCGCGATGAACCCCCAGCGGTGGACGCCTACACCCGCAGCAGCACCACCTTCAACGGCGGGTTACCGTCCGGGCTCGGAAAGTCGTCCTCCGGCGCGATCCATTCGAGCGCGCGCAGCGGCCGGCCGGCCTTGCGGGCGCTGCGTTCGAGCTGATCGATCCACGCCTCGCGCTCGACCTGCGCGACGTTGTTGCAACAGATCAGCGTGCCGCCTTCGGCGGTCGCCAGCAGCGCCGGCTTGAACAGCGCGGCGTAGTCGCGGACCAGGTCGACGACGCCGAACGGGCTCTTCGCGTAGGCCGGCGGATCGAGGAAGACGATGTCGAACTGCCGCGGCGCGAGCTCGGGAAAAGGCGGCAGCCGCTTGCCGCGCACCGTCTTCGGCTGGCCGAGGCCGGAGAGCTGGCGCAGCGCCGCGAAGGCGTCGCTCTTGACGAAGCGCACGCGGATCGGCAAGTCGTTGAGACGGGCATTGTCCTTGCCGACGGCGAGCGCGGATTCGGCGAAATCGACGTTCACGACGTGGCTCGCCCCCGCCGCGGCCGCCGCGATGCCGACGCCGCAGGTGTAGGCGAACACGTTCAGCAGCGACTTGCCCGCCGCTTCCTGCATCACGCGCCGGCGCCCTGCGCGCAGATCCAGGAACAGCCACGGATCCTGCCCGGCGTGCCGCGCCTGGAAGCGGTAGCTCACGCCGAGCTCGCGGAACGTTCGCGCCTCGTGTGCGATGGCGTTCTGCTCGGGCGGCAGCCGGTTGGCGATGCGCGAGTTCGCGCGGCTGCGGTCGTTCCAGATCAGCGGCAGCGACGGATACGCTGCGGCGTAGAAGGCCTGCAGCTCGGCGAGCTCGCCGTCGTCGAGCGGGCGGTGGAAGGTCTGCGCGAGCAGCAGGTCGCCGTAGCGGTCCACGGTCAGGCCCGGCTGACCCTCGACGCTGCCGTGAAACAGCCGCCAGGCATCGGTGCGTTCGGATTCGAGCCGTGCGATGAGCGGCCCGCGCGCGGCAAGTGCCGTCGCGAGGCAGTCGGAAAGAGGCGGGGACATGGGCGGCCTTGCCGGGCTGGTGGGCCGCACATGATAGCCGCTCCGGGCGCGGCAGGGCGCGCCGATGGCCGGCGCTGCTGCGCTCGACCCGCTTGCCTCGCGCTAACTGAGCTTGTACATGTTGCGCCCGACGTCGAAGGCGAGGCCGTCCTCGGCGAACTCGCCGTTGAGCGCCTTCTGGAAGAAAGCCTTCACCTTGGCGTTTCTCAGCGGCCGGTCCTCGAAGTAGGCGTGCGAATCGCCGACGTGCGCCTGCCCGGTGAAGTCGACGTAGACCGCCTGGCGCGAATCGAGGCGGTATGGATAGTGGCCGAGGCGGGCCTTCTGCTGCTCGCCGAGCTTCATGCGCGAGGCCTGCAGGGCGCCGTCACGCTCGTTGATCGTGACGTAGACGTGGCCGCGGCAGTTGATGCGGTCCACCCATTCGGCATGGGATTCGTTGTTCGTGTCGGCGGCGACGAGGACGACGTTGTCGAACACCAGCAGGTCGCCCCGATACACCGAGGACTTGAGCAGGTGCTTGAACACGTAGTTGCCCATGCTGTGCAGCATCATGTTGAGCGTGAATGGGCACCACTTCTGCGCCTGGCTGGTGAAAAAGCGGTCCCACTGCTCGCCGTCGTCGGCAAAGCGTCTGTTCGCCTCGTCTTCGACGCGCTTGACGTGCTCGGCATGGATCTCGTGCAGCAGCTCTTCGATGCGGGCGAGGCAGCGGTCGAGGGCGCCGGTCGAGGCGAGCGCGTCGCGCTTGTCGCTCTTGTAGCTCGCCACCCCGGTGACGCCGCCGCCGTTGGCCGGCCAGGTGAAGGGCAGCACCTCGACGCCGTAGTTGTTCTCGAGCCGCTCGGCGCGATCGAGCACCGCCTCGACGTCGTTGTTGTAGCCATGGACGAAGAAGACGAGGTTGCGTCCCTTCTCCGCGCTTCCGGTGGACTTCGGGTTGATGCGCGCGAGAATCTTGCGCGCGACGTAGCTGCTCGCGTAGATCGGCCGCGCTTCGCCGGTCTCGGGATCGAGCTGCGGCTGCAGCCCGACCTCGTCGGCCATTTCCCGCGTGATCGCATCGGGCAGGATCTTCACGCGCCAGCGCCGGCCCTCGCGTACCGCCTCGGCCAGGCGCAGTTCGTTCGGGCCGCGCGGGTTCGGGCGTGCGCCGAAGGCCTTGGAGACTGTCGTCTGCGTTTCGTCCACGTCGCGGTTGGTCACGATGAACATCGCTCTGTCCTCCCATGCTTGGGCGTCGAAGGCCCGGTTATTGTGCGCGGCCGCTTTCGTCAGCGGCGGTGCGCGACGAAAAACTCGTAGGCGTAGAAGTCGGAATGACGGCGGTGCATGTCGGGTTCCACCGCCAGCTGGTCGAGGATTGCGGTGGCCTCGGCATCGCCGCGGTACTTGCCACGCTTTTCGGCGATGCGCGCCTCCATCGGCGTGTAGAAATCGTCCCACCACGCCTCGCCGGGCAGCGTGAAGTGCCCGACGAGCTCGAATCCGACGTCGCGTATCGCCGCCAGGTCTTCGTCCAGCCAGCCCATGCCCGGGTAGTCCTGGTCGAAGCCGGCGCGCACTGCGGGCGGCGGATCCTCGCTGCGCCAGACGGCATCGGTGAAGGCGAGGTAGCCGCCGGGACGCAACAGGTCATGACAGATGCGCAGCGCGTTGCGCAGCCCGATGTTGTAGAGCGCGCCCTCCGACCAGACGAGGTCGAAGCTCGCGTGCGGCTGCTGCAGACGGGCCATGTCCGCGACGAGGGTTCGGATGCGCGGCGTGAGCCCGCGCTCGGCGACCCTCGCGCGTAGCCGTTCGATGCTGGGCGCATGATTGTCGACCGCCACGATGGAAGCCGACGGGATGAGCTCGGCGAGCAGCAGGGTCTGGCCGCCGACTCCGCAACCCAGATCGAGGATCGCGGGCGCGGGCGGGAGCTCACGGCACAGGCCGAGGGCTCTGGCGGCGCAGGCGCGGTTGCCGGGCCCCTGCCTCGGCAGGCTCTCGTAGACCTCGAAGAAAATCTCCCGGAAGCGGGCGCCGGGTTCGTTCATGCGGTCTGTGCGCTCCGACGCTGACACGCCATCAGCAAATGGGGTCCGTTCGGGACGTCGTCGAAGACCCTGTCCTCGTGGAAACCCGCCTTGGCGCACGCGCGCCGCGAGGCCAGATTGTCCAGCCGCACGCACGCGATCACGAACGGCACCGCGGGGTCGGACAACGCGCGTTCGGCGACGATGAGCATCGCGCTCGACCCGAGCTCCCGTCGCAGGGCATCGGGTTCGCCAATCAGGATGTCGATGTCGATCACGCCAGTCGGAATGTCCGCGAGCCCGGCCACGTCGAGCTCCTCGCGCGTGGGGTGCTGCCACAGCACGAGCCCGACCCTGCGGCCGTCGCTCTCGATGATGGCGCGCCGACTGACTTGGGCGGGCGGCACCGTGAGCAGGCGGATGTTCGCATCGGGATCCCCCCAGGTGCCGCGCACGTGATCGGCACGCAGCCACTGCGCGATGAGCGGCAGGTCGTCGTTCGTGATGTCGCGAAGGTGCAGGTTCATGACGCAGTTCCGCAGGCGACTCGTCTGCATGTTATGACGCCGATGTGCGGCGGGCAAGCAGCCCTGCTCGGCAGTCCGCCGCCCGCGCAGCCGATGGGCTAAAATGGCTTCGTGTCCCCGTTCCCGGAGCCGTTCGATGGGGCTGCCGCTACGCGATACCGCCTATCACACCTACGCCGACTACCTCACCTGGCCGGAGGATGTCCGTTACGAGCTGATCGATGGGGTTGCCTATCTGATGGGGCCCGCGCCGGTGCGCGTTCATCAGGAAATCGTCGGCGAGATCTTTCGACAGACGGCCAACGCCCTCGAAGGCAGGCCCTGCCGCGCCTATGTGGCCCCCTTCGATGTGCGCCTACCCAAAGGCAACGAGGCCGACGCGCAGGTGGACACCGTCGTTCAACCCGACGTGCTGGTGGTGTGCGACGAAGCGAAGCTCGATGAGCGGGGCATGCGCGGCGCGCCCGACTGGGTGGTGGAAGTGCTCTCGCCGTCCAGCGCGGGCCACGACCAGACCGTCAAGCTCGCCGCCTACGAGCGGGCCGGCGTGGCCGAGGTGTGGCTGGTGCATCCCACGGATCGCGTGGTTACCGTCTATCGTCTCGAAGGGCGGAGCTATGGCCGCGCCGCCATCCACGAGATGACGGACAGCCTCGCGGTGGGCGTGCTGCCCGGCGTGTGCATCGACTGGGAGCGCGTGCCGGGCCGGCCGGCCACGGCCGGCGGCTAAAGCGTGGCGAGGGGCTCGATCACTTCCCCCGGCGGCGCCTGCTGCTGCGTCAGCCGGTGGTGCGCAATCGCGGCGGGTCAGCCGATGTCCTCGTGAATGCAGAGATAGTTTCCGTCTGGATCCCGGAACCATGCGGCCTTTTCGGCGCCGAGCACGCATACGTGGTTCACCGTCTTGAGGCCCGGAAGGTCATAGTCCTCGAACACCACGCCGCGCTCCTCGAGTCCGCGGATTGCCGCCCCGATGTCGTCCACCTGGAAGCTCACCGCCGTGTGGTCGGCCTTCGACGGGGATTCGCGCGGAAACAGCGCGAGCGTCGCGCCGCCCCCGCAAGTAAAGACGAACTTGCCGTCGGGCCGTTCGCCCGCTGCTACGAGGCCGAGCTTGCGCTCGTAGAACTCCCGCGCGCGCGGCAGATCGACCACCGGCAGGATCGTGGTCATCGGTGCATTGGCCAGCATGATTGCGCTCCTTGATAAGGCGTTGCCGAATGGAGCGGGGTCGTTCAGGAAGACTGCCGGCGCCGACAGGTTTGCGCTCGGGTCAGTCGGGCGGCGCAGCAGTGACTCCGACCGAGGCCGCTCTTACTGCATATTAGATCACCATGCCGGGGACGACGCGGCGTCGCGCATCGACGATTCCCGCTCTCCGAGCTTGTACATATTGCGCCCCACGTCGAAGGCGAAGCCGGCTTCGGCGAACTCGCCGTTGCACGCCTTCCTGAACAAGCAGTCGGATGTTCGCGTCGGGATCCCCGCAGGTGCAGCACACGTGATCGGCACGCAGCTACTGCTCGATGAGCGGCGGGTCATCGTTCGTGATGTCGCGAAGGCGCAGGCTCATGACGGATTTTCTCCTCCGACTCCCCGTCGGGCAGTTTATCGCGCAAGTATCAGCACGTGCTGCCGCCCGCCCGCGGCACGATGCGCCGCGGCCGCGTCATGTTTTCCGGCGCGAGGATGTCGTCGAGCTCGGCACCGGTGAGCAGCCCTTCCTCGAGCACCAGCTCGGTCACGCCGCGGCCGGTCTCGAGCGCGGTCTTCGCGA
>DAOMOP010000160.1:0-9663 GCA_035444405.1 Rhodocyclaceae bacterium
GACGATACGCCTGCCGGTGCCGCACCTGGCCGGCGCCCGCGCGCCGACGCCACCGGGCCGCATGCTCGCCGCACTGGCCGCACTGATCGCCGGTATCGGCCTGCTCGCCTGGATCGCCGTGCGGGTGGCCACGCGACCGCTGTCCAGGCTCGCCGACGCCGCGCGCGCGCTCGGCGAGGACCCCAACCGCGCCGCGCTCGAGACCGGCGGACCGGTCGAAGTCGCGCTCGCCGCTTCCGCCTTCAACCAGATGCAGCAACGCATCCGCGAGCACGTCGGCGAGCGCACGCGCATCCTCGCCGCGATCTCGCACGATCTGCAGACGCCGATCACGCGGCTGCGTCTGCGTGCCGAGCAGATCGAAGACGAGACGCTGCGCGTGCGCGTGCAATCCGACCTCGACGCGATGCAGGCCCTCGCCAAGGAAGGGCTCGACTATGCGCGCAGCCTCGACGCCGCGGCACCGCTGCAGGCGGTCGATCTCGACGCGCTCGTCGATGCGCTGTGCGAGGACGCCCGCGACATGGGCTGGCAGGTCGACCGCAGCGGCCACATCGCCCACCCGTGCCGTGCGCAGGTGGTCGCGCTGCGGCGCGCGCTGTGGAATCTGATCGAGAACGGCGTGAAGTTCGGCGGTCGCGTCGAGGTCACGCTGGCCGAAACTGCCGGCACGGCGACCCTGCAGGTACGCGATCATGGCGCCGGCCTGCCGGCGGCGGAGCTCGAACGCGTGTTCGAGCCGTTCTACCGCACCGAATCCTCGCGCAATCGCGAAACCGGCGGAACGGGGCTGGGACTGGCGATCGCACGCAATCTGCTGCGCGCCCAGGGCGGCGAAGTGAGCCTCGAGAACGCGGCCGATGGCGGCCTGATCGCGACGGTGCGTCTGCCCGCGCACGCTGCGGATTGATCCCCGGCCACACCCACGGCAGGCTCAGTGCAGCCGCTCGCCGCGGCGAAAGGCGATCACCTTGGCGGCCCGGCGCTGACCGCCATCGGCGGCGACGAAGCTTGCCGGATCGTTGAGCGCACGGCGAAACTCGTCGAACTGCGCCCAGAAGAGCTCGATCATCTTGTTCAGGCGCGCGACCGGATGCTTGTAGCGTGCCAGCCGTGCGTCGAGCGCGAACTGCTGCGCCCGTGCGCGTGCGCGCTGCTCGGGGCGGAAGCCGGAAATGACCTGCTCCAGCAATTCCTTGCGCAAGGCCTCGAAAGCCTCGGGATCGCGCTGATACAGGCCATCGAGCTGCCCGAGCATGCGTTCCGTCTTCTCGACCGATCGATTCATGCGAACCTCCTGCGTCGGAATATCGGCCCGCCGGGGGCGTCTGCCGGCCGCGGCGGCCTCATTTCAGTCTAATTGCCGCCGCGCCAAGCACAAGGGCGATTCATGCACCCGCTCCTTCCTGCGTCCGACCGCCTCCGCCCCACATCCCCGTCGACATGTAGCGCTCGCCGCTGTCGGCGAGCACCGTGACGATGCTCTCGAGCTCGCGCCGGTGCGCGAGACTGCAGGCCACGTGTACGAAGGCACCCGAGGACGGGCCGACGAACACGCCTTCGTGGGCGAGGCGTCGGCACATCGCCAGCGCGTCGTCGAGCCGCACACGCACGTGCTCGTCGATCAAGGACTCGTCGAGAATCGCCGGCACGAGGTCCTGCGGCGCACCGAGCGGCTTGAGGCCCTCGATGCCGGGAAAAATCTCTGGAATGGCCGCGACGACCAGCGTCGCCGGGCGCAGCTCCTTCAGTCGGCGTCCGACGCCCGTCAGCGTGCCACCCGTACCGACACCAGCGACGAAGGCGTCGGGCGCGCCACCGATGATCGGGCCGAGCTGGTCGAGCAGCTCGCCGGCGGTCTCGGAGTAGTGGGCGCGCCAGTTGTCGGGGTTCGAGTACTGGTCGCAATACCAGTAGCGATCCGGATGTTCGTCGGCCAGGCGCCGCGCCTCGCGCACCGCGAAGTCGTAGCCCTCGAGCGGATCGGTGAGGATCAGCTCGGCACCACAGGCGCGAATGCGCTCGAGCCGCTCGCTGCTCGCGTTGCCGGGGACGACGAGCGTGACCGGCACCCCCATCGCCGCCCCCAGCATCGCATACGAGATGCCCGCATTGCCCGAGGACGAGTCGAGCAGGCGCCGCCCGCCGGCGAGCTTGCCGCTTGCCAGGCCCACGCGCAGCATGCGTGCAACCGGGCGATCCTTGATCGAACCGCCCGGATTGGCGCCCTCGAGCTTGGCGAACAGGCGCGTGCGACGCGCATGCTGGCGGATCACGCCGAGCTCGATCAGCGGCGTATGACCGATCGCCGACATCAGCGCCGGCGCTACCAGTTCCGGTCGGGACGGGTCCATGCAAACTCCTCAGCCGGCCGACGCCGCGCAAAAGGCTTCGTAATCGATGTAACCTGGAAACTCGGCCTCGTCGCCGCAGTAGCGGCAGCGCGGATTGCGTTCCAGCGCATACTCGGAAAAGCGCGCGTGCAGCGCGTCGTAGTGCAGAAGACGGCCGACCAGCGGATCGCCCAGCCGCAGGATCAGCTTGATCGCCTCGACGGCTTCGAGCAGCCCGATCACGCCCGGCAGCACGCCGAGCACGCCCGCCTCGGCACACGAAGGCGCCATGTCGGCCGGCGGCGGTTCCGGATACAGGCAGCGGTAGCACGGGCCGCGCCGCACGGGGCTGGCCGGCCAGAACACCGACACCTGCCCCTCGAAGCGGTAGACCGAGCCGTGCACGCACGGCAGCCCGAGACGCACGCAGGCATCGTTGACGAGGTAACGGGTCGGGAAGTTGTCCGAACCGTCGACGACCACATCGAACTCGCTCAATACCTGCTCGACGTTCGCACTGGCGAGGCGCTGCTCGAAACCGACCACCTCGACGGCCGGGTTGAGCGCCTCGATGGCCTGGCGCGCCGAGGCGACCTTGCTCATGCCGACCCGCGCATCGCTGTGCAGGATCTGGCGCTGCAGGTTGCTGCGGTCGACGACGTCGTGGTCGATCAGCCCCAGCGTACCGACGCCGGCGGCGGCAAGATACAGCGCCGCGGGCGAGCCGAGCCCGCCGGCGCCGATCAGCAGCACGCGGCTGTCGAGCAGTTTCATCTGCCCTTCCTCGCCGACCTCGGGCATCGTCAGGTGGCGTGCAAAGCGCTCGCGCGCATGGGCGTCGAGCCGACGCGGCTGCTCGAACGGCAAGCCTTCGTTTTTCCAGCGCGTGAAGCCCCCGGTCATCGAGGCGACGTTGCGATAGCCCAGTCGCAGCAGATCGTCGGCCGCCAGCAACGAGCGCACGCCGCCCGCACACATCGTGATCAACGGCCGCTCGTAGTCCGGCACGGCATCCTCGATGCGCAGCTCGAGAAACCCGCGCCCGAGCCGCAGCGCGCCCGGCGGGCTGCCCTGCGCGATCTCGTCGGCCTCACGCACGTCGACGAGCACCGCGCCGGCACCGACGCGCCGCAGCGCCTCCTTCGGTTCGACTTCCGCGATGCGCGACTTGAGCTCCAGCAATCTGCGCTCTTTCGCCCTCATGACTGCCTCCTGCCACGGCCGGAATGATCGCGAGCACGTCGCCGTCGCCGAGCGCGGTGCGCATGCCGTCCAGTTCGCGCACATTGCGCCCGCCGACAAAGATGTTGACGAACTGGCGCGGCTCGCCGTGCGCATCGACCACGCGCTCGAGGATGCCTGCGTGACTCGCGCCGAGGCGGGTGAGCGCCTCGCCGACCGTCGCCGCCTCGATCGGCACCTCGTCGGCACCACCGGTGTAGCCGCGCAGCGGGGTCGGAATGCGAATGACGACTCGGCTCATGATCGGATCTCCTCTTCCTCGAAACATCCGTCACCGTCCAGTCGCCACGAGCGCATCTCGGTCACGTCGCCCGCCGCGACCGCCGCGATCAGATACGACCAGCCGGCCCACGCGGACTCCCGGTCGGTCGGCGACGGACGGGCGGGATGGTCGGGATGCGAGTGCCAGATGCCGACGACCTCGATGCCGGCATCGCTCGCCGCCGTCTCGGCCGCGAGATAGTCGGCGGGATCGATCTCGTAGCGGTCGCGCGCCCGCTCGGTGCGGATGTTGCGTGCCGGGCGCACCGCGACGACCCGCGTCTCGCGCCCATCGCCGCGCCCGAGCAGCAGACCGCAGCCTTCGTGCGGATAGGCCGATGCCGCCCACTCCGCAATCTGCTGTCGCTGTTCGGCCGACAGGCACAACACGCGATCCATATGCGAGCCTCGCCCGGAAACGTGCTTCGAAGTTCAAATTAGAACAAGCCGGCCCGGATGAGTTCGCCGCGCCGGCCGATCAGGCCTCGCGGCCGGCGTACTGCCCGGCCACGGCGCGAAAGCGCGCCGTTTCGGCCTCGCACCACACCGCATCGTGCCCGAGCTCGTCGGCGAGCAGCCGCGCGACGGCCGGAGCGGCCGCCGCGGCGAGCGCGGCATCGAAGAACAGCACACGATTGCGGCGTGCGAGCACGTCCTCGACGGTGCGTGCGAGCTCGTGTCGGGCGGCGTGGCGCACCTCCGCCTCGCTGAGCACGAGGCCCGGATGGAGGTCGCGGCCCGCCCCGGGCAGCGTATCGATCAGCGCACGCTCGCTGCCATAGAGGTCGGCACCGGCCTGCGCGGTCGCGCCGTGGAGCGGCAGCTCGGCGGTGACGCAGGCACGCCGCGCGAGTCCACCGGCGCGCTCGGCCATATCGACCGCCTCCTCGGCCATGCGCCGGTAGGTCGTCCATTTCCCGCCGGTCACCGTCACCAGTCCGCCGGGCGACACCTCGACGAGGTGCTCGCGCGACAGCGCACCGGTGCGCCCCCGGCCCTCGCCCCCGAGCAGCGGGCGCAGGCCGGCGAACACGCTGCGCAGGTCGGCACGCATCGGCGGGCGGGCCAGATAGGCGGCGACGGTCTCGAGCACGAAATCGATCTCGCCTCGCAGCGGTTCGGGCTCGATCGCGACATCGTCGCGCGGCGTGTCGGTGGTACCGATCAGCACCTTGCCCTGCCACGGAATCACGAACAGCACCCGGCCGTCCGCGGTACGCGGCACGAGCAAGGCATCGGTACCGGGCAGAAAGTCGCGATCGACGACGACATGCACGCCCTGGCTGGGGCGCAGCAGGCGGCGGCACTGCGGGTCCTCGAGCCGGCGCAGCCGGTCGGCCCACACGCCGGTCGCGTTGATCACGACACGGGCGGCAACGGCGAAACGCTCGCCGCTCTCGGCGTCGCGCGCGCGCACACCGGCGACGCGCCCGGCCTCGACGATCAAATCCTCGACGGCGACGTAATTGACGGCGACCCCGCCGAGGTCGAACACCGTGCGCATCAGCGCGATGGCGAGGCGCGCGTCGTCGAACTGCGCGTCCCAGTAGGCGATGCCGCCGCGCAGCCCGTCCGCGCGCACCGTCGGCAGCGCTGCGAGCGTTTCCCGACGATCCAGGTGGCACCAGCGCCCCAGCGCCTGCGCACCGGCGAGCGCATCGTACAGGCTCAGGCCGAGGGCGTAGACGACCAGGTCACGGCGCCGATAGGCCGGCACGACGAAGCGCAGCGGCCGCACCAGATGCGGCGCGTTCGCGAGCAGACGCGAACGCTCGCGCAAGGCTTCGCGCACGAGCGGCATGCGCCCCTGCGCGAGGTAGCGCACGCCGCCGTGGATCAGCTTGGTCGCGCGCGAGCTGGTGCCCTTGCCGAAGTCGTGCGCCTCGACGAGCAGCACCGAGTGGCCGCGTGCGGCCGCATCGACCGCGCAGCCGAGCCCGCTCGCCCCGCCGCCGATGACGACTACGTCCCACCTCTGGCCGCTGCGCAGGCGCTCGAGCAGGCTGGCCCGATCCAGTCCGGTCGGGCCACTTGCCGGCCCTTCGCTCACGCGTCTGCCCAGCCGCGCGCCCGTTCGACGCCGCGCTGCCAGCGCGCAAGCGTGCGCTCGCGGTCCGCGTGACCCATGCCCGGCTCGAAGCGGCGCTCCTCGGCCCAGTGCGCGGCGAGCGCGTCCGTGTCCGGCCACAGCCCGGCGCCGAGGCCGGCCATGTAGGCGGCACCGAGCGCGGTCGTCTCGAGCAGGCGCGGGCGCACCACCGGCACGCCGAGCAGGTCGGCCTGGATCTGCATCAACAGGTCGTTGGCGGCGGCCCCGCCGTCGACGCGCAGCTCGGTCAGCGCTGCGGCACCGTCGCGGTTCATCGCCGCGACGAGGTCCACCGTCTGCAGTGCGATCGCCTCGAGCGCCGCGCGGGCGATGTGCGCCGCGCCGGTGCCGCGCGTGAGTCCGATCAGCGTGCCGCGCGCGTAGGCGTCCCAGTACGGTGCGCCGAGCCCGGTGAAGGCCGGCACGAGCACGACGCCGCCGCTGTCGGGCACCGACGCGGCCAGGGCCTCGACCTCGTGCGCGTGACGGATCAGCCCGAGCCCGTCGCGCAGCCACTGCACGAGCGCCCCGCCGATGAAGATGCTGCCTTCGAGGGCATAGGCCGTCACGCTCCCCCACCGCCAGCCGACCGTGGTCAGCAGCCGGTTGGCCGATGCGACGGGACGCTCGCCGGTGTTCATCAGCAGGAAGCAGCCGGTGCCGTAGGTGTTCTTCGCCATGCCCGGCGCAAAGCAGGCCTGGCCGAAGGTGGCGGCCTGCTGGTCGCCGGCGTTGCCGGCAATCGGCACCGCCGCGCCGAGCGCGTCCGTGCACGTATGCCCGCACACGCCGATGCTGTCGACGACGCGCGGCAGCAGCGCCGCCGGTATGTCGAACAGCGCGAGCAGCTCGGGGTCCCAGTCGAGCCGGTGGATGTCGAACAGCATCGTGCGCGCGGCATTGCCGGCGTCGGAGACGTGCAGCGCCCCGCCGGTCAGGTGCCACACCAGCCAGCTGTCGATCGTGCCGAAGGCAAGCTCGCCGCGCTCGGCACGCGCGCGCGCGCCGGGGACGTTGCGCAGCAGCCACGCGAGCTTGGTCGCCGAGAAGTACGCATCGATCTCGAGTCCGGTGCGCTCGCGCACGAGTCGTGCGGCGCCGTCCTCGCGCAGGCGGTCGCAGTCGGGCGCGGTGCGCCGGTCCTGCCACACGATCGCCGGCGCCAGCGCGCGGCCGCTCGCGCGCTCCCACAGCACCGTCGTCTCGCGCTGGTTGGTGATGCCCAGCGCGACGAGCTCGCGTGCCTCGATGCGCGCTTCGCCAAGCGCCGCGCGGGCGCAGTCGAACTGCGTGCGCACGATCTCGTGCGCGTCGTGCTCGACCCAGCCGGGTCGCGGATAGTGCTGCGCAAACTCCTGCTGCGCCGCGCCCAGCATGCGTCCGTCACGATCGAACACCATCGCGCGCGAACTCGTCGTGCCCTGATCCAGGGCCAGCACGTATGTCATGACTCCCCCGCAATCGCTGCCTGCGCACCCCACCCGGCGGTGGCGACAGCCTACCGCGAAGCGCCCTGTCATGGCCAGCATGCCCCGCGGGCAGCGGTGCGGCCATGCCCGGTGATTGAATCGCGCCACCCCAAGGGATATAGTGCCCTGCATCGTCCAGCGCAGCGCGGAGAGAACGCATGATCACCATCGAACACAACCACAATCTGGTCTCGGTCGGCGTCTTCGGTGAATTCACGCTCGCCGATTACAAGGAGTTCGAGGAGCTTGTCGATTACAAGATCAAGTTCGAGGGACCGGTCAATATCCTGTTCGATCTGCGCGAGATGGTCGGCTTCACGCTCGACGTCGCGTGGGAGGAAATCAAGTTCTCGCGCCAGCACGCCCACGACTTCGGCCGCATCGCGGTGCTCACCCAGGACCAGTGGGTAACGTGGAGCGCATGGATCACGCAGCTCTTCGTCGATGCGGAGGTGCTGGTGTTCGACAACGAGGCCGACGCGCGCGCATGGCTCGAAGAGGCGGAGGAGTCGGCGCAGTGAGCGCGCGGTACCGGACGCTGATCGGCGTCGGGGACCTGATCGCCCACCTCGATGCGCCGGACTGGCGCATCTTCGACTGCCGCCACGACCTCGCCGAGCCGCAGTTCGGCCGCGACGCCTACGCCGACGGGCATATCCCCGGCGCGCAGTTCCTGCATCTGGACAGTGACCTGTCCGGCCCGATGAACGGCACCAATGGCCGTCATCCGTTGCCCGACCCGCTCGTGCTGGCGGCCCGCCTGGGCGCGCTCGGCGTTGCCAGCGGCATGCAGGTGATCGCCTACGACGACGCCGGCGGCATGTTCGCGGCGCGGTTGTGGTGGCTGATGCGCTGGCTCGGTCACGAGCGCGTGGCGGTGCTCGACGGCGGCCTGCATGCGTGGCGCGATGCCGCGCAGCCGCTCACCAGGCAGGTGCCCGCGTTCGCCCCGACGCGCTTCGATGCATCGGTGCAGCCGCTTGCGGTCGACGCCGATTTCGTCGCGCGCCATCTCGAGGCGGCCGACATGGTGCTGATCGACGCGCGCAGCCCTGACCGCTTTCGCGGCGAGAACGAGACGCTCGACCCGGTCGGCGGACACATCCCGGGCGCCCTCAACCGCTTTTTCCGCGACAACCTCGCCGCCGCCGGCCACTTCAAGCGGCCGGCGGTGCTGTGCGACGAATTCAGCCGGCTGCTGGGCGGACGCGCGCCGGCGACGGTCGTGCACCAGTGTGGCTCGGGGGTCACTGCCTGCCACAATCTGCTCGCGATGGAGCACGCCGGTCTCGGCGGCTCGCGGCTGTATGCCGGATCGTGGAGCGAATGGTGTGCCGATCCGCGACGGCCGATCGCGACCGGTCCGCGTTAGCCGCCCGCCTCTCACCGGCCCGCGCCGGAAACGACGCCGGCGCGGCCCGCGCTCACCACTCGACGCGCTCGATGGGCCCGAGAGACCGGCCCAGGAAGCGCTCGCCAATCGTCTGGAAGCGCAGCGGAATGTCGGTGACGACGAAGCGATAATGCGGCGCACGCGAGACCGTGCGCACCAGGCCGAGCGCGTTGAGCGTGCTCGCCGCGAGGTCGGCGGTCGTGATCGCCGAATCGACCAGCCGCACGTCGGGGCCGGCGACATCCTTGAGCAGCGGCTTCAGCAACGGATAGTGGGTGCAGCCGAGCACGAGGCTGTCGATCTCCTCCGCCAGCACCGGGCGCAGGTATTCCTGTGCGGTCATGCGCGTGACCGGATGGTCGAGCCAGCCCTCCTCGACGAGCGGCACGAACAGCGGGCAGGCCTGCGAGTACACGCGCGCCGAAGGGTCGAGCTCATGCATGCGCCGCGCATAGGCGTTGCTGTTGACGGTGGTCGGCGTGCCGATCACCGCGATGCCGCGCTTGCGCGAGTGGGCGACCGCGGCGCGCGCACCGGCCTCGATGACGTCGAGCACGGGCAGCTCACCGGCATGGCGGCGCACGACGTGTGCGGCGACGGCGGCCATCGTGTTGCACGCGATGATGAGCATCTTGACCTCCTGGCGCAGCAGGAAGTCGGTGATCTGCGCGGTGAAGTGCTCGATCGTCGTGACCGACTTGATGCCGTACGGCACGCGCGCGGTATCGCCGAAATAGACGATGTCCTCGAGCGGCAGCCGCTCCATCAGCGCGCGCACGACGGTCAGCCCGCCCACGCCGGAATCGAACACGCCTATCGGGCGGGAAGCATCCACCTTGTGTACCTGCACGGTCGAAGCGGCAAATGCTAGCAGGC
>DAOMOP010000161.1:0-7129 GCA_035444405.1 Rhodocyclaceae bacterium
CGACGTCTCGCACATGAACCTGCACAAGACCTTCTGCATCCCGCATGGCGGCGGCGGGCCCGGCATGGGTCCGATCGGGCTCGCGGCCCACCTCGCCCCGTTCATGGCCGACCACGTCGTCACGCCGACCGGCGGCGAGGAACGCCCGAACAAGGGCCAGGGGGCGGTGTCGGCAGCGCCGTTCGGCTCGGCCAGCATCCT
Organism: Rhodocyclaceae bacterium; assembly: GCA_035444405.1. GTDB lineage: Bacteria > Pseudomonadota > Gammaproteobacteria > Burkholderiales > Rhodocyclaceae > DAOMOP01. The sequence continues at coordinate 202 of DAOMOP010000161.1, forward strand.
GCCGATCTCGTGGATGTACATCACGATGATGGGCGGCACGGGCCTGAGGCGGGCGACCGAAGTCGCGATCCTGAACGCGAACTACCTCGCCACGCGGCTCGCCGAACACTACCCTGTGCTCTATTCGGGCGCGCAGGGGCGCGTCGCGCACGAGTGCATCCTCGACATCCGCCCGATCAAGGCCGCCACCGGCATCTCCGAGGTCGACATCGCCAAGCGCCTGATGGACTATGGATTCCACGCGCCGACGATGTCGTTCCCGGTCGCCGGCACGATCATGGTCGAGCCGACCGAGTCCGAGGACCTCGCCGAACTCGACCGCTTCGTCGCGGCGATGGTCGCGATCCGCAACGAGATCCGCGCGATCGAGCACGGCGCCTGGCCAGCCGAGGACAACCCGCTCAGGAACGCCCCGCACACGCAGGCCGATCTCGCCGGCGAGTGGAACCGCCCCTACTCGCGCGAGCAGGCGGCCTTTCCGCTGCCGTGGGTGGCCGACAACAAGTTCTGGCCGAGCGTCAACCGCATCGACGACGTGTACGGGGACCGCAACCTGTTCTGCGCCTGCGTGCCGATGGACGCCTACGAGTCGTGATCAGGCGAGCAGCGCGGCGGTGGCGAACAGGACCGGTACCACGGCCGCGCTGACCCACAGCCCGCACCGGATCATCTGACGCTGCGGCACGTGGCCGCTGCCGAACACGATCGCATTCGGCGGCGTCGCGACCGGCAGCCGGAACGCACACGAGCACGCCACCGCGACCATTACCGCGATCGGCAGCGCGTCGATGTGCGGCGCCATGCCGATGAACAGCGGAATCAGCAGCGCGGCGCTCGCGGTATTGCTGGTGACCTCGGTCAGCATCAGCGCGAACAGCACCATCAGCGCGAGGCTCACGGTGATCGCCAGCGCCGCGAAGCTGCCGCCGAGCTGCGTCGCGAGCCACGCACCGGCACCGCTGTCGGCGAGCACGCGGCTCAACGTCAGGCCGCCGCCGAACAGCAGCAGCACGCCCCAGTCCGCACTCTTTTCGATGTCCTTCCACCGCGCGAGCTTCAGCGCGTGCAGCAGCACCAGCGCAAGCAGCGCCACGGCGGCGTCGTAGCCGCGGCCGATGCCCAGGTGCTCGTCCAGCGGCGCACCGAAGATCCACAGGGCCACCGCCAGCGCGAACACCCCGAGCATCAGCGTGTGCTGGCGCGACCACGCCATCGCGAGCGCGGGCAGCGCGATCTCGGCCGACAACTGCGGGCGCAGCGCAAGGCGCAGCGCGAACTCCATCAGCGGCATCATCACCAGCACCAGCGGTACACCCCACATCATCCACTGCGCGAAGCCGATGCCGACGGTGGAGGCCGCGATCGCATTCGGCGGACTGCCGACCACCGTGCCGATGCCGCCGATGTTGGCCGAAAAGGCGACACCGAGCAGCACGTACATCCAGGTGCGGTGATAGTGCTGCGCCGGCAGCGGCGCCAGCAGACCGAGCGCGAGCGGCAGCATCATCGCCGCGGTCGCGGTATTGCTGATCCACATCGACAGCACAGCGGTCAGCCAGAACAGATAGCGCGCGCCGAGCTCTACACGGTTGCCCGCCCTGCTCATGACCCACGCCGCCATCCAGCGGTCCAGCCCCTGGCGCTGCAGCCCGGCGGCCAGCGCGAAGCCGCCGAGGAACAGGAAGATCACCGGGTCGGCAAACTGCAGCAGCGCCTGGTCGAAGGCGAGGATGCCGCTCGCCGTCGCGAGCAGCGGCACCAGCAAGGCCGTGACGCTGACGTGCAGCGCTTCGCTGACCCACAGCCAGCCGATCGCGAGCATGATTGCGAGCCCGCCGCCCGCCGTGCCCAGCTTCGCCTCGAGCCACGCGCCGACAACGAAGTACAGCACCGCCGCGGTCATCAGATTGAGCAAGCGCATCGGTCGCATCCGCTGTGAGGTCGTGGCGATGTTAGCCGTCGCAAGCCGATCCGGCCAGTGCGCGACACGCGGATACGACAGATGCGATCCCCGATGACCCCGTCGTCGCACCCGTCGTGCGGCCGAGACGGCGTGGCGTGCCGGCGGAACCGCGGCGCTGGGGGGGCGATCGAATTGCAGAACGCCGACGGCCGCGTGAAGGGCGGCGTGCCGCCGACGCGATGGCGCCATGCCGCCATTTCATATCCATAGAATGGATCTTCATTTTGACGCCGAATCGCTTTGTGGAGAGGGAGCGCACCCCTATCATCGTTTTCACCAACCCCAACGAACCGAAGACAAGACCCTATGGCGAATCTCGTTACCGAACGCGTGCTGAGCGTTCACCACTGGAATGACACACTGTTCAGCTTCCGGACCACGCGCGACCGCGGCCTGCGCTTCGAAAACGGCCAGTTCGTGATGATCGGGCTCGAGGTCGACGGCCGTCCGATTACCCGCGCCTACAGCATTGCCAGCCCGAACTACGAGGAGCACCTCGAGTTCTTCAGCATCAAGGTGCCCCACGGCAAGCTCACCTCGCGCCTGCAGCATCTGCGCGAAGGCGACCCGATCGTGGTCAGCAAGAAGCCCACCGGCACGCTCGTGCTGCACGATCTCAGGCCGGGCAAGCACTTGTACCTGCTCGCCACCGGCACCGGGCTCGCACCGTTTCTGAGCGTGATCCAGGACCCCGACACCTACGAGCGCTTCGAGAAGATCGTGCTCGTGCATGGCGTGCGCACCGTGTCCGATCTCGCCTACGCCGACTTCATCCGCCGCCGCCTGCCGGCGCACGAGTTCCTCGGCGACGAGATCCGCGACAAGCTGATCTATTATCCGACGGTCACCCGCGAGCCGTTTCACAACGAAGGACGCATCACCGAGCTGATGGAAAGCGGCAAGCTCTTCGACGACGTCGGTCTGCCGCCGCTCGATGCCGCGGACGACCGCGCGATGCTCTGCGGCAGCCCGGCCATGCTCGAGGATTGCTGCACCCTCCTCGATGGCGCGGGCTTTCGCGTTTCGCCGCGCATCGGCGAGCCGGGCGACTACGTGATCGAGCGCGCCTTCGTCGAGAAGTGACCGCAGCCGCGGCCGCCGGCGTTCCGCCACGGCGGCCGCACGCTCATCGGGCGAACGTACTGCTGCGGTTGCGCCCTTCGGCCTTGGCCCGATACATCGCCGCGTCGGCGTGCACCAGCAGGGTGTCGGCGTCGGAGCCATCGTCCGGGTAGCGCACGACGCCGATGCTCGACGAAATGCGCAGCGAACGACCATCCACGTCGAACGGTTCTTCGAGCGCGCGGCGGATCTTCTCCGCGACGATGTCGAGCTCCTCGCCCGACGCGATCTCGGGCAGCAGGACGATGAATTCGTCGCCGCCATGGCGACTCAAGGTGTCCGAGGCGCGCACGCACGCGCGCATGCGCCGCACCGCCCGCACGAGCACCCGATCGCCGATCTGGTGCCCGCAACTGTCGTTGATCTCCTTGAAGCGGTCGAGATCGACGAACAGCAGCCCGAAGCGGTGTCGATAGCGCGCCGACAGGCGAATCGTGCGCTCGAGCAGGTCGCCGAACATCAGGCGGTTCGGCACTCCCGTCAGCGGATCGTGGGTGGCCGCCCGCTCGAGCGCAACGGCGCGCGCCCGCGTGATCGAGAACGACCAGCTCACCAGCACGAACATCATCCCGATCAGTACGATCGCGATCAGCTCGGCCTGCAGCGCCGCGTCGTCGTGCGCATGGCCGCCCAGACTCTCGATCACGATCTGCCACGTCCGCCCGTCGAGCACCAGCGGCATCGCGAACACGTAGCGCGGCTGCGATCCCGGCTCGCGCGCGCGGTGACTGTCGTAGAGCAGCGCGTCGGCGGTCTCGACCTCGTCGTAGATGCGCAGCCGGATGATGTCCTGGCCGACAGGCCCGAGCATGCCCTGCATCAGGTCGTGCATGCGAAACGGGCTATAGACCCAGCCCCGCAGCGCCGCACGCCGCTCGGCAGCCGTAGCGATGGGGGCGTCGTCGGAAAAGAGCGGCAGATAGAGCAGCACGCCGGCCTGACGGTCCTCGTCGGTCTCCTGCACCAGCGTCACCTTGCCGGACAGGGCCCCCTCGCCGCTCACGATCGCCCGCTCCATCGCCTCGCGTCGCACCGGCTCGGAGTACATGTCGAAGCCGAACGCGCGCTGGTTGCGCCAGTCGAACGGCTCCAGCATGACGATCGCGGAATAGGCGTTACGCTCGCCCGCCGGCCAGACCCGATAATCGCCGAAGCCCTCCTCGCGCACGCGCTGCTCGTGCGCTTGCAGCGCGGCGGGGGTGAGCCACTCGCTGAAACCCACCCCCTGAATCCCGGGGTAATCGTCGGCGAGGTCCAAGCCCGCGACGTACGTTCGCCACTCCGCTCGTTCGACCGATTCGGAGGCCTGGAACAGCGCCCGCCCGCCGCGCAGCACCTGCCGATAGCCGCGGAAGCGCTCGTCGATGCGCAACGCGATCTCGGAAGCCTCGGAGTGGAAGCGCTCGGCGACGTCCTGCTCGTGGCGCTCGGCCAGCCGCTCCCACACCACCCATGCCGCGACCACGGCGAGCGCCAGCGCCGCCAGCGTCATGCGCAGCACACCGGGCGACCACAGCGGCACGACCCCCAGCCGCTCGCCGCCCTCGGGCGTTGCGACCCCGTTCCTGACCAGCAATGGCACACCCCCATCCCAGGCGACCCCCCGTCACGGCGCGCATTGCCTATGTCGCACAGGTGATCGAAGGAATTCATCATGGCGCAGGACGACTCGCAGCGTCAATCGTGCAGGCATGTGCTGGCCCGCGCACCGACACCCGTCTCGGCCATCGCGCGGCCTTACAATGCTCGCTCGTTGGCTCCGTCGATATCCGCCCAGAATGAATCCGAAACGCGCCCCGGCGATCGCATTGCTCGCCATGCTCCGGCCTTACCGGCGCCGTGTGCTGCAGGCGGGCCTTGCGCTCGTCATCGCGGCCGGCGCGATGCTGGCGGTCGGCCAGGGGCTGCGCGCGGTGATCGACCAGGGTTTTTCGGCCGGAGACCCGGCCTGGCTCGACCGCACGCTGGCGGCGATGTTCGGCGTCATCGTCGTGCTCGCGGCGGCAACGTACGTCCGCTTCTACAACGTGTCGTGGCTCGGCGAGCGCGTCACGGCCGACCTGAGACAGCGTGTCTTCGACCACCTGCTCGACCTGCCGCCGTCGTGGTTCGAGGCCGGCCGCACCGGCGAAGTGATCTCGCGGCTGACCTCCGATACGGCGCAGATCGAGAACGTGGTCGGATCGACCCTGTCGATCGCGCTGCGCAACCTGCTGCTGCTCGTGGGCGGGCTCGCGATGATGTTCACGACCAGTCTCAAGCTCACGCTGCTGACCGTGATCGGCGTACCGCTGGTGATCACGCCCATCGTCGTCTTCGGCCGCCGCCTGCGCCGGCTGGCACGCGAGAGCCAGGACCGCATTGCCGAGCTCGGAAGCCGCATCGACGAGACCATTCACGAAATCCGCATCGTCCAGGCCTACGGGCACGAGGCCGCCGACCGGCGCGACTTCGGCGCCCTCGTCGCGGCGAGCTTCGACACCGCCCGCGCCCGCGTGCGCACGCGGGCCACGCTCGTCGCGGTCGTGCTGCTGCTGGTGTTCGGCGCGATCTCGTTCATTCTGTGGATCGGCGGCCACGACGTGCTCGAGGGACGCATCACTGCCGGCGAGCTGTCGGCCTTCGTCTTCTATGCCGCGCTGGTGGCCGGCAGCGTCGGCGCGCTGTCGGAGGTGTGGGGCGAGTTGCAGCGCGCCGCCGGGGCCACCGAGCGCCTGATGGAGATCCTCGACGCACGCCCGTCGATCGAGGCCCCGGCACATCCGACCGCCCTGCCCGCGCCGGCACGCGGCGCGCTGCGCTTCGAAGCAGTCGCATTCCACTACCCGTCGCGACCGGCAACTCCGGCCTTGTGCGATTTCACGCTGAGCGTCTCGCCCGGCGAGACGGTCGCGCTGGTCAGCCCGTCGGGGGCCGGCAAGACGACCGTCTTCCAGCTGTTGCTGCGCTTTTACGATCCGACCTCCGGCACGATCCGGCTCGACGGCGTCGCGCTCGCCGAAGCCGACCCGCGTGCGATCCGCCGCCACATCGCGCTCGTGCCGCAGGAGCCGGTGATCTTCGCGGCCAGCGTCACCGAAAACGTGCGCTACGCGCGTCCGGACGCGGATGCCGACGCAGTCCGCCGCGCCTGCGAGGCAGCGTGGGCCGACGAGTTCGTGCGTGCGCTGCCGCAGGGCTACGACACCTGGCTGGGCGAGCGCGGCGTCAAGCTGTCGGGCGGCCAGCGTCAGCGCATCGCGATCGCGCGCGCGATCCTCGCCGATCGCCCGGTCCTGCTGCTCGACGAGGCGACCTCGGCGCTCGATGCCGAGAGCGAGCGCATGGTGCAGGCCGCGCTCGAGCGCCTGATGCGCGATCGCACGACGCTGGTGATCGCCCATCGCCTGGCGACCGTCCAGCGCGCCGACCGCATCGTCGTGATCGACGCCGGACGCATCGTCGAGACCGGCACGCACGACGCGCTGGTCGCCGCCGACGGCCTCTATGCGCATCTCGCACGCCTTCAATTCACCGTGTGAGGCCCGCCTCGGACGCCGCCCGGCCCGCATCGGCACGATTATTCGCGGGTAGAATGGACCGCGACGCACTACCCATCGAGGAGACCCGGCATGGCGCAATTTCTGGTACTGACCGTCATCGGTGACGACCGCCCCGGGCTGGTCGAGGAGATTTCGACGTTGCTGACCGAACACGGCGCGAGCTGGCTCGATTCGTCGATGGCGCGGCTGGCGGGCAAGTTCGCCGGCGTGCTGACCGTCAGCGTCCCCGAGGCGAACGAGGCGGCGCTGCGCGACGCCCTCGGCACGCTGCGGAGCCTGCGGGTCGGCGTCGAGGCGGGCG
>DAOMOP010000161.1:7139-9661 GCA_035444405.1 Rhodocyclaceae bacterium
ACGGCGGCCGCGCCCGGCTACACCCGGCACCTGTCGTTCAGCCTCGTCGGCCACGACCGCATCGGCATCGTCCGCGAGGTCTCACAGGTCTTCGCCCGGCACAAGGTCAACGTCGAGAAGCTCGTGACCTGGACCTCGAGTGCACCGATGTCGTCGGAGACGCTGTTTCACGCGGAAGCCGAGCTGCTCGCCGCCGATGGATGCGACGCAGCGCAGTTGAAGGCCGATCTCGAAGAGCTCTCGAACGAGCTGATCGCCGACATCGATCTGGATGAAAAAACGCACTGAAGCGCTTTGCCATGCGTATGGTTGCCGATACGTGCCCTTGGCCAACCCAGACATCGCCGAATCGCCGGGGGCGCGTTCGCCATTGCTCCACCGTCGGGCCCGCGATAGGCGTCAATCGCCGCGCTGCAGCAGCGCCCGAACCACCAGCACGCCGAATCCGATCAGCAACAGCCACTTCGACAGGGCCAAGCCAGCCGAACCCGCGTACAGCAGCTCAAGGCCGAAGCGTGGCGCGGCCGTGAGCCAGCCGTGCAACGCATTCATCGTCACGTGACAGAGCGCTGCAAGCGGCAGCGACCATCTCGCAAGCCTCAGCGCCACCGATCCGAAACCGGCGAAGAACCCCGTACGCGTGGCGAGCAGGTAGCCGAACGCGCCGTAACACAGCGCCACCAGCGCAGCGACGGGGAGATGCTGGCGGTAGCGCTGCAGTTGTTCCGGTGACCAGCCATGGACGACATGTCCGAAATTGGGCGGCGAGAATGCCAGCTGCAGGGTGACCACGTCCGTCCCCAGCGGCGCGAGATAGACCACCAGCGCAGCCGCCAGCAGCGCAGCCGCCGTGCCGGCCACCCACAAGAGTCGTGTGATCATCGCGAAATCCGTCGAAAATGGCCATCGCCCGCTGCACCGCCGGCCGATGATGGCGGCCCGTAACCGACCGCCGCCACCTGCGGTCGTTCAAAATTCGGCCGACCCGCCGGCCTAGCGGGCGCCGCAACAGTCATCGATGTTATCCTCGCCCCCTTGGTTCAATGCTTTCACACAGGAATCCAGTTCCGTGGCCCAGTACGTAATGTCGATGCTCCGCGTGAGCAAAGTCGTGCCGCCGAAGCGGCAGATCATCAAGGACATCTCGCTGTCCTTCTTCCCGGGTGCGAAGATCGGCCTGCTCGGCCTGAACGGCTCGGGCAAGTCGACGGTGCTGCGCATCATGGCCGGCGCCGACAAGGAATACGAGGGCGAGGTGCAGCATCTGGCGGGCATCCGCATCGGTTACCTGCCGCAGGAGCCGCAGCTCGACCCGGCCAAGACGGTCAAGGACGAAGTCGAGGCGGGCCTCGGCGAGATCATCGAGGCGCGCCAGAGGCTCGACGAGATCTACGCCGCCTACGCCGAGCCGGACGCCGACTTCGACAAACTCGCCGAAGAGCAGGCGAAATACGAGAACATCCTCGCCAGCGCCGGCAACGACGTCGAAACGCAGATGGAGATCGCCGCCGACGCGCTGCGCCTGCCGCCGTGGGAGGCCACGATCGGCAACCTGTCGGGCGGCGAGAAGCGCCGCGTCGCGCTGTGCAAGCTGCTGCTGTCCAAACCCGACATGCTGCTGCTCGACGAGCCGACCAACCACCTCGACGCCGAATCGGTCGAGTGGCTCGAGCAGTTCCTGACGCGCTTTCCGGGCACCGTCGTCGCGGTCACGCACGACCGCTACTTCCTCGACAACGCCGCCGAGTGGATTCTCGAGCTCGACCGTGGCCACGGCATCCCGTGGAAGGGCAACTACTCGTCGTGGCTCGAGCAGAAGGAGCAGCGCCTCGAGCAGGAACAGAAGCAGGTCGACGCGCACATGCGCGCGATGAAGCAGGAGCTCGAGTGGGTGCGCTCGAACCCGAAGGCGCGCCAGGCCAAGAGCAAGGCGCGTCTCGCCCGCTACGAGGAGATGACCACGGTCGAGTACCAGCGCCGCAACGAGACGCAGGAGATCTTCATCCCGCCCGGCGAGCGGCTCGGCGACAAGGTGATCGAGTTCAACGGCGTCTCGAAGGCCTTCGGCGACAAGCTGCTGATGGACAACGTCAGCTTCAGCGTGCCGCCCGGCGCCATCGTTGGCATCATCGGCCCCAACGGCGCCGGCAAGTCCACACTGTTCAGGATGATCCAGGGCAAGGAAACGCCCGATTCGGGCGACATCGTCGTCGGCCCGACGGTCAAGATCGCCGCGGTGGACCAGTCGCGCGAGGGGCTCGCCAACGACAAGACGGTGTTCGAGGCGATCTCGGACGGCGCCGACGTGCTCACGGTGGGCAAGTTCGAGATGCCCAGCCGCGCCTACATCGGCCGCTTCAACTTCAAGGGCGGCGACCAGCAGAAGATCGTCGGCAACCTGTCGGGCGGCGAGCGCGGGCGGCTGCATCTGGCGAAAACGCTGATCTCGGGCGGCAACGTGCTGCTGCTCGACGAACCGTCGAACGATCTCGACGTCGAGACGCTGCGCGCGCTCGAGGACG
>DAOMOP010000162.1:0-9623 GCA_035444405.1 Rhodocyclaceae bacterium
CTTGGCGCCGACCTCGCCGCCGGAGACCGGCGCGTCGAGGTATTCGCAGCCGAGGTCGTTGATGCGGCGCGCGAACTCCTTGGTCGCGATCGGGCTGATCGAACTCATGTCGATGACGATCTTGCCGGCCGACAGGCCCTCGGCGACGCCGTTCGCAGCGAACAGGGCCTCTTCGACGTTGGGGGTGTCGGGCACCATCAGGATGATGAACTCCGACTTCTCGGCGACCTCGCGCGCGCTCTCGCACGCGATCGCGCCGGCGTCGACCAGCTGGCGCGGCACCTTGCCGTGCGAGTAGGCGTTGAGCGTGTGGCCGCCGTCGATGAGGTGCTTGGCCATCGGGGTGCCCATGATGCCCAGTCCGATGAATCCGATTTGTGCCATTTTTGTCTCCTTGTCGTGGTGTCAGGGGTGTTCGAGAGAAAGAGGAGGGTGCCGGGAGTGTTGCGTTTCCCGTCCGGCACCCGCCGTCAAAAGCTTCAGGTACGTCATGCCGCACGATCCCGACGTCGCGGTCGGGCGGCGGCGGTGCTGCCTTGCTTCACTTTAGACGCCGGTGCGCACGATGGCCTGCGAATCGACGCCGTCTCGCATCAGGCCGACGCGCGCGCCGAGGCGATGCGCTCGCGCCACGCCAGCCCCGCGCGCGTGTCGCCGGCCGGCTTGTACTCGCAGCCGATCCAGCCCTCATAGCCGCTGCGGTCGATGAAGTCGAACAGAAAGGCGTAGTTGATCTCGCCGCTGCCCGGCTCGTGGCGCCCCGGGTTGTCGGCGAGCTGCATGTGCGCGATGCGCGGCAGGTGCGCGGCAATCGTGTTGGCAAGCTCGCCTTCCATGCGCTGCGCATGGTAGATGTCATACTGGATGAAGAGGTTGTCCGAGCCGACCGCGTCCAGAATCGCGGCCGCCTGCGCGGTGCGGGCGAGATAGAAGCCCGGGATGTCGAAGGTGTTGATCGGCTCGACGAGCAGGCGGATGCCGACCCCCGCGAGCTGGTCGGCGGCAAAGCGCAGGTTCGCGACGAAGGTCTCGAACACCTTGTCCGCGTCCACCCCGGCCGGCGCGATGCCGGCCAGGCAATTGACCTGCTTGCAGCCCAGCGTGGTCGCGTACTCGATCGCGCGGCCGACGCCGTCCTGGAACTCGCCGACGCGGTCAGGATGGCAGGCGATGCCACGCTCGCCGCCGGCCCAGTCGCCGGCGGGCAGGTTGTGCAGCACCTGCACGAGGCCGTGCTGGTCGAGTTTTTCGGCGAGCTGCGCGGCCGGCCACGCGTACGGGAACAGGTACTCGACGCCCTCGAAGCCGGTCTCGGCAGCGGCGGCGAAGCGGTCGAGGAAGTCGACCTCGTTGAACAGCATGGTCAGGTTTGCGGCGAATTTCGGCATGTTTGGTTTCCTCCTCAATCCAGCAACCCGATCGCCGTCGGTGCATCCTCCGGCCCTTCGGCGAGCGGCTCGAACTCGTTGATCGCGTCGATCTCGGTGCCCATCGCGATGTTGGTGACGCGCTCGAGGATGATCTCGATCACGACCGGCACCTTGTACTCCTCCATCCAGCGCTGCGCCTGCTCGATCGCCGGGTCGATCTCCTCCTGGCGATGCACGCGGATCGCCTTGCAGCCCAGGCCTTCGACGACCGCGACGTGATCGACGCCGTAGCCCTCGACCTCGGGCGCATTGACGTTGTCGAAGCCGAGCTGCACGCAGTAGTCCATCTCGAAGCCGCGCTGCGCCTGGCGGATCAGCCCGAGGTAGGAGTTGTTCACGACGATGTGCAGGTACGGCAGCTTGAATTGTGCGCCGACGGCAAGCTCCTCGATCAGGAACTGGAAGTCGTAGTCGCCCGACAATGCGACGATCCTGCGCTCGGGGTCGGCCGCGCGCACGCCCAGGGCGGCCGGAATCGTCCACCCGAGCGGGCCGGCCTGGCCGCAGTTGATCCAGTGGCGCGGCTTGTACACGTGCAGGAACTGCGCCGCGGCGATCTGCGACAGGCCGATCGTGCTGACATAGCAGGTGTCCTTGCCGAAGGCGTTGTTCATGCACTGGTAGACGCGCTGCGGCTTCATCGGCTGATTGTCGAAGTTGGTCTTCCTCAGCATCGTGCGCTTGCGCTCGCGGCACTCGGCGACCCATGCGCTGCGGTCCTTGAGCCGCCCGGCGGACTTCCACTCGCGGGCGACCTGCACGAAGAGCTCGAGCGCCGCGTGCGCGTCGGAGACGATGCCGTAGTCGGGGCCGAAGACGCGGCCGATCTGCGTCGGCTCGATGTCGACATGGACGAACTTGCGGCCCTTCGTATACACCTCGACCGAGCCGGTGTGGCGGTTCGCCCAGCGGTTGCCGAGGCCGAGCACGAAGTCGGAGGCGAGCATCGTCGCGTTGCCGTAGCGGTGCGAAGTCTGCAGGCCGACCATGCCGGCCATCAGCTTGTGGTCGTCGGGGATCGAGCCCCAGCCCATCAGCGTCGGGATCACCGGCACGCCGGTGGTCTCGGCGAACTCGACCAGCAGCTCGGCCGCGTTGGCGTTGATCACGCCGCCGCCCGACACGATGAGCGGACGCTCGGCCTCGTTCAGCATCGTCAGCGCGCGCTCGATCTGCGCGCGTGTGGCGCGGGGCCGGTACACCGGCAGCGGCTCGTAGGTCTCGATGTCGAACTCGATCTCAGCCATCTGCACGTCGAAGGGCAGGTCGATCAGCACCGGACCCGGCCGGCCCGAGCGCATCACGTGAAAGGCCTGCTGGAACACGCGCGGCACCAGCGCCGGCTCGCGCACCGTGACCGCCCACTTGGTGACGGGCTTGGCGATCGCCTCGATGTCGACGGCCTGGAAGTCTTCCTTGTACAGGCGCGCGCGCGGCGCCTGGCCGGTGATGCACAGGATCGGGATCGAATCGGCCGAGGCCGAGTACAGGCCGGTGATCATGTCGGTGCCGGCCGGGCCCGAGGTGCCGATGCACACGCCGATGTTGCCCGGCTTGGCTCGGGTATAGCCCTCGGCCATGTGCGAGGCGCCCTCGACGTGGCGGGCGAGGATGTGCTCGAAGCCGCCGTTGGCGCGCATCGCGGAATAGAGCGGATTGATCGCCGCGCCGGGAATGCCGAACACGGTGCCAATGCCTTCCTTTTTCATCACGGCGGCGGCCGCGTCGACGGCTCTCATCTTGGCCATTGCTGTCTCCTCGAAAGGGGTGTCGATAGAATTTGTCGTTGGCGAGAGAATAGAGCGCGGTTTCTGCGGCGGGAATTGCAGCAGAATTCAGTTCTATCGATATCTGGAGTATCGAATGGACCGTTACGTCGAACTTCGCAGCTTCGTGCTGGTGGCCGAGAAGGGCAGCTTTGCGGCCGCGGCGCACGTCGAGGGCGTCACACCGGTGGTGATGGGGCGGCGGCTCGACGCGCTCGAGCAGCGTCTCGGCGTCAAGCTGATGCACCGCTCGACGCGCGGCCTGTCGCTGACCGACCTCGGCGAGCAGTTCGTCGAACGCGCGCGCGCGCTGCTGCGCGAGTTCGACGAGGTCGAGGCGAGCATCACCGCCGGGCGCACGACGGTGCGCGGCCACCTGGTGGTGTCGGCGCCGGCCGCGTTCGGGCGCCGCCACGTCGCGCCGCACGCGCCGGCGTTCCGCGAGCGCTTTCCGGACCTCAAGCTGTCGTTCAACCTCACCGACAGCGTCGTCGATCTGGTGCGCGAGGGCTACGACATGGCGATCCGCATCGGCGAGGTGACCGACCCGAACTATGTCGCGGTCAAGCTGTATCCGAACCGGCGGGTGGTGTGCGGCACGCCGGACTACTTCGGGCGCCACGGCGAGCCGCGCACGCTCGAGGCGCTCGCCGGGCACAACTGCCTCGCGTTCAATCTGCTCGGCGGCCAGCAGCGCGGCTGGACCTTCTTGCGCGACGGCAAGCCGGTGGCGATCCGGGTGTCGGGAGATCTCGACTGCAACGACGGCGAGCTGCTGTTCGACTGGGTCAAGCGGGGACTGGGCATCGGCTGGCGCTCGACGTGGGAGATCCAGGCCGAGCTGAAGCGCGGCGAGCTCGTCACCGTGCTCGACGAGTTCGCGATTCCGGCCTATGACATCCAGGCGGTCTATCCGCAGCAGCGCTACCTGCCGGCCAAGGTGCGCTTCTTCATCGACTATCTGAAGGCGATCTACAACACGCCGGGTTATTGGGAGGGCATGGCCGCCGACTGAACACCGACACCGGTCGGGCCTGTCGCGCGGCCCGCGGCAATGCGCCGGGTGATGTGCGCGAGCGCCTCCTCGACCTGGTCGATCAGGATCAGGCACAGGTCGCCGGGTTCCACGAGCGCGAGGGCCGCGTCGATCGCGGCGAATTCGCCGCGGATCTCGTCGATGCGGGTCGTGCGCGGCGCCCCCGCGAGGCCTTCGCGCAGCAGCGCGACGACCTCGCCTTCGGCGCGTCCGCGCTGGCACGCATCCTCGTACAGGAGCACGGTATCGAAGGCGCGTCCGAGCTGGCGGGTCTGGTCGCGGATGTCCTCGTCGCGGCGGTCGCCGGCGGCGCTGATGACGACGCTGCGCCGGCGCGCCGGCAGGTTGTCGATCGCGGCGACGAGCGCCGCAATGGCGTCGGGATTGTGGCCGTAGTCGGCGATCAGCGTCGCGCCACGATATTCGAAGCGGTTGAAGCGGCCCGGTGCCGAGGCGGTGTCATTCACGAAGCCGGAAAAGCCTGCGTGTATCGTGTCCCAGTCGAGCCCCAGCGCCCACACGGCGCCGAGCGCGGCCATCGCGTTCTCGACCTGGAAGCCGATCCTGCCGCCGTCGGTGATCGGGATGGCGGCGAGCGCGATGCGTGCTTCGCGCTCGCCGTGTGCGGCGACGAGCGCATCGCCGTCGCGAAACACCACGCGCTGACCCTGTGCGCGGTGGGCCGCCATCACCGGATGGTGCACGTCGCCGGCGAAGAGGATCACCGCTCCGGGTGAGGCGGTCGCCATGCGTGCGACCGCCGGGTCGGCGGCGTTCAATACCGCGTACCCGCCCGGAGCGATGTTCTGCACGATGACGCGCTTGACCACCGCGAGGTCCTCGACGGTGGTGATGAAGTTGAGGCCGAGGTGGTCGCCGACGCCGAGATTGGTGACGACCGCGACGTCGCAGAGGTCGAAGCCGAGCCCTTCGCGCAGAATGCCGCCGCGCGCCGTCTCGAGCACCGCCGCGTCCACGTCCGGGTGGGCGAGCACGTTGCGGGCGCTTTTCGGCCCGCTGCAGTCGCCGCTGTCGATGCGCCGGCCGGCGACAAATACGCCGTCGGTGCCGGTCATGCCGACGCGGTGGCCGTGCGCGGCGAGCGTGTGCGCGATCAGCCGCACCGTCGTCGTCTTGCCGTTCGTGCCGGTCACCGCGACGACCGGGATGCGGCCGTTGTCGTGCGGGCCGAACAGGGTCGCGACGATCGCCTCGCCGACCGGCCGGCCCTTGCCGTAGGAGGGGCTCAGGTGCATGCGCAGCCCCGGTGCGGCATTGACCTCGACGATGCCGCCGCCCTGTTCCTCGAGCGGGCGCAGCACGCTGTCGCACACGACATCGACGCCGCAGATGTCCAGGCCGATCATGCGTGCGGCCGTGATCGCGCTGGCGGCCACGCGGGGGTGGACGTCGTCGGTGACATCGGTCGCGGTGCCGCCGGTCGACAGGTTGGCGTTGTTGCGCAGCACGACGCGCATGCCTTTGGGCGGAACCGATTCGGCCGTCAGGCCCTGCACCGCCAGGCGTGCGTGGACGATCTCGTCGAAGCGCATCTTGGTCAGCGAGGTCGCGTGCCCGTCGCTGCGGCGCGGATCGGCATTCACGATCTCGACCAGCTCGGCGACGCTATGCGCGCCGTCGCCGATCACGTGCGGCGGGTCGCGTCGGGCCGCCGCGACGAGCTGGTCGCCGACCACCAGCAGACGGAAGTCGTGGCCGGGAAGGTAGCGCTCGACGAGCACCTCGGTGCTGATCTCGGAAGCGGCGTGGAACGCGATCGCGAGGTGCTCGGGGGTGGCGATGTCGACGGTCACGCCCTTGCCCTGATTGCCGTCCAGCGGTTTGACGACCACCGGCCAGCCGTGCGCATCGGCGGCCGCGAGCGCCTCGGCGGCGCTGTGTACCGGACGGCCCTCGGGTACCGGCACGCCGGCCGCGGCAAGCAGCTGCTTGGTGAGGTCCTTGTCCTGCGCGATCGACTCGGCGATTGCCGACGTCGAGTCGACCTCGGCCGCCTGGATGCGGCGCTGCCGGCTGCCCCAGCCGAACTGCACCAGGCTGCCATCGGTCAGGCGGCGGTACGGGATGCCGCGGGCGAGCGCGGCCGCGACGATGGCGCCGGTGCTGGGTCCCAGCCGGATGTCCTCGTCCAGCGCCTTCAGCCGGGCGAGCGCATCGTCCAGGTCGAACGGCAGGTCGGCACAGGCGGCAAGGCACAGCTGCTCGGCGAGCTCGAAGGCGAGGCGGCCGACCGCTTCCTCGGTGTATTCGACGGCGACCTGATAGACGCCTTCGTCCAGCGTCGGCGTCGTGCGGCTGAAGGTCACCGGGCAGCCCGCCTGGGCCTGCAGTGCCCGCACGGCCGTCTCGAGCGCGTGCGCGAGCGAGACCGATTCGGCGTGGCCGGCCGGCTGCAGCGTGCCGATCTCGGGGAAGCGCTCGCGCAGCCGCTCCTCGAAACCGGGCAGCGCGTCGATCGCGCATTCCGTGCCCTCGCAGGCGACGATCGCCTCGATCGCGGTATTACGGCTCCACAGGTTCGGACCGCGCAGGGCCCGCAGACGTGTGACTCGCATGACTGGTTCTTCCTTTGTGGTCCGCCGTGTGCGGCCGCGCGGGCTGCGCGCAGGATGCGGGGGTGGGCTGCAGTTCAGGCTGCGGCAATCGTGGTTGCTTCGAAGGTCTCGATCCCGGTCGCGATCAGTGCCGGCGCGATGCCGTGCGCCCACGCGGCGGCGACTGCCGCGAGCAGGCTCTCCAGCGGCGGCGCGGACTCGGGGTCGGCGAACATCGGTAGCGCATCGAGTGCGACCAGGCGGGTCTCGGCGGGGCCTTCACCGAGCGTGATGGCCCCGTCGCGCAGGCACACCGTGCGCTCGCCGGCGGCCCGGTGCGCAGCGAGTGCCGGCGCGCTCGCATCGGTCGCGAACAGGATCACGCTGCCGTCGCACAGGGACGCCATGGCCGCGACACGCTCGTCGCACGCATTGAGCACGGCCACGCCATCGGGCAGGACGACGTCGACCTGCGTGCGCAGCACCGTGTAGGCCTGGTCGACGGTGGTCATGCCGTGCCGCTCGAGCTCGCGGTCGGGCTCGAGATCCATCACGACGCCGATCGTGCACCGATCGTAGGCGAGCCCTTCGGTGAGCAGCGTGAGCGCTCCGTTCTCGCACACCGCGGCGTCGATGCTGCGGTTGAGCAGCAGCTTGCGCGCGCCGCCGCGGTGCGCCGCATCGGCTGCCTCGACACGGCGCGCGTCGAGGTAGAGGCCGGCGCCACAGGCCAGCCCGACGTGGTGGCCGGCAAGGCGCAGCAGGTAGGCGACGAGCTGCGCGGTTGCGGTCGTGCCGCGCGTGCCGGCGACGCCGACGAGGGGCACGCGGCCGCGCTCGGCGGGGGCGAAAAGGTGGTCGACGATGGCACGGCCGACCGGGCGTGCCTGACCGCCGGCCGGCTGCAGGTGCATGAGCAGATCGGGCTCCGCGGTGACACCGACGACGGCGCCGTGCTGCACTTCGAGCGGCTGGCCGAGCTCGTGTGCGACGACGTCGATCCCCGCGATGTCGAGCCCGACCACACGTGCGGCGAGCGTGGCGGCCGCGGCGACGTCCGCATGCACGGAGTCGGTGACGTCGGTCGCGAGCGGCGCGCACCGCGCCGCCGCGACGACACGGCCGCCGACCACCAGGAGGCGGTGCGGTGCGCCGGCGACGCTGTCGTCGGCGACGGGCACCCCGGCGGCGGCGAGCAGGGCCATCGTGAGCGGCCCGTCCTGCGAGATGCCTTCGGCGATCGCGCTGGCGCGATCGGTGCGGCTGTTCCAGATGCGGCGCTGGCGGCAGCCGTGACCGAGCTGCACGAGATCGCCGGCGGCGAGCCGCAGCGTCGGGATCCCGCGAGCGGCGGCCGCTTCGACGATGCACGCGGCGCCCGCGCCGAGGCAGTGGCGCGCTACGAGGCCTTTCAGCATCGCGACCGCTGCCGCGACGTCGTAAGGCGTGTCCTCGATCGCTGCCATGAGGAGGTCGCGCGCCGCGAACAGTGCGGCGCGGGTGACCGTCTCGTGCCATGCGCGCACGACGACCTTGTAGACGCCGCGCGCCGAGGTCTCGCGCGCCCTGCCGAAGCCGCCTGGCATGCCGGCGAGATTCTGCAGCTCGAGCGTCACGTGCTCGAGGATGTGCGCAGGCCAGGTGCCTTCCTCGAGCCGGCGCACGAAGCCGCCACGCTCGCCGTAGCTGCAGCGGTGCTCGACCAGCGTGGGCAGCCACTTCGTCAGCCGTCCGGTGAAGCCGGGCAGACGGTTGGAGGGATAGTCCTCCAGCGCGCCGATGTCGACGACGGCTTCGATCACGGCCTGGTAGGTCCACATGTTCGGCCCGTCCAGGTGACGGGTTTCGACGATCTCGATGTCTTTGTTGTTCACGATCGGGTCTTCCTCAGCGCGGGAGGCATCGGAAAGCGGGGGCGGGTGTCGGAGGCGGCGGGACGGGTCATCGCGGGGCGGCGCGGTCACAGGAAGCGGTCGAGCAGGCGGCGACTGTCGCGGTCGAGCGCGGCGACATCGGGCACCAGGAACTGGATGCCGTGCGCATCGGTGACGAGCAGCGCGTTCGGCCCGATGCGCCGGATGTCCTCCTCGCCTTTCAGCACGAGGTCGGTTGCGCCGCGGTCGGTGTCGACCGTCCACGTGCTCGGGCACGCGAAGCCCGACACCTTCGCGAGGCGGCGGATCCTGGGCATGAACTCGCGCTGCGCGAACTCCTCCTCGACGAGTGCGCGCGCGGCCGCCGGCAGCTCGTCGAGCCGGTCGAACCAGGCGAGTTCGTGGCCGTCGGCGGCGAGCAGCGCGATCGCTTCGTCGGGCGCCGCGATCGGAAACGCGCGTACCGGCACGACGCCGTGCTGCTCGCGGCCGTCGGCGTCGCGATGGACGAGCGCACCGAAGGCGTCGCGCTCGAGCGTGAAGGCAGGCGGACCCATGTCAGTGTTCCCTCGCGGCGAGCGTGGGCGCGGGCGGCTCGTCCGGCTCGGCGTCGACGTTGCGCGCCTGGGCCTGGTAGAGGCGGTAATAATGGCCTTCGGCGGCCATCAGCGCATCGTGCGCACCGATCTCGACCACCTGTCCGCGATCGAGCACGACCAGCCGGTCGGCCTTGCGCAGGGTCGACAGGCGGTGCGCGATCGCGATCGTCGTGCGGCCCGCGACCAAGTTGTCGAGGGCCTTCTGGATTTCCTTCTCGGTCGTCGTGTCGACCGACGAGGTCGCCTCGTCGAGGATCAGGATGCGCGGATCGATCAGCAGCGCGCGGGCGATCGAGATGCGCTGGCGCTCGCCGCCCGACAGGGCCTGGCCGCGCTCGCCGACGAGCGAGTCGTAGCCGTGCG
>DAOMOP010000163.1:0-9381 GCA_035444405.1 Rhodocyclaceae bacterium
CCATCCAGTCGTTGCGTGAGGAGGCCGCGGGCGGGAATTGTGTATAACGACATGAACTCTACCCCTCGGACCGAGAGGCAGGTCATGGCCGATATTACCCTGCCAGCATCGGCCCCGAAAGCGGCCGCCCGTCGCTTCGTCGGCCCGCGGCGAACGACCGTGCCGCCGTCAGATCTCGATCTGCTCCGAGATCTCCAAGGCATCATCGACCTCGATGCCGAGGTAGCGGACAGTCGACTCGAGCTTGGAATGGCCCAGCAGGAGTTGAACGGCCGGCAGGTTCTTGGTCCGCTTGTAGATCAGCATCGCCTTCTTCCGCCGCATGGAATGCGTGCCGTAGGCGGATGGATCCAGCCCCGCTGCAGTCACCCAGTGTTCGACGATCCTCGCGTACTGTCGGGTGGATACGTGCGGCGAGTGGTGCAGCCGGCTCGGAAAGAGCAAGTCCTCCGGCTTCAGCTTTGCTTTCTCGATCCATGTCGCCACCGTCGCTCGCGTCGGTTCGGTCAGCTCGAACTGAACCGGCCGCTGCGTCTTCCTCTGGACACCGGAGAGCGGGCGCAGCTCAGGGATGGCGGACGAACTCGCGCTACCGGCTACGACCTGCCGTTCGCCTGGGTTACGTGACTGTATCGCAAGCGAGATACAGAATGCGTGGAAACGGAGGATCCGGCTATGCGCCATTCCACGATGCTGCACGTCCGGGTGGACAACGAAATCAAGGCGCAAGCCAGCGAGGCGCTGGCAGCCATGGGGCTGTCTGTGTCGGATGCGGTGCGTATCCTGCTCAAGCGCGTGGTCAACGACCAGGCGTTCCCGCTGGAACTCAAGGTTCCGAATGCACAGACCCGTGCGGCGATGGAAGAAGCCCGCGCGATGATGAAGGCCCGCGCTGCGCGCTTTGACTCGGCTGACGCCCTGATCGATGACCTCGAAAAGGCCCGCCAGCAGTAAGCGGGCCACGCCGTCCAGGGCGTGCGACTTCACCAAGACCTTCCTCAAGGACTGGGGCCGCCTTTCCCGCTCGGGCCGTTATTGAAGCTGTCCCGGTTGTTTGGACAGGGAATCCGGTTTGATAAGTGGAGCCTTGCCGTGTCGCCGCCCCGCCTCGCAAATGCCTTCGGATCAGGGCTCTATGAGGCTTGCCGACGGCATTGGCCGTCTATTACCGCCGTGGGTAACACGGGGTAGCCCACATGGGTGATGACCTCACTCCCGTCCCTGCGCCCCCTCGACGACGCGATAGCTGTGCACGTGCGCACGATGGCCGTGCCACAACGCGTAGAGGACGATACCGGCGCCCACGGTCAGCGCGCCGATCATGATCGCAAAGCTCGCCCGCGACAGAACCCGCTCGGTCGTCTCGCCGATCGCATCGATCAACTCCAGCTCGGCCAGGTAGACCGGCACCATCAGGACGCGACTGAACAGCACCAGCACCATGATCACCCCCATCACGACCTTGATCATGTAGGGTTTCACGTAGGTGGTGCCGATGGCCCCGAGCTGGATGCCGAACAGCGATCCGGCCAGGATGATCATCGCCAGGCGCACATCGACGAGTCCGCTCAGTGCGAACTTGATCGTGCCGCCGGCCCCCATCACGAACGCGATCACGAGCTCGGTCGCGGAAGCCATCAGGCTGGGCGCGCCGAGCACGTAGATCATGCCGGGGACGCCGATGAAGCCGCCGACCGCGATGGTCGCGGCCAGCATGCCGGTCGCGAAACCGAGCGGGATCGTGAACAGCACCGACACGCGGGCATCGAGGCTCTTGAAATAGACCATGGTGCCCGGGATGTGCACCGACTGCACCCATTTGGCCAGCCTGCCGACCTGCTCCTCGGCGCCGCTGTTGCCCGAGCGATGCAGCCGCCAGGCATCGTGCAGCACGTAGCCGCCGACGACCGCCAGCACGAGCACGAAAGCGAGGCTGACGTACAGATTCGATCCGGCATTGCCGAACGTCGTCCGGACGTGCTCCTGCACGCTCGCGCCGACCAGCACCCCGGCCTCGGCCGAGAGCCCCAGCACGAGGCCGAGCTTGACGTCGACGTGGCCGTAGCGGGCGCGCTTGATCGCGCCGACCAGGGCCTTCGGAAACTTGTGGCACAGGTTGCTGGCGACGGCGACGACGCCGGGTACGCCCATGCTCATCATCGCCGGCGTGAGCACGAACGCACCGCCCGAGCCGATGAAACCGCTGACCAGGCCGCCGACGAAGCCGACGACGAACAGGAACGCGACCTTGGCGAGATCGAGGTCGATGAAGTCGAGAGTGGCCGCCGCATCCATCTATCGGTCCCGCCCGGATTCATCTTTGGCACGGATACCCAGCGCGTCCCAGAAATGCGCCGTGAAGCTGCCATGGACATAGGAGAACACGAACGCGATCGCGACAGGAATCGCGGCATACCAACCGCCCTGCGCGGTATGACGCATGATGTCCCCCGCATACACGAATAGAAGCAGGTACGAAGCACCGCTCCCGGTCCCGAACAGGAGCACCTTCACCGTACATCGCAAACGTCTCGCTGCCATTGGCCTATCCTCTGATAAAAGAGGGAGCCGGAACGCGACCTGGCTTGCGTGCCATCCCGGATCCCGCCATGTCGCCTGGCTTGCGGCGCACATGGCCACCGCGCCCTCCCCCGGTGCGCCGGCGTCGCGATCGGACGGCGGCGCCATCAGTCGCCGCTCCAGTCGCCCCCGCCGCCCACGCACGCTTGCTCGTGCTCTTCCTCGGTGATGTGCGCATCGATGCACGCCCTGCGCTCGGCCGCCTCGCTTTCGATGCGCTCATGGCGCCCGCGCCATTGCGCGAGGCGTGCCTGCGTGGCCGAGTCGTTCAGCGCGATGCTGTGCTCGCCGAACAACACCTGCTTCAGGAAGCGGAACGCGAACAGCATCAACTCGACGTCGTCGGCGAGCAGCCGTGCACGTTCGTCCCCGGGCAACGCGAAGAGGCGGCCGAACGCCTCGCTCGCGACGAACAGCCGGAAGGTGTCGATGTCGTAGCACGCCATGAAGAACAGCTGGCGGCTCTTCAGCGACGGCGTGCCGATGGCCGGGCCGCAGGACTTCTTCTTCAGGATGAGCTGGCGCCAGCCGCGCGCGAGCGCGTCGTACTCGGGCAGGCCCTGCTCCGCGCGGTAGTCGTCGATCGTCTTCACCGGCCCGTTGCCGTGTCCGAGGCAGTGGCCTTCGCTCACCAGCGCATAGTGGTCGCGCTCGGTCGCCTCGCCCTGGCGGCGCATCGCCAGCAGCGCGACCGGATAGTAGCGGCACGCGGTCGGCCGGTCGGCATAGATGCTGCAGCCTTCCGGGCGCATGAAACGGCAGGCGGTGCCGTCCTCGACCGGGCGCAACTTGACGCCGGCGATGCCGTCCTTCTCGAACTCGTAGGGCACCGTGTACGCGCGCAGGAACTCGGTCGACGTGATGCCGAGCCGCGTCTTCATGCGCACGATGTCGTACGGCGTGAGCGCGACGTCGATGTTCGCGCAACACGCGTTCCAGCACGGCACGCCCCTGGTGCAGCTGAAACGGATCCGGTGCCCGCCTTCGAGGACCTCGGGAATGACGGGACTGCCGGGAATCGGGCTTTCGGGCCGGGTCATTGCATCACCTCCTGCCCGCGCAGGCGGGCGGAAACGCTGTCGCGGCGACCGCCCGGCAGCATCGCGGAAGCCGGCGGCGCCGTCGTGTCGAGCCTGACCGGCGTCAACACGTCGCGGCGACCGCCCGGCAGCTTCACGGCTGCCGGGCGGTCAGGGCGGCGCTCAGGCGTGCGCCTTGAACAGCTTGCTCTTGTCGACCAGATCGACGTGCTGGCGCTTGAAGCAGGTCCATTTCTTCGTGTTCTTGTCATAGACCGAATTCACGAAGCACTTCCAGTTCTCCTCGTCGACGAAATTCTTGTCCATGCGGTAGTAGAAGCCCGGGTAGCGGCTCTCCTCGCGGAACTGGATGTGCTTCATGTGCGCCTCGGCGGTCAGGATGCGGTGATAGTTCTCCCACGCCCTGAGCAGCTCGTGGAGATCCTTGGCACGCATCCTCGCGGCGTCTTCCTTGAGCATTTCGAGCTTCTCCTCGGCGATGCCGAGCATGTGCTCGTTGGTCGTGTAATAGGTCGCCACGCCCGCGACATACTCGTCCATGATCTTCTGCAGGCGGAACTGCAGCATCTTGGGCGTGATGTAGTGCGGGTTGACGTCGGCGGCGGTCGAGTAGTCCTTGTGCTCGAGGAAGTTGCGCACCGGCCGGTAGATCTGCTCGACCAGCGTGTCCACGTCGGCGTCGAGCTCGGGCACGACATCGGCATGATCGAGGGCGTACTGCACCATCGCCTTGGCGGCGAGCCGCCCCTCGGCGTGCGAGCCGGACGAGAACTTGTGCCCGGACGCACCGACGCCGTCGCCGGCGGTGAACAGGCCCTTCACCGTCGTCATCGAGCGGTAGCCCCAGCTCCAGCCCGACGGCAGGTGGGCCGGGATCGCGTCCTTCTCGGCGTGCGCCTCGTCGCTCGGCGCCCCGACGTCGGTCGGCCCCGACACCCAGATGCCGCAGCAGCCCGAGTGCGAGCCGAGCAGATACGGCTCGGTCGGCATCAGCTCGGAGTTGCGCTTCTCGGGCTCGACGTTCTCGCCGACCCAGATGCCGCACTGGCCGACGCACATGTCGAGGAAGTCCTCCCACGCCTCGGCCTCGAGGTGCTTGACCTCCTTGGGCGTGAGCGTCTCGCGCAGCTTCGCGAGCGCCGACACGGTGTCCATGTAGATCGGCCCGCGCCCTTCGCGCATCTCCTTGAGCATCAGGTGGTTGCGCAGGCACGAGGCCGGCACCGCCGCCTGGCCGTAGGGCGGGTAGTCGTCGAGCATCTCCTTGTTGCGCACCATGTAGGGCTCGCCGAGCGCGTTGGTGGCCTGCGCCTTGAACAGCAGGAACCACGCGCCGACCGGCCCGTAGCCATCCTTGAAGCGCGTCGGCACGAAGCGGTTCTCCATCATCGTCAGCTCGGCGCCGGCCTCGGCCGCCATCGCGTAGGTCGAGCCGGCGTTCCACACCGGGTACCACGCGCGGCCGGTGCCCTCGCCGACCGAGCGCGGACGGAAGAGATTCACGCAGCCGCCGGCCGCAAGCAGCACCGCCTTGGCCTTGTACACGTAGATCCTGTTGTCGCGCACCGAGAAGCCAATCGCGCCGGCGATGCGGCTCGGGTCGTTCCGGTCGTTGATCAGCTTGACGATGAATACGCGCTCCTGGATGCGGTCGAGCCCGAGCGCCTTCTTCGCGGCCTCGGCGACGATCCACTTGTACGACTCGCCGTTGATCATGATCTGCCACTTGCCGGAGCGCACCGGCTGGCCGCCGTCCTTGAGCGACGGGATGCCCTCGCGGATCGACTCGGCGCCGTCGTGGCGCACGCCGTCGGCGTCGGTCTTCCAGATCGGCAGTCCCCACTCCTCGAAGAGATGCACCGAGTCGTCGACGTGGCGGCCGAGGTCGTAGGCGAGGTCGTCGCGCGTGATACCCATCAGGTCGTTCGAGACCATGCGCGCGTAGTCGGCCGGATCCTGCTCCGGCCCGATGTAGGTGTTGATCGCCGACAGGCCCTGCGCGACCGCGCCGGAGCGGTCCATCGCGGCCTTGTCGACGAGCTTGATCTTGAGTTCCTTGCCGGTCTCGGCCTTGACCGCGTCGGCCCAGCGCATCATCTCGTACGCGGCGCCGCAACAGGCCATGCCGCCGCCGATCAGCAGAATGTCCAGCTCTTCCTGGACGACTTCGGGTTGTTCGAATGTTCCCGTCATGTTCGTTTTCCTCGCTGCGTTGATTGCTGCGGAGCTTCCCGCGCGCAGGGCCGGCTGTTCGCGCGCACGATGGTGCCGCGCCGGTGCGCGCCGTCCTCGACGCTCGTTCCCCATCGCGGCGGCCGGCGCATCCGCGCCCTTGCCGCCGCCTTGCCGCTCAGCGGCGGATCAGCTCGCCGGACCGCCCGGCGCGATAGCCGTTCATCACGCCACCGCCCTCGGTACCGGTGAAGAAGCCCGGCCGGGCGAGCTCGGCCAGGCGCGCCGCGGGCTTGCCGCCGTACGGGTCGATCGAGCCCTCGGCCGTGGTGCGGATCGGGAACTTGAAGCGCTTGGTCGTGCCGTTGCGGAACTTGATCGTCCACATGATCGAGTCGGAACCGCGCAGCGGCTGCACCATGCCGCCCAGCGGCACGATGTCGGCGTAGTGGCGGACCTCGATCGCGTTCTGCGGACAGATCTTCACGCACGAGTAGCACTCCCAGCACTGCTCGGGCTCCTGGTTGTAGGCCTTCATCGGCTGGCCGGTCGCGGAACCGTCCTTGTCGAGCTTCATCAGGTCATGGGGGCAGATGTACATGCAGGCGGTCTTGTCCTGCCCCTTGCAGCCGTCGCACTTGTCGGTACGAACGTAGGTCGGCATGGTCTCTCACTCCTTGGTTGCAACAATCATCGAAACCGCGCACCCGTGCCGCGCCGGGCCAAGTGCGCGGGGGTGCGCTTCAGCGCGCCGAGTGCCCGGACAGCTTGACCTGCACCCGTTCGGTGAGGCCGGCGTAGTACTCGCGCAGGATGGCCAGCACCTCCGGGCGCGAGAACTCCGACGGCACCTCGGCGTCCTCGGAGAGCATCTTGCGCAGCTTGCTGCCCGACAGCAGCAGGCGCTGCTCGTCCTCGTGCGGGCACGTGCGCGCGGAGGCCATGCCGCCGCACTGATAGCACCAGAAGGTCCAGTCGATCTTGAGCGGCTGCGTCTCGAGCGCGCCGCGGGGGATCTCGTCGAAGATGCGGTGGGCATCGAACGGGCCGTAGTAGTCGCCCACGCCGGCATGGTCGCGGCCGACGATGAGATGCGAGCAGCCGTAGTTCTGGCGGAACAGCGCGTGCAGCAGCGCTTCGCGCGGGCCCGCATAGCGCATGTCGAGCGGATAGCCGGCCTGCACGATGGTGTTCCTGACGCAGTAGTTGTCGACCAGCGCATCGATCGCGCGCGCGCGCACCTCGGCGGGAATGTCGCCCGACTTGAGGTTGCCGAGCAGCGAATGGATCAGCACGCCGTCGCAGGTCTCGATGGCGACCTTGGCGAGGTATTCGTGCGAGCGGTGCATCGGGTTGCGCGTCTGGAACGCCGCGACCCGGCTCCAGCCCAGCGACTCGAACAGCGCGCGGGTGTCCTTGGGCCACAGGAACAGGCACCCGTACTTTTCCGGATAGCCGCCCTCGGACAGGACCTTGATCGGGCCGGCGAGATTCACGTCGCCCTGCTCCATCACCATCTTGACGCCGGGATGCTCGAGGTCGGTGGTGCGGAACACGGTCGCGCACTCGTGGGCCTTGTCGATGCGGTATTTCTCGGTGATGCGCAGGGTCGCGAGGATCTCGCCGTCGTCGGGATCGACGAGCGCGACGTCGCCGCCGGTGCGCAGCGCGTCGGCGACGACCTCGTCGGTCGACAGCGTGATCGGGATCGGCCAGAACAGGCCGTTGGCCATCTTCATGCCGTCGCACACGCCCTGCCAGTCCGCATGGCTCATGAAGCCGTCGAGCGGCGTGAAGCCGCCGATGCCGAGCATGATGATGTCGCCCTTCTCGCGCGAGCTGACACGGATGCGCGGCAGCGTCGCGGCGCGGGCGCGTTCGGCGGCGAGCGCTTCGCCTTCGAGCAGCAGCGGCCTGAGCGCGCCACTGCCGTGCGGATTGACCAATGCCATGAGAGCCCTCCTCCTCCGTTAGCCCCCGGGATCGTCATGCCCCGGATATGCCCGCGCGCGGCCTTCGCATGCAGATGTCTTGCAAGCGGAGGCGCACGGGAGCGCGCACACACGCAGCTGCCGCGGCTGCGAAGGCCGCGACAACCAGGCGGCAGCGCTGCCGCTGCGGGAGTCTGTATTAGGCGTGCTCGCGCCGTTCGGCGTCTATCACCGCGTTGGGTAAGCGTTCTAACCCTGTTGGGTAATGACGGGGACGGGCGCTGCGTGCGGCTCGCGCAGGCGCGCCCGGTGCGAGGAGGTTCGGAGTCGGATGACGCTCAGTCGGGGGTGCGGCGAATCTCGAATGTCATCGCGGCGAGATCGCCGATCGCCCACGTCGCGGCCGGCGCGCCGAGGCCGGCCACCGTGCCGGGATTGACCAGCCACGAATGCCCGCCGCGGATATTGGCCTGACGGCGGATCTCCGGTTCGTGGCTGTGTCCGCAGCACACGAGCTCGTAGTCGCCGGTGCAGGCCATCGCGTGGCCGTAGTGCGGATAGTGCGTGACGAAGATGCGCCGCTCGCCGAGCGTGATCGTCGCGTCCTGGCCGTGATAGGTGAAGAGTCCGGCCGAGCGGTGGGCGATCCGCGCGATCGCGACCGGATCGCCGAGGTTGTTGCCGTGGACGGCGTGGATCGGCACGCCGAGTTCGAGCGAGGCCTGCAGCGTGTTGCCGCCGATGAGATCACCGCAGTGGATGACCACCTCCGCGCCCTCCGCGCGCGCCGCTTCGATCGCGCGCGCGAGCATCGGCCCGCGATCGTGGCTGTCCGAGACGATGCAGATCTTCATATGACAAGCGCCCCCTCGATGTCCGCCGACGGCTGATTGAGCTGGCCCGCCATGGCATGGTCCTCCATGCGGGTTCGCCTGCCGTCAGCGGATGAAATCCCGATTGACCTCGCGGAACAGGTCGGTGCCGCCGCGCTGCAGCCATTCGAACGCGACCATCTCGCGCGACACGATCTCGATGCCGTGGCCGCGCATGCGCGCGAAGGCCAGATCCCGATTGGCCGGATCGCGGGAACCGGATGCTTCGGCGACGACGAAAACTTCCTTGCCGGCCCAGCGCAGGTCGAGCGCGGTCTGCTGCACGCAGACGTGCGCCTCGGTTCCGCAGACGATCACCTGACGCCGCTCGTCGACCGCGGTGGCGGCAAGGCAACGGTCCGAATACGCCGAAAAGCACTGCTTGGTGACGTAACGCGCTCCGTCCGTAACGGCCTTCACCGGCGGCACCGTCGCGCCGATCTTGTCCGGGAAATGCTCGGTCACGACGACCGGCACGCCGATGCGCCGGGCCACCTGGGCCAGCCAGACGCAGCCGGCGACGACGCGCTCGGCCTCGTGAATGGCCGGCGCAAGTTTCTCCTGAACGTCGATCACGAGCAGGACCGACTTGTCTCGGTTCATCAACATCGCCATGGCTCCTTCAGGTCCTGAGCTCGGCGCGCGCGCGAAAATGCTCGAGCGCCTGCGGGTTCGCGAGTGCCTCGACGTTCTTGACCGGCTGATCGTGCACGACGTTGCGCACCGCGAGCTCGACGATCTTGCCGCTCTTGGTGCGCGGGATGTCGGCCACCTGCAGCACCTTGG
>DAOMOP010000164.1:0-9250 GCA_035444405.1 Rhodocyclaceae bacterium
GACGACGAAGGGGTCGAGCGTCGCGAAGGCGGGCGGTTTTGACAGGTCGACCGTTGCGACGGCCGGCGCGGCTTCGGCGGTGTCGTCACGGCCGGCACTCTTCTTGAGCAGCAGCAAGCCGATCACCCCTGCTGCCGCGATCAGCAGCACGACGACGAGCAGCAGCACGATGACCAACAATTTCTTGCCCGATTTGCGAGGCGGGGCCTCGGCGGCCTCTGCGGTGGCGGATGCCTTTGCCATTCAAGTTTCCTCCAGGAACGATCGCATTATCACGCACCGTCAACGCTGGCCATCGGGCGAATAGGGGCACAGAGCCGCCGCAATTTGTCCGCTTCACGCGAACGTATCGACGAGTCCGTTGCCGCCGCGTTGCCATTGCGAGATTGCCGTGCCCGCGGCGCCGCGTCCGATCTCTCCGGGGGCGCCCAACCGGCGCGCCGCGCCGCGCCGCGTGCCCGAGTCGTCGCGTGCCTGCTGGTCACCCGAAGTGCTGACATCGGCGTGGCCGAGGTTGATGCCTGCCTGTTGCAGCACCTCGCGCAATCTCGGCAAGGCCTGTTCGAGCGTCTCGCGGGCAGCCGTGGTCGCGGCGACGAACTGCGCACTCGCCTGATCACCATCGATGCGGATCGAGACCGCGAGTTTACCGAGACTGGAGGGGGTCAGCACGAGTTCAGCGGTGCTCTCGCCGCGTCCGCTCATCCACACCAGTCGGCTCCCGACCTCTTCGGCCCAGAAGCGCTGCCCGGCCGGAACGTGAACCGGAAGTTGTGCCGGCACACCCGGTGTAGCCCGCGGGGCGGACGACTCGTGTCCGAACGGCGCGGCTGTCGCTCCCGGCGGGAGATCTGCCGGCGAGCTCAAGGCGGATTGAGTCCCGCTCGCGGCCGCAGGGCCGAGGGTCTGTTCTTGAGCGGAGGCCGTCATGCCGATCGCCTGGAAGGTGCCGATCGGCGCGTCGGCGGCCCTGATCGGGGCTACGGCTGCCGGACGCGACGGCGGCGTGTTTTCGTCGATCAGCGCGGCAAAGGTGGCAGGTGCGGAGCGGGCAGAAGACGCCTGGCCCTTGCCGGGCAGCGGAGCCCCCTCTGTGATCTTTGGCGCGGCCTTGCCGTCGGCAGCGTCGGCCATCGATGCGGCCAGCGTGCGTGCGATGTCCGCTGCTCGTCGCGGATCGCCCGCGACCGCGGCGGGCGGATGACGCCTGCCTTCGCCCGAGAGTGCATCGCGCACTTGTGCAGCGATGCCGGATCGAAGGGCGGCGTCATGGCCGTCGGGTCCATTTCCGGACACAGGGCGCTCGAGCGCGGCAAGGATCGACGCAATGGCGGCAAGGCTTGCCGGCGCGTCGTCGGCGGGTGATTGACCTTGCGCCGGCTGCGCTTCGTCGCGCGGGCGCACCGTACCATGGACCAATTGGATCGGGTCGCTGCCCGCGACGAGCTCCGTTTCGGATGTCGATGACGGTGCTGCGGCTTCGTCGGCCTTGCCGATCTCGCCGTCCGTCAGCGCGGGCGGCTCGTCGGCGGTCGGCGGGGAGGCGAGTGCCGACTGGCTCGGCATGCGGTCGATTTGGCGGTCGGGGGGCTCGACGCCTCGATCGGGACGCGCATCGCGGCGTTGCGATGGCGTCGTCGCTTCGCCACGAGGGGCTTCGTGGTTGCTTGCAGCCGCCTTGTCTGGCGCGACGTCGGTGGTGCGCTCATTCGTCGTGCGCTTGTCGGCCACACGATCACTGCCGGCTGCCGGTGATTGGGCATTCTTGTGCTGCCGCTGCATGTTTTGCGCGAGCACGCCGGAAAACGGCGTGTCGGCACTCGCTGCAGGCTGCTCCTGCGTGCGCACGGCATGGAGAATGTTTGCGGCCGCGCCTTGTGCCGGACCGGAGATCTGCGGGTTTGCCATGGCTGGGGTCGGAGCGTGTCGGTGACGTGCTTGTACAGCAACTTGTGTGCCAAGGCGCTGGCCCGGGCCGGCGGCATCGGCGTGCCGGCGCCATGCCGTGCGCCGACGGCAAGGACATCGGGCGGTGCGAGCCGGGGTGCCGGCCGTGTGCCTGCCGGCGGCGCGCGTCAGACGGCGTCTGTTTCGTCTGCCAGGCGGTGTCGGTTGGCGGCGTGTTCGTCCGAGAGCCGCTGCTCGGCCTTGGCGAGCTTGCGCTCTTCGCTCGTGCGATGGCGAACGTGCAGCGTGTCGAAGGCCTTGACGCGGTTGCGCTGTTGCACCCACACCTCTTTGCCGGCCGCGGTATGACGCTGCGACGCCTCGACCTGCGCGCGCTGTGCGGCGATGGCCTCGTCGATGCGTGCCATGAAGGCGCTGTAGTTGCGCCAGGCCTCGACGCCGATGCCGTCGCGCACGGCGTCGCGGAAGCGCGCCTCGTACTCGTTGCGATAGCGCTGGAGCATCTCCAGCTTGCGCGTGCCCTCCTGTTCGCGTGCCACGCGCTGCCCGAGATCGCGCGTGGCGTCGTCGAGCCGATCCTGGCTCAGGTCGAGTAGCGGTTGAAGCGGGAACGGCTGGCTCATGGCGTTTTGTTGTTGGTCGTGACGAGAAGTGCGCGGTTGCTGAAGTTGTGCCGTATGTCGCCGGTCGCTGCGAGAGAGGGCGTGAGTCTCGGTCCTAACGCGCGTTGGCGAACAGCTGTGCCAGATGCTCGGTCGCGTCGGCGTGGCTCTCGCGTTCATCGATGCGTTGCTGCAGATAGGCTTCGAGCGCTGGATACATCGCCACCGCCTTGTCGAGCATCGGATCGGAACCCGGCTGATAGGCTCCCACCGCAACCAGATCGCGCGAGCGCTGGTAGCGCGAGAACAACTGCTTGAATCGTCTCACGAGGTCGAACTGTTCGGCCGTGACAAGGTTGTTCATCGCGCGCGAAATCGACTGCTCGATGTCGATGGCCGGATAGTGTCCCTGGTCCGCGAGGGCGCGCGAGAGCACGATGTGGCCGTCGAGGATCGCACGCGCCGAATCGGCGATCGGGTCCTGCTGGTCGTCGCCCTCGGCGAGCACGGTGTAGAACGCGGTGATCGAGCCGCCCCCGTCAGGACCGTTTCCAGCCCGTTCGACCAGCGCCGGCAGGCGGGCGAAGACGCTGGGCGGGTAGCCGCGCGTGACCGGCGGCTCGCCGATCGCCAGCGCGATTTCGCGCTGCGCCATCGCGTAGCGCGTCAGCGAGTCCATGATCAGCAGCACCTGCTTGCCCTGGTCGCGGAAATGTTCGGCGATCGTCGTCGCGTAGGCGGCGCCCTGCATGCGCATCAGCGGGCTGGTATCGGCCGGTGCCGCGACGACGACGGCGCGCTCGCGCCCCGCGCTGCCGAGAATGTCTTCGATGAACTCCTTGACCTCGCGGCCCCGTTCGCCGATCAGTCCGACGACGATGATGTCCGCTGATGTGAAGCGCGCCATCATGCCGATCAGCACGGACTTGCCGACCCCCGAGCCGGCGAAAAGGCCCAGGCGCTGGCCGCGCCCGACGGTGAGCAGTCCGTTGATGGCGCGTATGCCGACGTCGAGCACCTCGCGGATCGGTGCGCGCATCAGCGGATTGAACGGACGGCTCTGCAGCGAGCGTGTGGTGTCGGTAGCGAGCGCACCGAGACCGTCGAGCGGACGGCCCGCGCCGTCGAGCACACGGCCGAGCAGGGCCTCTCCGACCGGCAGGTGCTTGGCGCGATCGGAGGTGCGCCGCCGCGGTGCGACGCCGTCGCCGACGACGATCGGCGACTGCTGTGCCTCGACCGCATGGACCGGCGCGCCGGGGGCGAGGCCGAACACGTCGTCGGTGGGCATCATGTAGAGCTTGTCGCCGTTGAAACCGACCACTTCGGCCTCGACCGTGCCGCCCCCGACCGCGGTGATGCGACAACCCGAACCGAGCGGCAGCTTGATGCCGGCCGCTTCCATGACGAGGCCGTTGATGCGTGTCAGCCGCCCGGACACCTGGTGGGGGGGCACGGCGCCGACGAGACCGGCATGGTCGGCCAGGAATTTCTTCCAGGCCTGCGCGTGCTCACGCATCGTCCGCATCCCAGCCGCTGTCGCTGCGACCGAGTCCTTCGACGATGCGGCGCCAGCGCGTGTGCAGCGTCGCATCGACTTCGCAGCCGGCAGCCTCGAGGACGCAGCCGCCGCGTGCGATCTCCGCGTCCTCGACGAGATGATGGTGGCCGTGCTCGAGCTGGTCGGCGAGATGCTCGCGCACCAGCGCCACATCCTCGGGGTTGAGCCGCACGTGTACCTTGTGCTGCGGCATGTGCTGCAGGGCTTCGCGGACCGTGGCGGCGACGGCCTCGGGACGAACGGCGAGCGCGTCGCCGACCATCTGACGCGCAAGCGCGATCGCCAGCGTCACGAGCTCGGACGCGACCTCGCCGCCGAGGCGGTCGAGCGCATCGTCCATCGCGGCGACGAGCCGGGAAAGCTGCTCGGCTTCGGCACGGGCCTCGGCCTTGCCTTGCGCAAGCCCGGCGGCATGGCCTTCCTCGTGCCCGGCGGCGCGTCCTTCCTCATGGCCGACCGCCCGGCCTTCCTCGCGCGCCTGCTCGAACATCGCCTCGATCTCGTCGGCGGTCGGCAGGCGCAGGGAAGCTGATAGGTCGGAATCCTCGACCGGTGCCGAGGGCGCTCCGCCTTCGTCGCCGGCAAGCGATGGGTCGTGCGCCGCGTGCGCACGGCCGTCGCCGATCGTCTCGTCGTCCGCGTCGAAGGCAGGGGGGCTCCAGCGCCGGTAGGCGCCGACGGCCTGGTGACGTGAGAAGCTCATCGGCCGCTCCGCCGCGCCGCCGGATTAGACGAAGGCATCGTCGGCTCCCTTGCCGCCGATCATGATCTGGCCTTCCTCGGCGAGGCGGCGCACGATCTTGAGGATCTCCTTTTGCTCGGCCTCGACTTCGGACAGGCGCACCGGCCCCTTCGCCTCCAGATCCTCGCGCAACATCTCGGCGGCACGCGACGACATGTTCTTGAAGATCTTCTCGCGCAGCTCCGGCGCGGCTCCCTTGAGCGCCGTGATCAGCGAATCGGACTGGACTTCGCGCAGCAGGGTCTGCACGCCGCGGTCATCGATGTCCATGATGTTCTCGAACACGAACATCTCGTCCAGAATCTTCTGGGCGAGGTCCGGGTCGTATTCGCGGATGTTGTCGAGCACCGCCGTTTCGGCCGCCGCACCGACGAAGTTCAGGATTTCCGCGGCGTGATGCACGCCGCCCATTGCCGCCTTCTTGACCGTGGTGGTGCCCGACAGGGTGCCGCTGAGCGCCTCGTTCAGCTCCTTCAGCGCGATCGGCTGCACGCCGTCGAGTGTCGCGATGCGCAGGATCACGTCGTTGCGCAGGCGGTCGGTGAACTGCTTGAGGATCTCGCCGGCCTGATCGAACTCGAGGTGCACGAGGATGGTCGCGATGATCTGCGGGTGCTCGTTGCGGATCAGGTCGGCGGCGGTGACCGCGTCCATCCACTTGAGGCTCTCGATTCCGGCCGTGTCCGAACCCTGCATGATGCGGGCGATGATGTGGCCGGCGCGGTCGTCGCCGAGTGCCTTGGTGAGCATGTTGCGGATGTGTTCCTCGCTCGCCTCGATCGGCGTGCCGAGCTCGAAGTGCTCTTCGAGCTCGTTGATCACCGACTCGACGCGGCTTCGCGCCTGCGCCGGCAGCGAGGCCATCGCCATGCCGAGCTTTTGCACCTCGCGCGGCCCCAGGTGCTTGAGCACTTCGGCCGCCTCGTCCGCACCCAGCGAGAGCAGCAACAGGGCGCTTTTCTCCAGGCCTTCGTCCGGTCCGCTCATTTCTTCGGTTCCTCGGTGGCGCCCAGCCACTCCTTGATCAGGTTCGCCACCGCGCGCGGGTCACTCTTGGCGAGCTCGCGCGCACGCTCCAGGCGCTCCTCGAAGGTCGGCTCCTTCGCCCCCGACAGGCTCACCAGCACGTCCTCCTCCGCGCCCTCGCCCTGCTCCCCGCCTTCGGCGGCCCTGGCGGGCGGCACGGCGACCGTGCGCACCAGCGGGCGTATGACGCCGAAATACACCAGCGCGAGCGCGCCGATCAGCACCCAGTACTTGAACGCTTCCTTGCCGAGGTCGATCATGTCCGGGTCTTTCCAGAACGGCAGCTCCGGCTCGAGCACTTCGACCGGTGCGGCAAACGGTGCGCTCGACACGTTGAGGCTGTCGCCGCGTGCGGCATTGAAGCCGATCGCCTCACGCACCAGGTTGGTGATGCGGGCGGTTTCCTGCTCGGTGAGCGCAACCGAGCGGGTCTGGCCGTTGGGCAGCGTCTCGCTGCGCTCGTTGACCACCACCGCGACGGAGAGCCTGCGGATTTGCCCAGGCGCCTGGCGTACGTGCTGGATGGTGCGGTCGAGCTCGTAGTTCACGGTGGCCGTGCGGTTGTGGTTGAGCGGGACGCCGTCGCCTTCGCCGTTGGCCGCATCGGGTGCGACGATGGGGGCGGTCGCCGGTACCGGCGGCTGGTTCGATAGCGCGCCCGGCACGCCGACCGCGCCGGCCTCGCGGGTGACGTGCTCGCTCGTCTGCTCGCTGCGGATCGCCTGTTCGGGCGATGGATTGGGGCGGTAGGTCTCGGCGGTCTCCTCGACCTGATTGAAATCGACGTCGGCCGCGACCTGGGCGCGGAAATTGCCCGCGCCGACGAGCGGGGTCAGGATGGTCTCGATGCGGCGATTGAAGGTCGCCTCGACCTCGCGCACGTAGCTGAGCTGGGTCGCGTCCAGGCCCGCGTGGCGCAGCGGGTCGGGGCGATGGGTGAGCAGATTGCCGTTCTGGTCGATCACGCTGACGCCGTCGTTGGGCATGCGCGGCACGCTCGCCGCCACCAGATGCACGATGCCGGCCACCTGCGCCGGCTCCATCATGCGACCCGGATACAGCGTGACCATCACCGACGCCGAGGGCTTCTGCTCGTCACGCAGAAAACCCGTCTGCTTCGGCATCGCCAGGTGCACCCGGGCGGAGGCGACCGAGGCGATCGACGAGATCGTGCGCGACAGCTCGCCTTCGAGCGCGCGCTGGAAGTTGACCTGCTCGAGAAACTGCGACACCCCGAGGCGCTGGTTCTCCATCACCTCGAAGCCGACCATGCCGCCCTTGGGCAGACCCTGCGCGGCCAGGCGCAGCCGTACGTCGTGGACCATGTCCGACGGGACCAGCAGGGCGCGTCCGTCGGGCGAGATGCGATAGGCGACGTTCTGCTGCTGCAGCGCCGCGACGATGGCGCCGCCGTCGCGCTCGTCGAGGTTCGCGAACAGCACGCCGTAGTCGGGGCTGCGGCTCCACAGCCACACGCCGATCACCAGCGACAGTGCGAGGGCCATCGCGGCTGCGGCGGCCATCTTCTGGCGCTGGTTCAATGCATTCAGCCGCTGCAGCGCCTGTTGCATCGGCTGCGGCGAACCCTGTGCGGTGGCAGGGGTAGCGGTGGCCATGTGGTTGTCCCTGGAACGTCCCAATTTCGGATGACGGCATTGTCGGGCTGTCGGGGCAATATCGGCTCGGCGAAAAGCGGCAGTTTTTGCCGCCTAATTGTCACTTGTCCGCCGCGGGACAGGGCTTAATCTGCGAGCCGTGAAAACATCATCCCGATCCTCCGACGTGCTCGCCGGCGGCGAGGCAGCCCCGCGCATGGATGCGGCGCAGCTTGCGGAAGCGTTTGCGCTGTTCTCGCGCGCGTCCGAGGAGCTTTCGAGCGCCTACAACGCATTGCAGGGCCAGGTCGCGCAGCTGACCGAACGGCTCAGCGTGCTGATGGGCGCGCTGCCGGCCGGAGTGGTCGTGCTGGACCAGCAGCGACGGATCCTGCAGAGCAATCGTGCCGCCGAATCGCTGCTCGGGAGCGGAATAGAGGGCCACGAATGGGCGGGCGTGGCCCAGCGTCTGGGTGCCACCGAAACGCCAGGCGAGTACATGCTGGCACCTGCGGCCGGCGACGGGGCGGGACGGCGCGTCTCGCTGTCCGAATCGGCGCTCGAAAGCGGCGACGAGCGCATCATGCTGCTGCACGACATTACCGAAACCCACCGCATGCGGCTGCAGGCCGAGCGCCACGAACGCCTTGCGGCGATGGGCGAGATGGTGGCCGGGCTTGCGCATCAGCTGCGTACGCCGCTGTCGGCGGCGCTGCTTTACACCGCGAACCTGCGCCAGGCGGAGCTTGCGCCGGCCGATCGCAGCCGCGTTGCAGACCGTGCCATCGAACGCCTGCGGCATCTCGAGCGGCTGATCCGCGACATGTTGCTGTTCGCACGCGGCGACAGCCTCGGGCGGCAGCGCTTCGGCGTGTGCGAGCTGGTGGCCGAGCTCGCGCATACTCTGGAACCGCTCGCGCGTGCGCAGCGGCTCGAGCTGACGATGCGCTGCGACTGCGGCGAGCTCGCGCTGCTGGGCGATCGCAAGGCGCTCGGCGGTGCACTGACCAATTTGATCGAGAACGCGATTCAGGCGACCGGCACCGGCGGGACCGTGACCCTGCACGTCCTCGAAGCGGACGAGATGGTCCTGTTTCGCATTGCCGACACGGGACGCGGTATCGATGCGCGGCAGCAGGAGCGCCTGTTCGAACCGTTCTTCACGACGCGCGCGGAGGGCACCGGACTGGGTCTGGCCATTGCGCGTGGTGTCGCACGGGGGCATGGCGGCGATATCGCGGTGGAGTCGGCCCCCGGCAAGGGCTCGACGTTCACGATGAGCCTGCCGCTCGCGGCGACCCTCGAGGCCGATCCGGCGGATGACGAGGCAGAAGGACAATGAGATGCAAGTGTCGGTCGGGGTGGCTCGCGTGGCGCTGGCACCCGGTGGTGGGCAAGGAGGGATGAGGTGAGCGAGGTGATCGACATTCTGGTCGTCGAGGACGACGGTGCGCTGCGCGACGCGCTGACGCTGACGCTGGAGCTGGCCGGCTACCGCGTGGCCGCGGTCGATGGCGGGCCGGCTGCGCTTGACGCGCTCCAAGCCGAAGCGTTCAACCTCGTCGTCACCGACCTGCGCATGCAGCCGATGGACGGACTGCAGCTGCTGCATGCGATTCGGGCGCGCCTGCCGCAGATGCCGGTGCTGCTGATGACCGCATACGGCGACGTCGAAAAGGCGGTCGCGGCGATGCGCGGCGGCGCGTGCGACTTTCTGATGAAACCGTTCGAGCCGGACGTGCTGCTGGCGCACGTGCGTCGCTACGCCGCGATCACGGCGGACGAGGCCGAAACCGTCACCGAGGACATGAGCACG
>DAOMOP010000165.1:0-9185 GCA_035444405.1 Rhodocyclaceae bacterium
TTCGAGCGCACCGGATCCAGCGCGGTCGCGGTCCAGGACGTGCCGCGCGAGGAGACCGCCGCCTCCATGGAGGAGCTCACCTCGACGGTCAAGCAGAACGCCGAGCACGCCCACCAGGCCAACCAGCTGGTCATCGGTGCCGCCGACGTCGCCACCCGTGGCGGCCAGGTGGTCGGCGAGGTCGTGGACACCATGCACGAGATCCAGCGCTCCTCGCGCCGGATCGCCGAGATCATCTCGGTCATCGACGGCATCGCCTTCCAGACCAACATCCTCGCGCTCAACGCCGCGGTCGAGGCCGCGCGCGCCGGCGAACAGGGCCGCGGCTTCGCCGTCGTCGCCGACGAGGTGCGCAAG
Source organism: Rhodocyclaceae bacterium (assembly GCA_035444405.1). Lineage (GTDB taxonomy): Bacteria > Pseudomonadota > Gammaproteobacteria > Burkholderiales > Rhodocyclaceae > DAOMOP01. The sequence goes on from DAOMOP010000165.1 coordinate 358, forward strand.
CTCGCCGAACGCACGGCCGCCTCGACCGAGGACATCGCACGCATCGTCGGCCTGATCACGAGCGGCACCGACCGCGCGGTGAGCAGCATGCAAAAGCAGGTCGAGGAGGTGCAGTCGGGCGTGCAGCTCGCCGCCCGCGCCGGCGAGGCGATCGGCAGCATCAATGCGGCCTCCGACAAGGTCGTCGCCGCGGTCGGCGAGATCTCGACCGCGCTGGTCGAGCAATCGTCGGCAAGCACCGACATCGCCCGCAACATCGAGCGCATTGCGAGCATGGGCGAGGAGAACAACTCCGCCGTCAGGGAGTCGGCCGGCGCCGCGAACCATCTCGCCGAGCTCGCCGTCGAGCTGCAGAAGGCCGTCGGACGCTTCCGGATGTGAGTGCGTGAGCCGCCGCCCCGCAGGCCGGCGACCGGCGCTTGCCGTTGCCGTCGCGCTGTTCGGCGTGACGCAGATCGTCGCCTGGGGCAGCCTCGTCTACAGCATCGCCGTGCTCGCGCAGCCGATGGCCGCCGAGCTGGGGCTTGCGACGACGACCATATTCGGCGCGTTCTCGCTGAGCCTGGCCGCCTCGGGGCTCGCGTCGCCGGCCGTGGGCCGCGCCATCGACAACTACGGCGGGCGCGCGGTGCTGGCGGCCGGTTCGCTGGTCGGCGCGCTCGCCTTCGTGCTGATCGCTTTCGCCGACGGGCCGTGGCTGTTCTTCGCCGGCTGGCTGCTCGCCGGCGTCGCGATGGCGGCGACCCTCTACGACGCCGCGTTCGCCGTGCTGAGCCAGTTCGCCGGAAGCGGCTATCGGCGCGCATTGACCGCGCTGACCCTGCTCGGCGGATTTGCGAGCACCGTGTTCTGGCCCTTGTCGTGGCATCTCGAGGGGCTCTTCGGCTGGCGCGCGACCCTCCTGCTGTTCGCACTGCTGCATGTCGTGGTGTGCCTGCCGATCCACCGCTTCGCGCTGCCGCCTCGCACCCGGGCCCTCCCGCCCGCGCCCGCCGAGCCGGCCGCGGCCGCTCCGCCCGATGCCCTGCGTCGCACCCCGGCGCGCACCTTCGTCTGGCTCGCGGCCGCCTTCACGCTGGCCGCGTTCATCATCTCGGCGACCGCGGTGCACGGCGTCGGCGCGCTGCAGGCGTCGGGTCTCGACGACGCCACCGCGATCCTCGCCGCATCGCTGATCGGCCCGATGCAGGTGGTCGGGCGCATCGTCGAGTTCGTCTTCGCCCGCAACGTCGCGGCCACCCGTGTCGGTCTCGCCGCCTTCGTCGTGATGCTCGTCGCCACGCTGCTGCTGTCGCTCGCGGGCCTCTCGGCATGGCTGGCCTTCGCATTCGCCGCCGCCTACGGATTGTCCAACGGGGTGATGAGCATCGTGCGCGGCACCGTGCCGGCCGAGCTGTTCGGCCGCGATGGCTACGGCACCCTGATGGGCCGCCTCGCGCAACCGGCCTTCTTCGCCAAGGCCGCCGCGCCGGTGCTGGTGGCCACGCTGTTGGCCCACGGCGGCACCTATCGGACCATGGCGATGGCCTTTTTCGCGCTCGCCACCCTCGCGCTCGCGGCCTACCTGCTCGCGCTGCGCGCAGGCCGGCGCGAGCGCCGCTGAACGCGCCGCGCGGCCGGTACGCAACCCGGCGCTAACGCGACTCGAGGATCAGCCGGCCGTGCGGCGGCTGGATCGGCCGGCCGTTGCGGGGATAGAGCCGCGCGAAGACGTCGAGCTGCTCGTCGGACACGCGCACCGGCTCCTTCATCACGACCCACAACACCCCTTCGGTGCACGGCGGCGTCGTCAGCGAGCCCATGTACAGGAAGTGGGCCGGGCTGGCCGGGACGAGGCTCGCGAGATCGATCGGCATCGGCGGCAGGTAGTGGTCGCCGCGCTCGAGCGGCAGGCTGCTCCACAAGGTCTGGACCAGCGGATGCGGCGCCGCCCCGCCTTCGAGCAGCACCGCGACGATGGCGATGCGCCCTTCCTCGTCGCGGTGATGGAAGTGGATGTTCATGTCGTAGGCACGACCGCCGACGCGCTCCTCCGAGGGGCGGTGCAGCTGGAAATGCTCGAGCTCGTAGCGCCGCCCGCGGATGTCGACGCCCATGCCGGCCCCGACCTGCACCTTCAGCGTGCGGCCGGTGTCGGTGATGCGAAAGCGCGTCGGCCGGTAGTCGAACTGCACCGGCTCGAGATCGACCGTGACGCCGTTGCGCAGGTCGATCGGCGACTGCCGCGTGCCCTGCTCGCACACCGCCCAGTCCGGCCGCAGCCGCCCCCAGTGCTCGGGGCCGGTCGCGCCGCTGTAGCTCCACTCGGTCTCGCGTGCGCGCGTGGCGGCAGCCCGGGCGCGTACGGCCGCATCGCTCATCGCCGACCGCGACGGCGCGGGCGACGCGAGGGCGACCCGGCTCTTGCCGGCGCCCGCAGCCGCTGCCGACGACGCACGCGCGGACGGCGAAGGCGTCGACGAGGCGGGCACGGCCGGCGCGTTGTCCGGCGCGCCCGGGCTCGCGGCTGCGGCGGGCGCGGCCGACGCGCGCGGCGGCGCGAAGGCATCCGGAAACGCGGGAGCCCGCGCCGGGGCAGGTGCGCGCGCGGCCACCGGGGCGGACGTCGGCCGCAGCGAGCCGGGCGGCGGCGACGCCTCGGCCGCGCCGGCGGCACGGCTCGGCGCCGCGCCGGTCGGATGTGCGGACGCCGCGGGCAGCACGGCGGGCATCGGCACGGCGGGGTTCGCCGCGTCGCGCGCAGCGGTCGCAAGGCCGGCGACGCGCTCGGCCTCGCCGGCGAGCCGGGCGAGATCCTGAACGGTGGGCGGGCGGCATACCTCGCGCCACAGCCGTTCATCGACGGTATCGGGTTCGACGGCGATCGGCTGCGGCTCGGCGACGTCCTCCTCGTCGACGATCAGGTTGCGCGCATCGAGATAGCGGCGCTTGACCGTGTAGAAGCTGCGGTCGCGGCAGTCGTAGCGATTGAGCGCCTGCACCGTCTTGTACGGCCGCCCCGCCGCCTCGGACGGCGCAAGCACGATGCGCCCCCAGGCGACCTTGGTCCCGCGGTCGGACTGGATGATGCTGTTGCGGTCGATCTGCACCTGACGGCCGCCGTCGCGCACGACGGTGTCCCAGCTGCCGCTCGCCCAGGCAAAGCCCAGCGGCAGCATGAGCGCCAGCACGGCAGTCGAGCGGATCGGGGGCAGGCGCATCGTCGTCGTCACAGTCGGAAACACGTTCATCATCGGCCGTGGATCGGCATTCTTGAGCAAGGGCGTCGGCAGCGCCACGGGTTCGCAGCCTAGCATCGGGTCGAGGCAAGCGGCGCGCACTGGGTCACGGCGGCGTGACGCTCGCCACCACCCGGCCCGACTGCCGTCGACCGGCCGTCGCGGCCGGGGCGCCGACGTCGGCAGCGGCGAGTTCGCGGGCGGTTTCGCTGCGTGCCACGAGCGATTACAATGCGCGCCGTCATCGGGGAGTAGCCGCCCCTGCGCGCTCGGTCGGGCGCGGGGGGAGCGCGTCAACATGCTTGCCGGGCACCATCGCCCCGGCATGGCGCGCTCGGCCTGCGGGTCTGGCAAGACCTTTGACTGCATGCCACCCGTGTGTTCGGGCCGGTGGTGGCGTGTGGTCATCGGTCAGTCGCCGGCCCGGAGAACACGATGAACGCCTTCCTCGAAGCCTTGCTGATGTCGACCGGTCTCGTCGCGCTCGCCGAGATCGGCGACAAGACCCAGCTGCTCGCCTTCATGCTCGCGGCGCGATTCCGCCGCGCGACGCCGATCATCGCCGGCATCCTGATCGCGACGATCGCCAACCACGCCTTCGCCGCTGCACTCGGCACCTGGCTCACGCAGGCGCTCGGCCCGCAGCCCCTGCGCTGGCTGCTGGGGCTGTCCTTCATCGCGATGGCGATCTGGGTCATGATCCCCGACCGCCTCGACGACGACGACATCGGCATGCCGCGCCTGGGCGTGCTCGGCACCACCGTCGTCGCGTTCTTCCTCGCCGAGATGGGCGACAAGACCCAGGTCGCGACGGTGGCGCTGGCCGCGCAGCACGAGCTTTTCGTGGCGGTCGTCGCCGGCACCACCGCCGGCATGATGATCGCGAACGTGCCGGCCGTGCTGGCCGGAGACCGCATCGCCGACAGGCTGCCGGTGCGGCTCGTTCACGCCGTCGCGGCAGTGCTGTTCGCACTGCTCGGCGTCGCGACCCTGAGCGGATTCGATCCATTCTGAGCGACGGCCCGTGCGCCCGACGGTCCGCGGCGCCGTTGCAAGACCAGCGCTAAAGTTCGCCGCGTTCGGGTCGAAATCATGACACGCGCAATGCAAACAGGAATACACCATGCCTTTCCCGCTCCGCTCCGTAACCATGCTGTGCGCACTGGGCCTGTCGACGCTGCTTGGCGGATGTAGCTACCATGGCTGCTGCGGCGCCTACGCCGATCCCGTGGCAGTCTCGTATCCGGTCGCGGTCGGGCACACGGTGGCACGCCCATGCAGCGGCACGGCCTGCGGTGTCGCACAGCCGGTGGTCGCGACGCCGACCAAGTTCATCGCCGTCGGCTACGGCAACGTCGGCAGCTTCACGCAGTACTCGTCGCACGGACAGCAGGCGCTGATGGCGATGCGGGCCGCCCGCCTCGACGCCTACCGCAACCTGGCCGAGCAGGTGCACGGCGTCCGCGTGTGGGGCAACACCGCGGTGTCGGCCTTCGTCACCCAGAACGACAGCATTCGCACATACGTGGATGCGTTCATCCGCGGCGCGCGGGTCGTCAATATGGCCAACATCGGCGACGGCAACTACGAGGTCACCGTGGAGCTCGAGCTTCCGCCCACGTTCACGGCGTGCCTGCTCGACGCGCGACAGTGCGGCCCGTACGCACCGGTTTCAGCCTGCGTGTCCGGCAACTGCGTGCGACCCAGCGCCTACTACGTCACGCAATGACCGGCACCGGTAGCGCAGCGCTGCGCCGGCGCGTCGCGCTGGTGTTTGCCGTGCTCGCCCTCGGCACGGCCGATGCCGCGCAGGTGGTGGTCGAAGGCAGCGCGCCCATACGCGACGACGATCTTGGTCAGGCGCGCGCGCTCGCCACGCGCCGCGCCATCGCGCGCGCGGCCGAGGCGCACGCGGCCAGCGTCAGCGCGCACACGACGCTCTCCTCCGGCCTCGCGCTCGAGGCGGCCCAGCTCAGCGCTTCGGCCTGCACGCGTGACGTCACCCAGCTCGACGAACGCATCAGCGACGACCAGCTGACGGTCACGCTGCAGCTGACCGTGGCCGACTCCGGCCGCTGCAGCGCGGTGTGCCAGCGCAGCCTGCGCAATCGGCTGGTGGTGACCGGTTTCGCTTTCGAGTTTCCCGAGCAGCTGCTCGCGTCCGAGGCCCAGCGCATAGAGCGCCTGACCGCCAACGAGCTGGCCCGCGCGCTATTGCCGAGCCGACGGGTGCTGGCCGAACACGCCGGCACGAGCTTCCCCTACGTTTCGGGACAACGTGCGCCGGAGCCGGTCATCGACAGCGACGGCAGCGAGACGCCGTTCGCTGCGCTGGCGCGCGGGCACCGCGCCCAGTACGTGGTGTCGGGCGTGTATCGGGACTTTGCCCTGAGTGGCGGGAACGTCCGCGCACGGACGCGCACGATCGAGATCGAAGCATTCGTGCACGACGGCGTCACCGGCGCGGTACTGGCAAGCCGGCGCTTCGCCACTACCGCGCAGGGCGCGGTCGTCATCGCCCACCAGCCGACCATCGGATCGCCCGCCTTCTATGCCGGCGACCTGGGACGGGCATGGGGTCGTCTGCTGAAGGACATCGCATCCTGGGTGGAGCTGCAGACCGCCTGCCTGCCCTTCGTCGCCAGAGTCGTACGCACCGATGGCAGCCTCATACACCTCGACGCCGGCGCCGACGCGCACCTGAATCCCGGCGATACGCTCGCTCTGCAGATATGGCAGGGGGACACCCTGCGCGGCCTGAACGACCAGCCACTCGGCCGCGAGAAACGAGTACATGCGACCGCACTGATCCGGGCGGTGTACGCGCAATTCTCCGTCGCGGAGCTGATCGAGGCGCCGCCGGTGCTGAAGGTCGAAAAAGGCGACCTGGTCTACGCCTACTGAGCACACTTCCGGGCGCAGGTCGCGGCCTCGCGGTTCGGACCTCCCCGCCTTGCCCGAAAATGCAAGGCGCGCCCGGACACGACACGGCCGCCAGGGCCCCGCCTTGCGCCCGTAGCGTCGCTGCACCGGGGATTTCGGCCTAAGATTAGAGCGGACGCGGGTGCCGGAGCGACTGCCGGCGCGCAGACCGAAGCCCTTGCGGCATCACTTGCGACGCACCGGCACGGCCCCCGCGCAGCGAGGCGCTCATGCAGACGCAGGCCGCACGAATCTCGACGCTTCAGCGGATGCCCCTGTTCGGCGGTATCCGTGACGACGTGCTCGCTTTCCTGCTCGGGCAGTGCACCGAAGTGGCGGTGGCGAGGGGGGCGCTCTTCTTTTGCCAGGGCGAGGCCGCCGAGTCGATGTTCGTGCTCGAATCGGGAAGCGTCGAGGTCCGTCAGTCGCTGGCGGACGGCGAGTCGGTGCTGTGCCGGCTCGGCCCCGGTGCCTGCTTCGGCGAGATGGCGCTGATCGATCTGGGGCCGCGCAGCGCCACGGTGCAGGCGCTGGAGGACTGCCGCGCGGTCGAGATCTTCGCCGCCAGCCTGTTCCGGCTCTACGAGCGCGACCTGGAGCAGTTCGCGCTGATCCAGATGAACATCGCGCGCGAGCTGAGCCGCCGGCTGCGCATCGCCGACATGCGCCCGGTGCCGCCGCGGTAGGCGGCACTCACCAGCGCGCCGGGAGCTTGCGTCTGATGACGATGCGATGGGGTTCGATGGCGACGTGGCCGCCGACGACGAGGTCGCGCAGGATGCGGTTCACCATCTCGCGAGACGCACCGACGAGGTTGGCGATTTCCTGCTGGGTCGGCCGCGGCGTGACGATCCAGTGCCCTGCCTCGGCCACCGCAAGGGAGTCGAGCAGCCGGCGGATGCGGCCGTACACATCCTCCAGCGCCAGCGCATGCACATTGTCCGTCAGCGTGCGGATGCGCCGCACCAGGTTGCGCAGCAGGACCTGCATGCACTCGTGGCTGGCACCGACGACGGCGAGGAAGGCGGGGCGGGCGATGTGGAGCAGCTCGCAGCGCTCGAGCGCCATGACCGAGGCCGAACGCGGCGCCTCGTCGAGCAACGCGAGCTCGCCGAAGTATTCACCGGGGCCGTGGATGGACAGCGTCAGCTCGCGTCCGCCCTCGTCCATCAGGAACACCTTCAGCGCGCCGTGCTGCACGACGAACAGGCCGTGGCCCTCGTCGCCCTCATTGACGACGATCGCGCCGCGCGCAAACACCCGCAGCTGCGCCGCAGCGGCAAGAGCGTCGAGCTGCGCAGGCTCGAGGCCGGCAAACAGCTCCACCTGTTCCAGATATGCCGCCATGCACGCTCCTTTGCCCGCCGGAGGGCCGGCCGGTGGTCCGCGCTGAACCTTCGCCGCGCGGCCTGCGGCGCGCCACCGGGCTGATCGCTGCAGCCGTGCTGCTCGTCGCCGCGCTGTGGCTGTCGCCCGCCGCCGGGCTGGAGGACGGCTTCGGCCTGCGCCTGCTCTACGCGCTGCGCGGCCCGCTCGCGCCGCCAGCGGACGTCGTGATTGTAGCCATGGATGCCGCATCGGCCCAGACGCTGGGCGTGCCCGCCCAGCCCGACCGCTGGCCGCGTGCGCTGCACGCCCGGCTCGTCGCCGGGCTGGCAGCCAGCGGCGCACGCGCGATCGGCTTCGATCTGCTGTTTGCCCGCGCGCGGGATCCCGCCGAGGACGCCGCGCTCGCCGACGCGATCCGGCGCGCCGGCAACGTGGTGCTGGCCGAGACCGTGCACCGCGACTTCGTCCGCACCGCGGATGGCCGCATCGTCGCCAGCACCGATCGGCGCGTGCCGCCGCTGCCGCTGCTGGCCGAAGCGGCGCACGCGACCGCCCCCTTCGTGCTGCCGAAGACGGCCGACGGGGTGTTCGAGTTCTGGGCCAGCGTCCCGACGCTGGGCGACCGTCCGGCCCTGCCGGCGGTGCTCGCCGCGCTGATGCGGGCGGGCGATCCGGCCGACGAGCGTGCCACCGCCTCGCCCGCGGCGCCGGCGCGCCGGGTCCTCAACCTCTACGGCCCGATCGGCACCATCGAGACCATCCCCTACGGGCGAGCCCTCGATCTGCTCGCCGACCCCGCCCGGGCGGCGGCGACCTTCGCCGGCAAGGCGGTGCTGGTCGGCTACTCGGAGTCCAACCAGTCGCGCCAGATCGACGCCCACCGCACCCCGTTCAGCCGCGCCGACGGCGTGGACATCAGCGGCGTCGAGCTTTGCGCCACCGCGCTCGGCAACCTGCTGCGCGACTCGGGGCTGCGCCGCCCGGGCGAGGCCGCCCCGGATCGGGATGCCTGACTTCGCCTTCGAGAAATGCGTGACCCAGCCGTAGGGCTTCAGGGGCTCGTCGCCGGCCGCACCCTTGAGCAGCGGGGTCTCGAGGTCGGCCTGGTCGAACCTGAACCAGCGCGGGTCCCGCCACTTGAGCTGGCGCGGCTGCCATTGTCCCTCGGACGTGTCCCAGATGATCTCGGTGGCGGAGAAGCCCTTTCCGATTGCGTCGAGGATGGCGCCGACGGTCTGCGGCCGCATCAAGGACGGCGTACCGCCGCCGAGGAAAATCGAGGACACCGTGCGTCCGCGCGAGCGAGCGGCGGTGGTCTCGATCTCGCGCGCAAAAGCCCGCGCAAAGCGCTCTTCATCG
>DAOMOP010000166.1:0-660 GCA_035444405.1 Rhodocyclaceae bacterium
CGCTGGTGATGGCGGTGCAGGAGAAATACGCCGACATCGCCATCCTGCGCACGCTGGGGGCGAGCCCGGGGTCGGTGATGGCGATCTTCGTGCTGCAGGGCGCGATCATCGGCCTGGTCGGGCTCGCGGCCGGCACCGTCGGCGGACTGCTGCTCGCGAACAATCTCGACGTCGTCATTCCGGGCCTCGAGGCGATCACCGGGGCGACCCTGTGGAACAAGGAGATCTACTACATCAGCGAGCTGCCGTCGCAGGTGCTGGCGAGCGACGTGATCACCATCGTGTCGCTGTCCTTCGCGCTGACGCTGGCGGCGACGCTCTACCCGAGCTGGCGCGCCTCGCGCGTCAATCCCGCCGAGGCGCTGCGCTATGAGTGACGAGACCAGATTGGTGCGCGACGACGCGGCGAATGCAGTGCGCGCGAGCGGCGACGGCGAGCGCGCCGGCGCGGACGCTGCCCGCCAGCACGAGGGAACGCCGGTGACACCGGTGCTGGCGTGCCGGGGGCTCTCGAAGACGTTTCGCGAAGGGCCGGAAGCGGTCACCGTGCTGCGCGACGTGAGTCTCGAGGTCGCGCGCGGCGAGCGGCTGGCGATCTTCGGCGCGTCCGGTTCGGGCAAGAGCACGCTGCTGCATCTGATGGGCGGGCTCGACGTGCCG
>DAOMOP010000166.1:710-1153 GCA_035444405.1 Rhodocyclaceae bacterium
GCGCATGTCGGACGCCGAGCGCGGGCGCATGCGCAACGAGGCGCTCGGCTTCGTCTATCAGTTCCACCACCTGCTGCCCGAGTTCAGCGCGCTCGAGAACGTCGCGATGCCGCTCTACATCCGCCGCATGAGCCGTGACGAGGCCGACGCGCGCGCGCGCGCGATGCTCGGCGAGGTCGGTCTCGGCCATCGCCTGGACCACGCGCCGGGCGAGCTGTCGGGCGGCGAGCGCCAGCGCGCCGCGATCGCACGTGCACTCGTCACGCAGCCCGCCTGCGTGCTGGCCGACGAACCGACCGGCAATCTCGACCGCCGCACCGCCGACGCGGTGTTCGACCTGATGCTGGGCCTGAACGAGCGGCTGCACACCAGCTTCATCATCGTCACCCACGACGAATCGCTCGCCCACCGCGCGATGCGTTCGCTGCGGCTCGAGGACGGGG
>DAOMOP010000166.1:1163-9124 GCA_035444405.1 Rhodocyclaceae bacterium
CGCTTTCGCCAGCCTGAGGGCCGGCCCGGCACGGCGCCGACCCGGACGCCGCCGGCGGTGATTTCGCTTCGCCGGACGCCGCCCCCACTTGCTTGCGTTTCATGCATGTTGCATGATCGGCGATCATGCGCCTGTCCATTCTCGCCTTCGCGCTCGGCATCTGGGCGCTGCAGCACATGCCGGCGCTGCCGGCGCCGGCGGTGTTCGCCACCGCCGTGGCGTCGGCGCTCGCGGCGGCGCTCGCCGCGTGGCGGCTGCGGTGCGCCGCGCACTGGCCGCGGCGGCTCGCCGTGGCGCTGCTCGCGTGCGCATGCGGCTTCACGTGGGCGGGGCTGCGCGCCGAATGGCGGCTGGCCGACGCGCTGCCGATGCAGTGGGAGTCGCGCGACGTCGAGGTGACTGGCGTCGTCGCCGGCCTGCCGCAGCCGCTCGAGCGCGGGCTGCGCTTCGTGCTGGCGGTGGAGTCCGCGTCGGCGCCGGTGCCCGGACGGATCCAGCTGTCGTGGTATGCGCCGCGCGGCGAAGGTGCGTTGCCCGAGCTGCGCCCGGGCGAGCGCTGGCGGCTTACGGTACGCCTGAAGCGGCCGCACGGCTTCGTCAACCCGCACGGCTTCGACTACGAGGGCTGGCTGCTCGAGCGCAACGTGCGTGCGACCGGCTACGTGCGTGCGGCCGACGGCAACGCCCGACTGGCGTCGTTCGTGCCGGGCCTGATGAACGTGGTGCACCGCGCCCGCGACGCGGTGCGCACGCGCTTTGCCGCGGCGCTGGGCGACGCACCCTATGCCGGGGTGCTGACCGCGCTGGCGGTCGGCGACCAGCGCGCGATTCCGGATGTGCAGTGGGAGGTCTTCCGGCGCACCGGCGTGGCCCACGTCGTGAGCATCTCGGGCATGCACATCTCGCTGGTCGCGCTCGTCGCCGGCGCGCTCGGCGGCTGGGCGTGGCGGCGCAGCGCATTGCTGATGCTGCGCCTCCCCGCACGCAAGGCGGCGCTCGCGAGCGGCCTGGCCGCCGCGACGGCCTATGCATTGCTGGCCGGATTCGGGCTGCCGACCCGGCGTGCGCTGATCATGCTCGCGGTAGCGGCCCTGGCGCTCGTCATCGGCCGCGAGACGCGCGGCAGCCGGGTGATGGCGGTGGCACTGCTGTCGGTGTTGCTGGTCGATCCGTGGGCCGTGCTGTCCGCCGGCTTCTGGCTGTCGTTTGCGGCAGTCGGCGTGATCGTGTTCGTGCTCGCGGGCCGGCGCGGCGCGAGGGCAGGCTGGCGCGACGCGCTCAGGATCCAGCTCGCGATCACGCTCGCGACGATGCCGGTGCTGCTGACGTTGTTCAATGCCTTCTCGCTGGTGTCGCCGCTCGCGAACGCGCTGGCGATTCCGCTGGTGAGCTTCGTCGTGACGCCGCTCGCGCTCGCCGCCATCGTCGTGCCGGCGGCCGCGCTGCTGCACGTGGCGCACTGGAGCGCTGTGCTGATGATGGCGGCCTTGCAGTGGTTGGCAGCATGGCCGCTGGCCGTGTGGCAGCAGGCTGCGGCACCGGCGCTGCTGGTCGCCGTGGCGCTGGTCGGCATCGCGTGGCTGCTGCTGCCGCGCGGCACGCCGGCACGCCATGCAGCCGTGCTCGCGGTCGTGCCGCTGCTCGCGTGGACGCCGTCGCGGCCGTCCGACGGCGAGTTTCGCGCCACCGTGCTCGACGTCGGCCAGGGGCTGGCCGTGCATGTGCAGACGGCCTCGCACGACTTGATCTACGATGCCGGCCCGACCTACGGACCGGCCACCGATGCCGGCGAGCGCGTGCTGTTGCCATATCTGGCGGCGAGCGGAGTGGCTGCGCTCGATCGGCTGGTGATCTCGCACGGCGACGGCGATCATGCCGGCGGTGCCGCCTCGCTGATCGCGGGCCTGCCGGTGCGCGAGGTGCTCGCGAACCTGCCCGACGGCCACGCGATCGCGGCTGCCGGCCCGTTGCCGCTGCACCACTGCCGTGCGGGCCTGCGCTGGGAATGGGATGCGGTGGTGTTCGAGGTGCTGCATCCGGCCGCCGTTGAGGCATCGTCCGGCGGCGACAACGACGCCTCGTGCGTGCTGCGCGTCGCGTCGGCCCATGGCGCGCTGCTGCTCACCGGCGACATCGGCGCCGCCGCCGAGGCACGCCTGCTCGCGGCCGGGCCCGGTGTACTGGCGAGCGACGTCGTGGTGGTGCCGCATCACGGCAGCCGCACGTCGTCCTCGCCGGCCCTCGTCTCGGCGACCGGCGCCGTGCACGCGATCCATTCGGTCGGCAACCTGAACCGCTTCGGCCATCCGCATCCGGCCGTGTGGGCGCGCTGGACGGCCGCCGGCGCGCGCAACTGGCGCACCGACGCCCAGGGTGCGATCGCCGTGCACATCGGCCCGGACGGTGTCGCGGTCGCGTCGCAGCGCGAGCGGGCGCCGCGCTACTGGCACGGCCGTTGATGCGGCGATGCGCATCGATTCGGCATCGACGCCGTGGTTCCGGGTTACACTGCGCACGGCTCACCAGCCTGCCCGACACCATTCCGATCGAGACCCCGCATGAGCCTTGTCGATACGCTCCAGGACCTGTTCGCGCCGCTGCGATCCACACGTCGGCCGCACCAGGGCGTTCGCGAACGCACGGTGCAGTGCCTCGGCCCGCACGGCCTGCATCGCATGGCCTACACGGAATGGGGCGACCCGGCCAATCGCAAGGTGCTGATCTGCGCGCACGGGCTGACGCGCAACGGGCGCGACTTCGATTTTCTCGCCCAGGCGCTGCTCGACGAGTACCGCGTGGTGTGCCCGGACGTGGTCGGGCGCGGCCGCAGCGACTGGCTGGGCGTCAAGTCCGACTACGGCTTTCCGACCTACGTGGCCGACATGGTCACGCTGATCGCACGGCTCGATGCGAAAGTCGTGCACTGGGTCGGCACGTCGATGGGCGGCATCATCGGCATGCTGCTGGCCGGCATGCCGCACTCGCCGATCTCGCGTCTGGTGCTGAACGACGTCGGGCCGGTGATCACCGCGGTGTCGCTGCGCCGCATCGGCGAATACGTCGGCCGCGCGCCGAAGTTCGCGACGATGAAGGAGGCCGAGATGTGGATCCGCACGGTCGCCGCGCCGTTCGGGCCGCTCACCGATGTGCAGTGGGAGCACCTGACGCGCTATTCGGTGCGCCCGGTCGAGGGCGGCTTCGTGATGGTGTACGACCCCGGCATCGGCGACGTCTTTCGCGACACGCCGATCGTCACCGATGTCGATCTGTGGGACGCCTACCGTGCGGTGCGCTGCCCGACGCTGGCACTGCGCGGCGCCGAGTCCGATCTGCTCGAGCACGACACGCTCGTGCAGATGGCCGAAACCGGGCCGCGCGCGCGCATTGCCGAGATTCCCGGCGTCGGCCATGCGCCGATGTTCATGGAGCCGTCGCAGATCGGGCTGGTGCGCGACTTTCTGCTCGAGGCCGAGCGGCCGGGCGGGCGCTGAGCGGGTGCCGCCCTACGGCTCGTCGGGCGCGAAGCGGATCGAGGCCGAGTTGATGCAGTAGCGCAGCCCGGTCGGCTGCGGCCCGTCCTCGAAGACGTGGCCGAGGTGGGCGCCGCAGTCGTGGCACAGCACCTCGGTGCGGTGCATGGCGTGACTGAAGTCTTCGGCGCTGTCGACGTTCCCGGGGGCGGCCGCGGTCCAGAAACTCGGCCAGCCGCAGCCGGCGTCGAACTTGTGATCCGAGTGGAAGAGCGGCGCGCCGCAGGCGCGGCAGCGGTATTCGCCGTGCTCCCAGAAGTCCCAGTACTCGCCGGTGAAGGCACGCTCGGTGCCTTTCTCGCGCATCACGTGGTATTCCATCGGCGTGAGCGCCGCGCGCCATTCGGCGTCCGTCTTTTCGAGCTTGTCTGTCATCGGTGCCTCCGCATCGCGTCGCGACAAGGCCGAGCCTCTCGCGGCGCGTGGCGCAAGAGCTCGCCTGCCGCGATTGTCGAACCGCCGCCGTGCGCCGTCAATGCAGGTGGCGCGGCGCCTGCTCGCCGTGCGCCTCGGGCATCTCGGCGTGCACGATCTCGCCGTCGGCCGACGGATAAAGCGGCGCGCCGCAGTCGTCGCAATACTCGAGCGGAAAGCGGTGGTCGAGCGAGACGATGTCGGTGACGCCGCAGTCGCGCAGCACCGCCTCCACTTCCGCCGGGATGTCGGTCGTCTCGTCTTCGGCGCCGAGCAGCGGCCACACCACGCCGTGCACGATCTGGTCGCGGCCGCGCACCGCGAAGCCGATGCGGTATTCCTCGAGATCGCGATCGTGGAACGGCGCGATGCTCGCGCGCAGGTTGGCCGCCGGCGTCTCCAGCTCGGCGCCGAGGAAGGCCACCGACGCGCGGATCGCGTAAGGGCGGCTGCTGCGATCGGCCTCGCGGCTGGCGGCGAAGTAGGCCTCGGGCAGCACCACCTCGGTCGCGCAGCCGGGCAGCAGCGGGGCGAGGCAGGCGCCACCCTGATTGCGCCACTGGGTCAGCGCCTGCTCGCGCGTCGAATCGGGTTCCTGCCAGCGGAAGAACGGCTTGCCCTTGGGCACGACGACGGCGGCGAGCAGGTAGCGCGTGTCGGACAGGAAATGGGCTGTTTCCGCCATGCCCTTGGTGTCGATGTGCAGATCATGGCCTTCGAGGGCGGCACGGCCGAGTGCGGCGGTGAATTCGGCGGTCGGGCAGTAGCCCTGCGGCAACTGGTCGGGGCTGAACAGGAAGTCGGCGAGCGCGATCCTGGCCTCGGCGCTCAGGATGTGGGCCTGCAGATGCACGCGCAGGTTCGACAGCACGGCCGGAGGGATGGTGTTGGCCGGAATCTGGAAACGCGACCAGGCGAGCACCGGGGCGCCGACCAGCAGCACCTGATGGTCGGAGGACAGGCTGGACGTGTTTTCGGCACGTGATTCGATGAAGTCGGCAAGCTCCTCGTAGGCGCGCGCATCGTCGCCGTAGAGCTTGTCGAGGGCGGCGTTGAGCGCGTCCTCGTCGTGTGATTCGAGCAGTGCGTCGATGGCGGTGGCAAGCTGTTCGTCCCAGTAGCGGTCTTCCGCGCGGCTGCCGGACTGGGTCAGTCCGGTCGCGAGCCAGATCAGGTTTTCGGTTTCGCGGCCCAGTCCGCCTCGGCGCTTCTGACGGGTTCTTTTCATCTTCTAACCTCTCGGGATGGTTCGGGTCGTCGGGCCGGCGCGATGCCGCGCGCGGCGGGCGGGCCGGCGCGCCCGACGGGATTCAGTAGGCCGGCTTGTTGAGCCGGATGGCCTGCATGATGGTCGCGGAGATCTCCTCGATCGATTTCGCCGTCGAGTCCAGCCACGGGATGTTTTCGCGACGCATCAGCTTCTGCGCCGCGTCGATCTCGTAGCAGCAGTTCTCGAGCGAGGCGTACCGGCTGTTGGGCCGTCGCTCCTGGCGGATCTGGCTGAGCCGCTCGGGCGCGATGGTCAGGCCGAAGAGCTTCTTGCGCCGCTGGTGCAGCTCGCCGGGCAGCTTGTTGCGTTCGAAATCTTCCGGAATCAGCGGGTAGTTGGCCGCCTTCACGCCGAACTGCATCGCCAGGTACAGGCTGGTCGGCGTCTTGCCCGAGCGGGAGACGCCGACCAGGATCACGTCGGCATCGGCCAGCTCGCCGTCCGATGATACGCCATCGTCGTGGGCCATGGCGTAGTTGATCGCCTCGATGCGCGCCTTGTAGTCGCTGCTCTCGGCGATGCCGTGGAAGCGGCCGACGGCGTGGTTCGAGCGCATGTCGAGCTCGGTCTCGAGCGGGCCGATGAACTGCTCGAACAGATCGATGAACAGCGCATCGGCCTGGCGCAGGCCGGCCACCGAGTCGGGATTGACCAGCGTGCTGAACACGATCGGGCGCGCGCCGTCGCGCGCCCCGGCCTCGCGGATCTGGCGGGCGCAGTCGAGCGCCTTGTCCAGATCGTCGACGAACGGAATCCTGATCTGGCGGAAGCGCGCCTCCGGAAACTGCGTGAGCAGGCTGTGGCCGAGCGTTTCGGCGGTGATTCCGGTGCCATCGGAAATGAAGAAGGCGGTGCGGGTCGGGCGGTCGAGCATGGGTGCGGGTCGATCGGACAATTCGGGTTTACGAGGTCGTGCGGCAAAGCAGCAAAACTCGTTAAAATCACATTCTGCTTTGTCCCCAATATTTTCGGAAGGCCATTCATGTCCCGTTACGTCATTCCCTTCACCGAGCTGCGCATGACCGACGTCGAAGAGGTCGGCGGCAAGAACGCCTCGCTCGGTGAAATGATCAGCCAGTTGCCCGCCAGTGTGCGTGTTCCCGGCGGATTTGCAACCACCGCTGCGGCTTACCGGGAGTTTCTCGCCCACCAGGGGCTGGCCGACCGCATTCACGCCGCGCTCGATGCGCTCGACGTCGACGACGTCATCGCGCTGGCGAGGACCGGCGCCGAGATCCGACGCTGGATCGTCGAGACGCCGTTCCCGGCCAAGCTCGAGGAGGAGATCCATGCCGCCTACAACGCGCTGACGGCCGAAGGCGAGGGCAGCTTCGCGGTGCGTTCGTCGGCCACCGCCGAGGATCTGCCGGATGCGTCGTTCGCGGGACAGCAGGAAACCTTTCTGAACATCCACGGCTACGAGAACATCCTGCATGCGGTCAAGGAGGTGTTCGCGTCGCTGTACAACGATCGCGCGATCGCCTACCGCGTGCACAAGGGCTTCACGCACGCCGAGGTGGCGCTGTCGGCCGGCGTGCAGCGCATGGTGCGTTCGGACAGCGGCGCCTCGGGGGTGATGTTCACGATCGACACCGAGTCGGGCTTTGCCGATGTCGTGTTCATCACCGCCTCGTTCGGGCTCGGCGAGACGGTCGTGCAGGGCGCGGTGAATCCGGACGAATTCTACGTGCACAAGCCGACGCTCGCGCTCGGCAAGCCGGCCATCGTGCGCCGCAACCTCGGCTCCAAGCTGATCAAGATGGAATTCACCGACAAGGCGGTCGCCGGCAAGTCGGTGCGCACCGTCGATGTGCCCGAGGCCGACCGCCACCGCTTCTCGCTGAGCGATGCGGACGTGCTCGAACTCGCCCGCTACGCGGTGGTGATCGAGCAGCACTACGGCCGGCCGATGGACATCGAGTGGGGCAAGGACGGCGTCGACGGCAAGCTCTACATCCTGCAGGCACGCCCCGAGACGGTGAAATCCCAGGCCTCGGGCCTGGTGATGGAGAAGTACCGCCTCAAGCAGTACGGCAAGGCGCTCACGCACGGCCGCGCGATCGGCCAGAAGATCGGCGCCGGCACGGTGCGCGTGGTCGCCAGCGCCGCCGAGATGAACCGCGTGCAGGCCGGCGACATCCTCGTCACCGACATGACCGATCCGAACTGGGAGCCGGTGATGAAGCGCGCCAGCGCCATCGTCACCAACCGCGGCGGGCGCACCTGCCACGCGGCGATCATCGCGCGCGAGCTCGGCATCCCGGCCATCGTCGGCTGCGGCAACGCGACCGAGGTGCTCGACGAGGGCGATTCGGTGACGGTATCGTGCGCCGAAGGCGATACCGGCTACGTGTATCGCGGCCGCCTCGACTTCGAGGTCATCACCACCGACATGGGCAACCTGCCCGACATTCCGGTCAAGGTGATGATGAACGTCGGCAATCCCGAGCTCGCGTTCGAGTTCGCGCAGATTCCGAACGGCGGCGTCGGCCTCGCCCGCCTCGAGTTCGTCATCAACAACATGATCGGCATCCATCCCAAGGCCATCCTCGAGATCGGCCAGGTGCCGGCCAGCCTGCGCGACGAGATCATGCGCCGCTCGCGCGGCTACGCGACGCCGCGCCAGTTCTTCGTCGAGAAGCTCGTCGAGGGCATCGCGACCATCGCCGCGGCCTTCTATCCGAAGCCGGTCATCGTGCGCATGTCCGACTTCAAGTCGAACGAGTACCGCAAGCTGCTCGGCGGCG
>DAOMOP010000167.1:0-9015 GCA_035444405.1 Rhodocyclaceae bacterium
CCTGATCG
The DNA here is from genome assembly GCA_035444405.1 of Rhodocyclaceae bacterium. Classification (GTDB taxonomy): domain Bacteria; phylum Pseudomonadota; class Gammaproteobacteria; order Burkholderiales; family Rhodocyclaceae; genus DAOMOP01. The sequence goes on from DAOMOP010000167.1 coordinate 9, forward strand.
TGCAGGACATGGGCCTGCTCGAGCTCGACCTGCCGCCGATCCAGCTGCACGCGAGCACCCAGACCGACATCCGCACGCCCGACAAGGCGCGCTTCCTGCAGGACGTCGGCTTCTCGCAGATCGTGCTCGCGCGCGAGCTCACGCTCGCGCAGATCCGCGCCGTGCGCGCCGCGACCGACCCGGCGCGCTGCGTGCTCGAGTTCTTCGTGCATGGCGCGCTGTGCGTGGCCTACAGCGGGCAGTGCTACGTCAGCCACGCCCACACCGGGCGCAGCGCCAACCGCGGCGACTGCTCGCAGGCCTGCCGGCTGCCCTACGAGGTGCTCGATGCGGCCGGGCGCATCGTCGCGCACCAGCAGCACGTGCTGTCGATGAAGGACAACGACCAGTCGGCCAACCTCGCCGCGCTCGTCGACGCCGGCGTGCGCAGCTTCAAGATCGAGGGGCGCTACAAGGACCTGGGCTACGTCAAGAACATCACCGCCCACTACCGGCTGCTGCTCGACGACCTCCTCGCCGCGCGCCCCGAGCTCGCGCGCGCGTCGAGCGGGCGCTGCAGCCACACCTTCAGCCCCGACCCGCAGCGCAACTACAACCGCGGCGTAACCGACTACTTCGTCAATGGCCGCCAGCCCGACATCGGCGCCTTCGACGCGCCGACGTGGGCCGGGTTGCCGGTCGGCCACGTCGTGCGCACGCACGCCGACAGCTTCGAGCTCGAAGGCGAGGCGGTGCTCGCCAACGGCGACGGGCTCACCTGGTTCGACCTGCAGCGCAGGCTGCACGGCCTGCGCGCGAACCGCGTCGAGCACCTGGCCACGCCGGCCGCCGAGCCGCGGCACGCGCGCTGGCGCGTGTGGCCGGCCGAGGGCATCGCGAAGCTCAAGGACTTGCGTGTCGGCACCGAGATTTCACGCAACACCGACGTCGCGTGGGAGCGGCTGCTCGCCAAGCCATCGGCCGCGCGGCGCATCGGCGTTGCGATGCGGCTCTCCGAGCACGCCGACGGCCTCGCGCTCGAGCTCGAGGACGAGGACGGCCACCGTGCGAGCGCAACACTGGCCCACCCGTTCGAGCCGGCCCGGGACGCCGAACGCGCACAAGCCACTCTACGCGAGCAGCTCGGCAGGCTCGGCAACACGATCTTCACCGCGCAGCGCATCGAGCTCGCGCTCGCGCGGCCGTGGTTTGTGCCCGCCGCCGCCGTGAACGCGCTGCGCCGCGACGCGACCGCGCGGCTCGAGGCTGCCAGCGCCGCGGCCTGGCGGCGTCTGCACCGACAGCGGCGCGTACAGCGTCCAGCCCGCCGCGGTCGCGCCGCCGGTACCCTACCCCGAGGACGGCCTGAGCTACCTCGCCAACGTGTTCAACCACAAGGCGCGCGACTTCTACGCCCGCCACGGCGTCAAGGTGATCGAGGCGGCCTACGAGAGCCACGAGGCGCTCGGCGAGGTGAGCCTGATGATCACCCGCCACTGCGTGCGCTACAGCCTGAGCCTGTGCCCGAAGCAGACCGCCGGCGTGACCGGCGTGGCCGGCACGATCCGCGCCGAGCCGCTCACGCTCGTCAACGGCCGCGAGCGGCTGACGCTGCGGTTCGACTGCAAGGCGTGCGAGATGCATGTCGTCGGGCGCATCAAGAAGAGCGTGCTGAAGCAGGCAGGCGCCGCCGCGCCGCTGGCGTTCTACCGCACGCGCCCGCCGCTGCAGCCGCCTTCGGGCTGAGCGCGCTGCCCGCGCGACGGGCCGCACACCAGCGGCCGCACGCTACCGATGCCGCGCTACCGATGCCGCGCTACCGACGGGCGCGCCGCCGCGCGTGCCCCCCGACGATGCAACTCGGACCACGCGCCACCGCGCCCCGACACCGGCGTGGGCAACGTCGTGCACTCAGTGCCGGGCCGACCCGCCCTCGCCCGTCGCGGCAAGGCGCACCACGGCTTGCGCGGCATCGCCCTGCGGACCGCGCCACAGCACCTGCCCGGTCTCGGCGAGACGGCGCAGCCGCCACGCGAAGAACACATCGCCGATGAATTCGTCGCACTCCCACTGCGCCGAGCCGATCACCTGCTCGGCCGGCTGCCACTCCTCGTCGCACTGCGCGAGGAGCAGGCGGTCGTAGAAATCGTCGCCGTGATGACGGATGCGCCCATCGACCCAGCGCCGCACGCCGGAGGCGACCGCCGTGTTGCGCGCCCATTCGCCGGCGAGCACAGCCCGCGTCGTCTCGTCCAGACGCTGCGCAGCGGCAAGCAGGCGGCCGAACTCGTCCGGCTCGAACTGGCTCGGCGTGCGCCGGCCGCGCGCATCGGCGGCCGCCGCCACGGCGACGATGCGCACGTCCGGCGCATGTGCCGGCAACTCGGACGCGGCACGCTGCAGCCACAGCTGCGACGAGCTGTGCGCGCCGACCCACAGCACCAGCGTGCCGCTGCGCGCCGCCTCGCGCGCCTCTCCGTAGCGCGCCTCCTCGTCGGCGAATTCGGAGAGCGGCGGCGGCGCGTCGGGCAGCAGCTCGGCCCAGTAGCGCGCGCGACTGGCCGCCGCATCGGCGGTGCCGAGCGCGGTCAGCGGCCCGACGCAATAAATGTCGCGAAAGCGCAGCGGCTCGCCCGGCGCGAGCGCACCGCCGGCCATCGCCTCGCGCACCACGCCGGCCGCGGTGTCGCCCAGCACCAGATGCAGCATCACCTTCGTCATCAGCCGGCCCCGTCGCCCCGATCGCTACGCAGGCCACGGTGCGCCGCGCCGGCGGGCCTGTCAAGCGCCGGTACGGCATCCGCGTCGGCGCAGCGACACGCCATGCGGATGCCGCGAACGCCCGGGTTTTCGCGCGCACCATCGCTGTCACGCCCGATGCGCGCCGAAGCAGGAGGACGAAGATTTACGCCTGCGCACCGACGGCGTGAGCGCGCGCCCCTGCACGTGCGAACGCGACTGCGCAGACGTTCAGGTTTCCCGGAAAAAAGATCGGGGTGGGTGCGCCACGGCCCAAGGGCCGAACCCACCCCGCGAAGGGAGAGACTGGTTGTGCGACCCGTTGCGGATCGCCGAGCTGTGGCCACGCGCCGCACGAGGCGGCGGCGACCGCACGGGTGCGCGGCCCGCTCAGTAAATCGTCATGCCGCCGTCGGCGGCGAGCACCTGGCCGGTGACGTAGCTGGCCGCATCCGACGCGAAGAACACGAACACCGGCGCGACCTCGTCGGGCTCGGCCCAGCGGCCCATCGGGATGCGGTCGAGGTACTTCTCCTTGAAGCGCTCGTCGGTGCGGATCGTCTCGGTCATCGGCGTGGCCGCGCCGGGCGCGATCGCATTCGCGGTGATGTTGTAGCGCGCCAGCTCCTTGGCGGTGCTCTTGGTCATGCCGAGCACGCCGGCCTTGGCGGCGCTGTAGTTGATCTGGCCTATCGTGCCGAGCACGCCGGCCGTCGAGGTCACGTAGATGATGCGCCCGAACTGGCGCTCGATCATGCCGCCGACCACCGCCTGCACGCAGTTGAACGCGCCGGTGAGATGCACTCCGAGCACCTGCTGCCACTGCTCGGGCGTCATCTTGTGCAGCATCGCGGTGCGCGTGATGCCGGCGTTGTTCACAAGGATGTCGATGCGGCCCCACGCCTCGGTCACGCGCGCGGCCATCGCCTCGACCTGGCCGCGCTCGGCGACGTCACAGGTCAGCGCGAGGGCCTCGCCGCCGGCCGCGGCAATCTCGCCGGCGACGCGCTCGGCCGGCTCGGGCATCAGATCGACGACGGCGACCTTGGCGCCCTCGCGCGCATAGGCCTTCGCGATCGCCGCACCCAGGCCCTGTCCGGCACCGGTGACGATTGCAACTCTGTCCTTCAGGAGCATCTCGATTCCCCTTTCGATTCCATTGCCCGACGCAGTCCGGCACCGAGGCGTATGGCGCCCGTCAGTGTCGCGGGAATACCAGCCCGAGGTCCTCGACGAAGTCGGCCAGCCCGACCTCGTCGAGCTCGTCGAGCGTCTTCAGCATGTACGGCTGCAGCCGCCCGCGGCGCACCAGCGGACGAATGCGCACAGCCCCCTGGGCGAGCAGCTCGCCGAGCGCCTCGCTGTCGGCGACCAGCAGCAGCGCCACATCCGGCTCGACCGCAGCACGATAGTCTCGTACCGCCACGCGCACGCCGTCATCGTCGGTGCGCCACACGAGCAGCGTTCCGCGCCCGGCGGCGAACTCGTCGCGCCGCAGCACCCCGATCCAGGCGGAGGCGTTCGGCAAGGCTTCGCGCTCGAGCCAGGCACGCCACGCTGCGCAGTCGAGAAAGCCATCGTTGAGCGCCATGTCCATCGTCCGATCCCGCCGTCGCCGCAGACTCTATGCGCTATATTGCATTAAATCACCGGAACATGCAACTAATTTCATTGCGATCACAAAATCTGCACCATAATGCATGACGTGCAGAAGGCATCGACGGCCGTGGGCGCCGTCGATCATGTCGGAAAGTCGCCGCACGCGGACGGCAGGCGGCAGGCGGCGCACACGGCGGCCGCAAGGGAGGCGGCACGGCAGACGCGCACCGCGGGCGGGACGGCGGCAGGCGCGCCGTCCCGCGGCCGATCAGTTCGGCAGCGGTGCGGGCGCGCCGTCTACGGTGACGGTGTAGCCGGCCTTGCACAGGCCGTCGATCACCGCGTTCTTGTCGGGTGCCTCGAAGCGGATCACCGCAGTGCGGCTGCCGGCGCCGTCCGGCGTGCGCGGCGACACGACGGCGACGATGTAGCCGCCGAAGCTGTTGACCGCGGCGAGCAGCGCGGCGAGCTGACCGGCCTGGTCGGCGAGCTGCACCGAAATGCGCGTCGCCCCCTCGACCCAGCAGCCGGTGATGTCGAGAAAGAAGTCGAGCAGGTCGACGCTGGTGACGATGCCGACGACCTTGCCGCCATCGACCACCGGCAGGCAGCCGATCTTCTTCGGGCGCATCAGCCGCCCCGCCTCCTCGACCAGAGTCTTGGGCGTGCACGTGACGACCTTCTTGTGCATGATGTCGGCCGCGCTGACCTTGTCGAGCAGGTAGTTCACCTCGCCCTTGTCCAGCGTCGTGATCAGCGACGGCTGCGCGCGCTGCACGTCGCGGTTGGAGACGATGCCCTGCAGCGCACCGCTCGCATCGACGACCGGCACGTGGCGGACCTTGTTCTTGCGCATCAGCTCGGCGAGTTGCGCCAGGCGCGTGTCGGGCGTTGCGGTCAGCACGTCCTTGGTCATTATCTGTTCGACATACATATCGGATTACTCCCGTTGCGGATCGAGTCTCGCGCCGCGCCCGCCGCCCGCACTGCGGGCCGGTCGCGCGCGGCGCACCATGGGAATCTCCCGCCGCGGTCGGCACAGCGCGCACCGCGGCAAAAAAGATCGGGCCACCAACATTCGGCATGGCAAGTATCAGAGAAGTTGGTACCCCGATCAAGCGCCGCGTCGCTGCACGCACGGCGCGCGTCCCGGCAAACACGGCGCAGCCATCTATAGTTAAGAAGGTCCGCGACGAGCTGGGCCGACCGATCGCCTTCGCGCTGCAAGGCGGTCCGCGCCCGATCCCGACATTACAACAACGAGAGGATCCCATGGAGCATTCACTCAGTTTCGCGACCTGGTTCTGGCTGCTCGTGCCGATGTGCGGCGTAGTGCTGCTGTCGCTGCTCACCTGGCTGCTGGGCAAGTGAGGAGGGCGCGGCCATGACCATGAGCACCCCGACCCTGGTGACCTTCGTCGTCTATCTGATCGGCATGCTGATCATAGGCTTTGCGGCCTACCGCCTCACCGACAACCTGTCCGACTACGTGCTCGGCGGCCGCCGCCTGGGCCCCGGCGTGGCGGCGCTCAGTGCCGGCGCCTCGGACATGAGCGGCTGGCTGCTGCTCGGCCTGCCCGGCGCGATGTACGCCGCCGGCATGAACCAGGCATGGATCGCGGTGGGGCTGTCGATCGGGGCGTACCTGAACTGGCAGTTCGTCGCGCGGCGCCTGCGCGTCTACACCGAGGTCGCGCGCGACGCGATCACCGTGCCCGACTACCTCGAGAACCGCTTCTACGACAAGAGCAAGGCGTTGCGGGTGATCTCGGCGATCGTGATCCTGGTGTTCTTCACCTTCTACACGTCGTCGGGCATGGTCGCCGGGGCGACGCTGTTCGAGAAGAGCTTCGGCATGGACTACGGCGTCGCGCTGTGGGTGGGCGCGATCGTGATCATCTCGTACACCTTTCTCGGCGGCTTCCTGGCGGTGTGCTGGACCGACTTCGTGCAGGGGCTGCTGATGTTCGCGGCGCTGCTGATCGTGCCGATGGCGGTGATCGGCGCCGACGGCGGCTGGGGCGCGACGCTCGACAGCGTCGCGGCGGTCGATCCGGCGCGTCTCGACATGTTCCACGACATGACGCTGTTCGGCATCGTGTCGCTGATGGCGTGGGGGCTGGGCTATTTCGGCCAGCCGCACATCGTCGTGCGCTTCATGGCGCTGCGCCGCTCGAGCGACATGCCGACGGCGCGGCTGATCGGCATGACGTGGATGGTGCTCGCGCTGTACGGGGCGATCTTCACCGGCTTCGCCGGCATCGCGTACTTCGCCGAGCAGCCGCTCGAGAACGCCGAGACGGTGTTCATCACGCTGTCCCAGGTGCTGTTCAACCCGTGGGTCGCCGGTGTGCTGCTCGCGGCGATCCTGTCGGCGATCATGAGCACGATCGACTCGCAGCTGCTGGTGTCGTCGAGCGCGCTGACCGAGGACTTCTACAAGTCGCTGCTGCGCCCGGAAGCGAGCCAGCGCGAGCTGGTGTGGATCGGGCGCGGCACGGTCGTCCTGATCGCGCTGATCGCGGTCTTCATGGCACGCGATCCGGACACGACGGTGCTCGGGCTGGTCGCCTACGCATGGGGCGGCTTCGGTGCGGCGTTCGGCCCGGTCATCATCCTGTCGCTGACCTGGCGCCGCATGACGCGCAACGGCGCGCTCGCCGGCATGATCGTCGGCGCGCTGACGGTGATCGTGTGGAAGCAGATCGAAGGCGGCATCTTCGACATGTACGAGATCCTGCCCGGCTTCATCCTGTGCGCGGCGACCATCGTCGCGGTGAGCCTGCTCGACCGGCCGCCGGAACAGGCGATCCAGTCCGAATTCGACACTTTCGAGAAGACGCTGCACGGCCGTTGAGCACCGCGCCCCAGGCGGGACGCCGCGCACGCCGGCCGACGCATCCACGCGAGGACGAGCGATGATCTTCGACACTGCCCCCCGGCAACCCGACGCGCTGCGGCGCGCGATCGACGCGCACTACCGCGCCGACGAAAGCACGTGCGTACGTGCGCTGCTCGACGGACTCGATCTCGCCCCCGAAGCGCAGGCGCGCATCCAGGCCACCGCGCGGCGCCTCGTCGACGGTGTGCGAGCGCGCTCGAAAGGCGGCATCGACGCCTTCCTGCACGAGTACGGCCTGTCCACGCAGGAAGGGGTGATGCTGATGTGCATCGCCGAGGCGCTGCTGCGCATCCCCGACCACGACACGCAGGAGGCGCTGATCCGCGACAAGATGTCGGCGGCGAACTGGGACGCGCATCTCGGGCGCAGCGACTCGGTGTTCGTCAATGCGTCGACGTGGGCGCTGATGCTGACCGGACGGCTGGTGGGCCTGCGCGGGGTCAAGGGCCAGACGCCCGGCGCGGTGCTGCGCCGCCTGGTCGCGCGCATCGGCGAACCGATGATCCGCGAGGCCGTCAACCAGGCGATGCGCATCATGGGCCGCCAGTTCGTGATGGGGCGCACCATCGACGAGGCGCTCGAACGCGCCAGGGCGTTCGAGCGCAAGGGCTACCGCTATTCGTACGACATGCTCGGCGAGGCCGCGCGGACGATGGCCGACGCCGACCGCTTCTTCGACTCCTACCGCGGCGCGATCGCCGCGATCGGCCGCGTGTCGGGCGGACGCGGCCTCTACGCCGGGCCGGGCATCTCGGTCAAGCTGTCGGCGCTGCACCCGCGCTACGAGCTGTGGAAGGAGCGCCGCGTCATGGACGAGCTGGTGCCGCGCATGCACGCGCTCGCCGCCGAGGCCGCGCGGCTCGACATCGGCCTCAACATCGACGCCGAGGAAGCCGCCCGCCTCGACCTGTCGCTCGACGTCATCGAGGCGATCGCCGGCGCCGATGCGCTCAAGGGCTGGGACGGCTTCGGCGTCGTCGTGCAGGCCTACCAGAAGCGCGCCCCGTTCGTGATCGACTGGCTCGCCGACATGGCGCGCCGCCACGGCCGCCGGCTGATGGTGCGCCTGGTCAAGGGCGCCTACTGGGACGCCGAGATCAAGCTGTCACAGGAGCTCGCGCTGCCCGGCTACCCGGTCTATACGCGCAAGGTCAATACCGACGTCGCCTATCTCGCCTGCGCGAGGAAGCTGCTCGCGAACCGCGACGTGTTCTACCCGCAGTTCGCCACCCACAACGCGCACTCGATCGCCTCGGTGCTCGAGTATGCGGGCGACGGCGACGGCTACGAGTTCCAGCGCCTGCACGGCATGGGCGAGGAGCTCTACGAGGCGGTGGTCGAGGACGCGGCCATCGGCAAGCCATGCCGCATCTACGCGCCGGTCGGCGAGCATGAGGACTTGCTCGCCTATCTGGTGCGCCGCCTGCTCGAGAACGGCGCCAACAGCTCCTTCGTCAACCGCATCCAGGACGAGTCGCTGCCGGTCGAGGCGATCATCGCCGACCCGATCGCGCAGGTGCGCGGCCTGTCCTACGTGCCGCATCCGCACATCCCGGCGCCACGCGACCTGTACGGCGAGGGTCGGACGAATTTCGCCGGCATGGACTTGAACGACCGCGCGGTGCTGCGCCCGCTCGCCGAGCGCATGGCCGCAGCCGAGCGCGACGGCTGGACCGCCGGCCCGATCGTCGCCGGCGAGGAGCGCACGCGCGAGGCGCGCGCGGTGCACTCGCCGGCCGAGCGCACGCGCGTCGTCGGGCACGTCAGCGAGGCGAGCGCCGACGACAT
>DAOMOP010000168.1:0-8962 GCA_035444405.1 Rhodocyclaceae bacterium
CCGGCCTCGGCGCCGAGCGCGGCGTGCTGATCCGCTCCGGCGAGGCGATCCAGACGCTCAAGGACATCAAGATCGTCGTGCTCGACAAGACCGGCACGATCACCGAGGGCAAGCCCGCGCTGACCGACGTCGTCGCGGGCGACGGCTTCGACGAGGCCGCCGTGCTGCGCGCGGCCGCGGCGGTCGAGGCCGGCTCCGAACACCCGCTCGGCCAGGCCGTCGTCGGCGGCGCCCGCGAGCGCGGCATCGACGTACCGGCGGTACAGGCCTTCAAGGCGGTGACCGCGCGCGGCGTGCATGGTGAGGTCGATGGCCGCATGGTGCGCGTCGGCAGCCGCCGCATGCTCGAAGAAGCCGGCATCGCGTATGGGCCGCTCGACGAAGTGCTCAAGCACTTCGAAAACGAAGGCAAGACCGCGATGCTGGTCGCGATCGACGATCGCGCCGCCGGCCTCGTCGCGGTCGCCGACACCGTCAAGGCCGATTCGAAGGCCGCGATCGCCGCGCTCCACGCGCTCGGCATCCACGTCGTGATGGTCACCGGCGACAACGAACGCACCGCGCGCCATGTCGCCGCCCAGGTCGGCGTCGACGAGGTGATGGCCGGCGTGCTGCCCGAAGGCAAGGTCGATGCGATCAAGGCGCTGCAGGCGCGCCACGGCCAGCACGTCGCGATGGTCGGCGACGGCATCAACGACGCGCCGGCGTTGAAGCAGGCCAACGTCGGCATCGCGATCGGCGCCGGTGCCGACGTCGCGATCGAAGCGGCCGACGTGACGCTGGTCAAGGGCGAGCTGACCAAGGTCGTCGAGGCGATCCGGCTGTCGAAGGCGACCTTCTCGAAGATCGTGCAGAACCTGTTCTGGGCCTGGTTCTACAACGTCGCAGCGATCCCGATCGCGGCGGTGGGCCTGCTGCATCCGATGATCGGCGTCGTCGCGATGACCGTGAGCTCGCTGTCGGTGATCGGCAACTCGATGCTGCTCCGGCGCGCGCAGCTGGGCGTCGGGCGGTAATTCGCGGCCCGCGCGCGGGGCGGGCCGGCCAGCCACGAACGCGACAATACCCCCTGCGCGATCGTAGCGGCGGCCCGCGGGCCGGACTCATCGTCAGGGTGGCCACAATCGATGAAGTTTTCAGGAGGCGGTCATGTTCAGGTCATCACTCCACAACATTTTCCCTGCGATCGCGGCTCTGACCATGCTGACTGCGGCCGGCGGCACGGTTGCGCAGGCGCTGCAGCAGCACGCGAGCGCCGACGGGCTCGACATCTACTACGGCTTTCTGCCCGCCGAAGTCGCGAGCCGCCAGACCGCTGCGCACGACGACGCACCGATGCACGGCCGCGCGCGGCGCGGCGACTACCACCTGATGGTCGCGCTGTACGACCGGGCCGGCGAACGCATCACCGACGCCGACGTGCGCGCAACGGTCGGCGAGCTCGGCATGGCCGGCACGCGCAAGACGCTCGACGCAATGGTGATCGGTGACACGATCACGTTCGGCAACTACTTCCGCATGCAAAGCCCCGGCCAGTACCGGGTGACGCTCGAGATCCGCCTGCCCGGCGCGCCCCGGCCGATCGAAGCCCGGTTTGATCACCAACATCGTTGAACATCATGCAAAAACCTGCTCACACGCACGGCCCCGCCGGCACCCCCGCATCGCGCGCTGACCACGCGACCGAAACAACGCGTCGCGAGCCACGCGCGCCGAGTTCGTCGCCCACGGCCCGGAGCCGCAGCAAATGGGTCTTCTTCGGCTTTCTCGCGATCAGCGCATTCTTCCTGCTTGCCGAGCATCGCGCCCACCTGCTCGGCTTTCTGCCCTGGCTGATCCTGCTCGCGTGCCCACTGATGCACCTGTTCATGCACGGCGGCCACGGCCATGGCGGACACGGCAGCCACGGCGGCACCTCGGGCAAGAACGACGGCCCAGGAGAGCCGCGATGAACGGAGCCTCTGCCTACGGGCTGTGGTCGCTGGTGCTGCTGAACTCGCTGATCTTCATCGCGTTCGCGTTCAGCTTCGCAAAGCCGCAATCGACGCGCGACTGGCGCTCGTTCGGCGCCTACTCGGCCTTCATCGTCGCGCTATTCACCGAGATGTACGGCTTTCCGCTGACGATCTACCTGCTCTCGGGCTGGCTGTCGTCGCGCTTTCCGAGCGTGGACTGGTTCTCGCACGACGCCGGCCACTTGCTCGAGATGATCTTCGGCTGGGAGACGAACCCGCATTTCGGCCCCTTCCACCTGCTCAGCACGGTCTTCATCGTCGCCGGCTTCTGGCTGCTCGCGAAAGCCTGGCCGGTGCTGTACGAAGCGCAGCGCGAGCACCGCGTCGCCGACACCGGCCCGTATGCGCGGATCCGCCACCCGCAATACGTCGGCTTCGTGTCGATCATGTTCGGCTTCCTGCTGCAATGGCCGACGCTCATCACACTGGCGCTGTTCCCGGTGTTGCTCTACATGTACGCTCGGCTCGCACGCCGCGAGGAGCTCGACTCGATCGCCGAGTTCGGCGACGCGTACCGCGAGTACATGGCGCGCACGCCGGCCTTTATTCCGCGGCGCAGCCAGAGTGTGTCCGGGGCGTCGCAGGACTGACGCGTATCGCACGACGAGCAGGACGCCTCACCACGGACCAATCGATCCGGCCTGCCGTTCACGGCAGGCCACTCATGAACGACGACGGGAGCCGGCCATGGCCATCGACCCGGTGTGTGGGATGGAGATTCAGGAACAGTCGTCGGCGGGCAGCGCTGACTTCGAAGGACGGCGTTACTATTTTTGCTCGGATCGTTGCCTGAGCCAGTTTCGGGCCGATCCCGCGGCGTACGTAAAACACAAGGGGCCGATGGGGCCACTCACCCTGTCGCCGTCGCACGCGGCCCCGCACCTCCATGCGCCCAACGCCCATGACGATTCCATGACGGCGCCACCCCTTTTCGGCAAGCGCTCAGGGGAGATGGCCAAGGATCCGATCTGCGGCATGATGGTGAGCAAGGCGACGGCACTGAAAAGCGAACGCGGCGGGCGCACCTATTACTTCTGCAGCACCGGTTGCCAGCGCACCTTCGAGTCGCCGGAAGCCGAGCTCAAGTCGATGCGCACCCGCGTGGCGATCGCACTCACCGGCGTGCTGGCGCTGGCGATTCTTCGCGCCGGCGCATTCCTGACGCTGGCGACCGGGGCGACGATCGTCACTTGGGCGCCGATTCCGGCGCTGCCGTGGTTCACCTGGGGCATGTGGCTGTTCCTGCTGGTGACCCCGGTGCAGTTCATCGGCGGGTGGAGCTTCTACAAGGGATCGTGGAACGCGATCCGCACGCGCACGATCAACATGGACTTCCTGATCGCGCTCGGCACCACTGTCGCATATGTCTACAGCGTCGCGGTGCTGTTCTTTCCCGAGGTGCTGCCGGTCGAGGTCGAGGAGCGCGACGTATACTTCGAGGTCTCGGCGGTGATCATCGCGTTCGTGCTGCTCGGCAAGTACATGGAGGAGCTGATCAAGAAGCGCTCCTCGGCGGCGGTGCGAAAGCTGCTCGATCTCAAGCCGGCGACGGCCCGTGTGATCCGCAACAGCATCGAAATGGAGGTGCCGGCCGAATCCGTGATGGTCGGCGAGGTGGTGGTGGTCAGGCCCGGGGAGAAGATCCCGTCCGACGGCACGGTGCTCGAAGGCGGCTCGTCGGTGGACGAATCGATGCTGACCGGCGAGTCGATGCCGGTCGAGAAGGCTCCCGGGTCGGCGGTGATCCGCGGCGGCGAGGTGCTCGAGCGGGCGCAGGCGCTCACCACGGTCGTGTTCGACAAGACCGGCACCCTGACCCGCGGCGAACCCAATGTGACCGACATCGTGGCCCTCGGCGACGCGGCCGACACCGAGATCATCGCCCTCGCGGCCGCGCTCGAGTCCGGCTCCGAACACCCGCTCGGCGAAGCCGTCGTACGCGCAGCCCGCCATCGCGGCATCGCCTTGCCGCACGCCGCCGGCTTCGAGGCCATGCCCGGTCACGGCGTGCGCGGCGAGGTCACCGGCCGGCGCGTGCTGCTGGGCAACCGGCGCCTGTTCGAGACCGCGAAGATCCCTGCTGCGACGGCCGAAGAAGCGATGCTCCGACTCGAGGCCGAGGGCAAGACAGCCATGCTCATAGCATGCGACGGCGTGCTCTGCGGGGTCATCGCGGTGGCCGACACGCTCAAGGACGAGGCGAAGGCGGCCGTCGCCGCGCTACAGGCCGAGCGCATCGAGGTCGTGATGCTGACCGGCGACAATCGCCGCACCGCCGATGCGATTGCCCGTCAGTTGGGCATCACGTCGGTGATCGCCGAAGTGCTGCCCGAGTCAAAGGCCCGCGTGATCCAGGAGCTGCAGAAACAGGGTAAGTGCGTGGCGATGGTCGGCGACGGCGTCAACGACGCGCCGGCGCTCGCCACCGCCGACATCGGCATCGCGATCGGCTCGGGCTCCGACGTGGCCAAGGAGACGGGCGGCATCATCCTGATCCGCGACGACGTCCGCGACGTGGTCGCGTCGATCCGCCTGTCGCGCGCGACGATCACCAAGATCAAGCAGAACCTGTTCTGGGCCTTCATCTACAACACGCTGGGCGTGCCGGTGGCGGCGCTGGGCTTCCTCAACCCGATCATCGCCGCGGCGGCGATGGCGCTGTCCTCGCTGTCGGTGATCGTCAACTCGGCGACCCTCAAGCGCAAGCGGCTCGAGACGCTGTGAGCGGATCCGCAAACAAGCGGCGATGCACGTCCTCGTCCGACTGATCCGCATCAACACCGCACTCTGGGGCTATCTGTGGTGGTGGGCTGCCGTGCGCGCCGGACTGCTGCGCGGCGGGCCGTCGCCGGCGCAACGACTGGCGGTTACGCTGGAGCGGCTCGGCACGACCTTCGTCAAGCTCGGCCAGGGGCTGTCGCTGCACCGCGAGCTGCTGCCCGACGATTACGTCGCCGCGCTCGGCCGCCTCCACGACCGCGTCGAGCCGTTCGCGTTCGAAGCGGCGCGCGCCGAGATCGCAGCCTCGGCCGGGAAGCCCCCCGAGGCGCTGTTCGCGGAGCTCGACCCGACACCGCTCGCGGCCGGCTCGATCGCCCAGGTGCATCGGGCGCGCATGCCCGACGGCCGGCCGGTGATCGTCAAGGTCCGCCGCCCCGGCATCCGCCGCCAGGTCAGCGAGGACATTCGCATCCTGCGCTGGTTCGTGCGCAGCGTCCAATGGCTGCTGCCGGGCCTGCGCCGCGTCCGTCCGCTGGAGCTCGTCGAGGAGCTCGCGCGCAACCTGCACCAGGAGCTCGACTTTCGCCGCGAGGCCGACAACATCCGGCGCTTTGTCGAGGTCTTCCGCGATTCGGCGACGGTGTACGTTCCCGGCGTCGTCGACGAGCTGTACAGCGAGTGGGTGATCGTGCAGGAAATGAGCCCCGGCACGCGCATCGACGACCCGACGCTGCAGGCACGCGGCCGGGCGCTCGCGACGCATCTGGTCGAAGCCTATCTGCATCAGTTCTTCGTCGCCGGGGTGTTTCACGGCGACCCGCATCCGGGCAACCTGTTCGTGCTTGCGGACGGACGCATCTGCCTGCACGACTTCGGGCTGGTCGGCTACCTCGACCGGCGCACGCGTGCGAACCTGCTCGCGTTCATGCTCGCCTTCGTGCAGCAGGATGGCGCATGGCTGCTCGATGCCTTCGTCGAGCTCGGCATGGTGGCCGGCGCGCTGGATCGCCCGGCGTTTCGCGCCGGCATGGAAGAGGTGATCCGCGACTACGCGCGCAAGCCGCTCAAGGACTGGTCCTTCGGCGAAGCCTTCGTGCGCGTCGCGCGCATCGGCCAAGGCCGCAACGCACGCCTGCCGCATCACCTGCTGGTGCTCATGCGCGCGATCTTTCTGATGGAAAGCACCGTGCGGCGGCTCGACCCGCAGTTCAATCTGATGGAGGGTCTGTTCGGCCGCGCCGGGGCGATGGTCGAAGCGCAGGCCGGCGCGGACGGCGACGCCGGTGCGACGGCGCGCCTCAAGTACGAGAGCCTCGTAGCGGTGCAGCAGATGCCCACCGAGCTCGCCCGGCTGCTGCACCGGCTGCGCACCGAGGGGGTCGAGCTGTCGGTGCGCCATCATGGGCTGGAGGCGCTGCACGGCGAGCTCGCACGCGGCAGCAGCCGCGTTGCGCTCGCGCTGGTGACGCTGGGGCTCTACGTCGCGGCGTCGCTGCTGATGCAGCACAGCCTGGGGCCGCGCTGGGGCGAAACGCCGGTGCTCGCGGTGCTCGGCTATGCAGTCGCGCTGTGGTTGACGTGGCGACTGATGCGGGACTTCTTGCGGACGCGGCGGGACGGGTGAGGCATCCTCGGCAGCGAGGTCTCCGGTCTTGCGCCGGCGCTGCGCAGCGGGCCGGGCGTTGCCGATGGTGAGATGAACGAAACGTAATCGGCGCGTCAGCATCGCGTCGGTGGCCGCACGGCACGATGGCATGTCGTCGCCGACGAGTGCGACGAAACGCTATCAAATAGTGGCAAGGGAGAATTTTCGATGAAACCAGCGACCAGAACCAAACGGCCCGCCCTCCACACAGCGGCATCGCCAAGGAACGCTCGTGAAGCGCACCGAGCCACATTGGCCGCGACCACAATCCCGCGGCCAGCGAGCGTGGCAGCAGCCGCCAAAGCAGCAAAATCGGCCGATGCATGGCGCTACCCGCTCGACTGGTGGCAGCGCAGCGTGCTGTTTCTCGACACGCTGCGCCGGCGCGCCGACAACATGCTCGAGCACGAGCGGGCCGGCCTGCCGCCGCTGCTCGACTTCAAGTACGAGATGCTCCTCGACGCGCGGCGCTTCACGCGGCCGGCGAACTATGCGCTGCTCAGGATCACCGAGGTCGGCGACGAATGCTGGGAAGCCTGCGTGAAGCCGGATCGCCCGCCGGTCGTCATCGTCGATCCGCGCGCCGGCCACGGGCCCGGCATCGGCGGCTTCAAGCGCGCGTCCGAGGTCGGCATGGCCCTGCACGAAGGCCATCCGGTGTATTTCGTCAGCTTCTTTCCGGAACCGGTTCCCGGGCAAACGCTCGCGGACGTGCTTCACGCATTGCGCCGCTTCGTCGAGGCGGTCGCGACGCGTCATGCGGGCAAGCCGCCGGTGCTGTACGGCAACTGCCAGGCCGGCTGGGCGGTGACGCTGCTCGCCGCCGACTGCGAGGGGCTCGCCGGCCCGGTGGTGTTGAACGGTTCGCCGCTGTCGTACTGGGCGGGCGAGTCGGGCGTGAACCCGATGCGTGTCTCGGGCGGGCTGCTCGGCGGCGCATGGCTCGCCGAGCTCGCGGCCGACCTCGGCGACGGCCGCTTCGACGGCGCGTGGCTCGCGCAGAATTTCGAGAACCTCAAGCCCGAGAAGGCGATCTGGGAGAAGCACGCCGCGCTGTTCCACCACATCGACAGCGAAGCGGAGCGTTTTCTCGACTTCGAGCGCTGGTGGAACGGCTTCTACGCGCTGAGCCGCGACGAGATCGTCGCGATCGTCGAGGACCTGTTCATCGGCAACAAGCTCGAGCAGGGCAAGCTGCACATCTGCAAAGGCTGTACCGTCGACCTGCGCCGCATCCGCCACCCGCTCGTCGTGTTCGCGTCGTACGGCGACAACATCACGCCGCCGCACCAGGCGCTGGGCTGGATTCCGGCAGTCTATGAGGACACCGACGATCTGAAGCGCGCCGGCCAGCGCATCGTCTACCTGACCCATCCGCACGTCGGCCACCTCGGCATCTTCGTCTCGTCCGACGTCGCCCGCTTCGAGCACCACGCGATCCTCGAGAGCCTGGACGCGATCGAGGCGCTCGCGCCCGGCCTCTACGAGATGAAGGTCGACAACCCGAGTGGCGATCCGGAGTGCCACCAGCCGCAGTACAGCGTGCGCTTCGAGGAGCGCAGCGTCGAGGCGCTGCGCTTTCCGCACCAGAACGACGCGTTCGAGCGCGCCGCCGCGGTATCGACATTCAACGTGTCGTTGTATCGGATGTTTGTCGCCCCGTGGGTCCGGATGGCCACCAACCCATGGACTGCCGAGGCAATGAAGTGGCTGCACCCGATGCGCACCGGCCGTTATCTGTTCTCTGACGCGTTCAATCCATGGATGCGGGGCGTCGCGGCGCTCGCCGAGGCCGTCGCCAAGGCTCGTGAGCCCCTGCCCGACGATCATCCGATGATCGAGCACGAGCGCGCGTTCATCGAGCAGGTTTCCAAGGCGATCGAGCATGGCCGCAACGCGCGCGACGCCGTTGCGGAGCAGGCATTCAGTGCCCTGTACGGCGGCGCGAACCACGTCGAGGCGGAGCGATGATCGCACTTCCCTTGAGCGGCCGCGTCGTGCTGGTGAATGCAGCGCGTGCGCACGCATACAGGAAGCCCGGCTGCCAGCGCGCCGGCCTGGGCTCGATGCCGATTCGAGCTGCGGCGCGGGTGAGGCCGTGATCGGTCTCATCGGCGTGCTGCTGGCGCTCGGGCTGCTGATGTACTTGGCGTTTCGCGGCGTCAGCGTACTGCTGCTGGGGCCGGCGATGGCACTGCTCGCGGCGACCTTCGCCGCCGGCACGCCCTTGCTCGCGACCTATACGCAGCTCTTCATGTCGTCGGCCGGCGGTTTCATCGTGCAGTATTTTCCGCTGTTCCTGCTCGGTGCGATCTTCGGGAAGCTGGTCGAGGACAGCGGCGCAGCCGAGGCGATCGCGCGCGGCATCGTCGGCCGGCTCGGCGGCCACCGCGCGATCCTCGCCGTCGTACTGGCGTGCGCGGTGCTGACCTATGGCGGCGTGTCGCTGTTCGTCGTGGCCTTCGCGGTGTTTCCGATCGCCGCAGCGCTGTTTCGCCAAGCCGGCATCCCGAAACGGCTGATTCCGGCGACGATCGCGCTCGGCGCCTTCACCTTCACGATGACCGCCCTGCCCGGCACC
>DAOMOP010000169.1:0-8958 GCA_035444405.1 Rhodocyclaceae bacterium
GGGACGGCTGGGACTTCAGCTGGCCGAGCGCCGTCCGCCGGGGCGCGGGCGTCACAAGAGTCTGTCGCTGTTCAACAGCTACGTGCGCCACTACAAGGAGCCGCTGCGGCAGTGCCTCGAACCGCTGCACCAGGCCCACCAGATGGCGCTCGACTGCGGCGACATGGAGTACGCCGCCTATGGTCTCGCGGCCCACATCCAGTATGCGTTTCCGCTCGCCGGCGACCTCGCCGTGCTGCAGCCGCAACTGGAGAAGCAGGTCGCGCAGCTCGCGCAGATGGGGCAGAGGCAGTCGCTGCAGTACTCGATCATGACGCTGCAGACGATCGCCAATCTGCGCGGCCAGTGCCGCGACCCGCTGCGCCTGGACGGCGAGTTCTACGAGGAGGACGCGAAGCTCGCCGAGCATCGGTGCGAGAACCATCGTACCGCGATCTGTCTGCACCACTTCTACAAGGCGCTGCTCGCGTTCATCTTCGGCGACTACGCGCGGGCCGCAGGCGAATCCTCGCAGGGGATCGCGTATCTGCCCTACGTCGCCGGCACCTTCACGGTTGCGTGGTTTCACGGCCTCGATGCGCTGTGCACGCTCGCGACGCTCGGCACCCGCGGCATCGTGCGGCGACGCCTGGACCTGCTGCGCGTGCGTCGCACGCTGCGCAGGATGCGCCACTGGGCGCACCATTGCCCGGCCAACCACGAGCATCGGCTGCTGCTGCTCAGGGCGGAGTGGCTGCGCGTACGCGGGCGCCGCGACCGCGCAATGGATTTGTACGACCGCGCGATCGCCGGCGCCGACCGCAACGGCTTCGTCGTCGAGGCCGCGATCGCCTGCGAGCTCGCCGCGCGCTTCTATCTCGAATGGGACAAGCCTGGCATCGCGCGATCGTTCGTGGCCGAGACGTGGCGCCGCTATCAGCGCTGGGGAGCGACCGAAAAACTCACGCACTTGAGCCGCAGCTACGAGCTCGGTCTGGACGGCGCGCCGGATCTGCTGCCCCCGGCGGGCCCGCAGGCGGGCAGCGTGCTCGAGGACACGCTGCTCAGCAACCACGCTTTCGACATCGCGTCCGTGATCAAGGCCTCGCAGACGATCTCGGACGAGATCGTTCTCGAGCGCCTGCTCGACCGGCTGATGCATCTGGCCCTCGCCAATGCCGGCGCGCAACGCGGCATGATGATCATGCGCCGCCACGAGCAGCTGTTCATCGAGGCCGAGGCCGGACTCGAGCAGCCGCCCCGGCTCTTTCCGTCGCTGCCGCTGGAGAAAGGCGGCGACGAGCTGCCGGTGAGCATCGTCAATTACGTGGCACGCACACGCGAGCCGGTCGTGCTTGGCGACGCCACCGGGCAGCAGATGTTCGCTCAGGACGGCTACATCCGTGCGAAGCGCCCGCGCTCGCTGTTGTGCATCCCGATCCTCTACCACGGCGAGCTGACCGCGCTGCTCTACCTCGAGCATTTCGAGAGCCGCGACGTCTTCGACCGTCACCGCCTCAAGACGCTGCAGATCCTCGCCGCGCAGGCGGCCATCTCGATCGAGAATGCGAAGCTCTATCTGAGCCTGCAGCAGTCCGAACGCGAGTACCGCTCGCTGTTCGAGAACGCCGTCGAGGGCATCTTCCGCGTCAACGCCACCGGACGCTTCATCTCGGCCAATCCGGCGCTGGTGCGCATGCTCGGGTACAACGACTCGGAAGCGTTTCTGAACTCGGTCACCGACGTGACCAGCCAGTGCTTCATCGACCACGACGACCTGCGCCGCTTCCTCGGCAAGCTCAACATGAACGCGCGCGTGCTCAACTTCGAGACGCGCTGGCATCGCCTCGGCGGCGAACCGATCTTCGTGTCGATCTCGGCACGCCGGGTCCTGGATCATGACGGCAAGCTGCTCTACTACGAAGGTTCGCTGACCGACATCAGCGAACGCAAGGCCAAGGAGCACGCCGAGCTCGCACGCGAAAAGGCCGAGGCGGCCAGCGAGGCGAAAAGCCAGTTCCTCGCGACGATGAGCCACGAAATCCGCACGCCGATGAACGGCATCCTCGGCATGGCGCAGCTTCTGATGCGCTCACCGCTCAGCGACGAACAGCGCGAGCGGGTCAGGGCCATCCACGATTCGGGGCGCACGCTGCTGTCGATCCTCAACGACGTGCTCGACTTCACCAAGATCGAAGCCGGACAGATGCAGCTCGAACAGCACAGCTTCTCGCCGCCCGGTGTGATCGAGACCTTGCGTCCGATGCTCGCATCGATGGCCGACGAGAAGGGCCTGGATCTGATCGTCCGCAGCGACCCGGGGCTGCCCGCCGCGGTACTCGGCGACCGCCGCGCGCTGAACCAGGTGCTGCTGAATCTGGCGACCAATGCGCTGAAGTTCACCGAGGAAGGTTATGTCGCGCTGCGCACCCGCCTGATCGAACTGCGCGACGGCAGCGCGCAGCTGCGCTTCGAGGTCGAAGACAGCGGCATCGGCATCGCCGCCGATGCGCAATCGCGCATCTTCGAGCACTTCTGCCAGGCCGACAGCTCGATCACCCGCCGCTTCGGCGGTACCGGCCTGGGCCTGTCGATCTGCCGCCGACTCGTCGAACTGCAGGGCGGACGTATCGGGTTCACGAGCACGCCGGGGCGCGGCAGCCTGTTCTGGTTCGAGCTCGCCTATGCGATCGATGCCGCAGCGCCCGCCCCGCCGGCATCATCCTCCGCACCGCGACCGATCACCACCCAGCAGGCGCTCGACATCCTGCTGGTCGAGGACACCGCAATCAATCAACAGGTCACCCAGGGCCTGCTCGAGGCCGACGGCCACACGGTCGCCATCGCCGACGACGGCTACACCGCCTTGTCCATGCACAGCGACCACGACTACGACCTGGTGCTGATGGACATCCATCTTCCGGGCATGGACGGTGTCGAGACCAGCCGGCGCATGCGCAGCCATCCCGATCCGCGCAAGGCCACGGTGCGCATCATCGCGCTGACGGCCTCGGTGACCACACACGAGATCGAAAGCTACCTGGCCGCCGGCATCGATGCCGTGGTGGGCAAGCCGATCCAGTTCGCCGAACTCCAGCAGCTGCTCGTCGCCCCGGGTGCGCAGACCGCCACCCCATCGGCCCGCCCGGTCGCCGACGATCGACTGCTCGACGCGACCCTGCTCGACCAGCATCGGCACCTGCTCGGCGAACAGCGCTTCGGCACCCTGATCGGCGCAGTGCCGCAACAATGCAAGGACTTGCTGAAGGAGCTGGCCAGCTGTGACGACCTGTGCACGAGGGGCGAGCTCCTGCACAAGCTGTCGGGCACGTGCGCCAATTTCGGGCTCAGTGCGGCCGCGCGGCTGTGCCGCGAGCTCGAGGACTCGCGCAACGGGAGCGGGCCCGACAGCCGTCTCGAGGCGCTCCATCGTCTGGTCGCGGAGAGCCTCGACGCCCTCGCCTCACGCTACCCAGACCGCGCAACGAGCAATACACGCGGAACTGCACTGGACACCGTCTCGCAGGCCTGAACTCACCGTGAAGAAGCCGGTACGCGCCGTTGCCCTCGCTTCCGAACGCATGTCCGAGGCCTCGCCTGTATCATCCCAAAGGCATCGCTGCGCACGTAACGAGCTGTAGCGCAGCCATTACAACTCCGCACAAAACGGCACATTTAACGCAAAGACGGTTTACACGCGCCCACTACGCTTGGCGTCATGACCACACCATGGGGCGGTCCGGTACTCGCCGCACGCCCCGCACTGAGGACTGACGCCGATGAAAATCAAGAAACTGGCCCGCACATCCGCTCTTACTGTCACCACCCTGGCCGCGGCCCTGCTGGCGGCGCCGGCCGACGCGATCGAGTTGTACAACCAGGACGGAAACGAACTGCACTTCGACGGCCTGGCGATCTTCGGCGCGTTCCATAGCCGCCGCAACTACGACACCTTTGGTATCGGTCAGACCAAAGGCAGCTCTTCCTGGCGTGAAGGCTTTACCAACTACGGTCTGACCGGCACCAGGATGGTCGGCAGCGGCGCCGCGATACACGGGCGAATCAGCCTGCTGACGTCCGGCACCTGGGGAGACGGCGATCCGGCCGGGCTGACCACCGGCAGCGAGCGGCGCACCAAGGTCGAGGACGCCTACCTCGGCTGGCGCTCGGGCAACCTCTTCCCCGCCCTCGGCGAGGACGGCGTCGATTTCTCGTTCGGGCGCCAGAATTTCGTGATCGGCGACGGTTTCCTGATCAATGGCGATGCACTGAACCTCGGCCGCGGCATCGACCGGGAGTTCAGTCGCGGCGGCGCCTACTGGCTGGCCGCCCGCAAGGCCTTCGACCAGACCGCCGTGCTGCGGCTGGGCGGCGGCGAGGGCCTGCGTTCGGACATCTTCTGGCTGAAATCGGACAACAAAGTCCAGGCCGACACGGAACTGGCCGGCGTCAATGTCGAGTACGTGACCGAGGAGGGCACGTTCGCCGCGATGTATATCAAGGGGCTCGACGTCGACCAGGAGCTCGCGCAGATCTTCGGGCGCACCAACCGCGACGGACAGAAGACCTGGAGCCTTCGCTTTCAGGGCAACGCGGGGGTCGAAAACCTGTTCCTGTCGGCGGAGTACGTACACCAGGATCAGGGCGACTCGAGCATGCGCGACGCCGACGCCTGGTATCTCGAAGGCGGCTGGACCTTTGCCGACGCGCCGTGGAGCCCCGGTGTCGCCTACCGCTATACGCGCTACGACCGCGATTTCGATCCGCTCTTCTTCGGTTTCAATCGCGGCTACGGCACCTGGTTCCAGGGTGAAGTGGCCGGAAACTTCGCGGGCCCGTTCGGCAGCGATGCCAAGATCCACCACCTGCGTCTCAATGCCAACCCGCTCGAGAACCTCACGGTCGGCGTGAACTACTTCCACTTCCCGAGTGCGCGCGTGTTCGGCCAGGACGCGGCGGCGCGCGAACTCGACATCTACGCGGAATGGGCCGTGCACGACCACCTGATCATCAGCCCGCTGGTCGGCTTCTACAAGCCGCGGAAGAGCGCCGCCGAAGGGGGCACGCAGATCGGCAGTGACAAGACCAACACTTATGCACACCTGCTGTTCATCGTACCGTTCTGATCACGGCCGGCCGCTGCGGCGGCAGGTCTGCATGCACTGCTGACCTCTCCCCTCTACCGGTCCGGCTCGCCTCGCGAGCCGGATCGACAAGCGCGCGCACCGGCGTTGCGCAGGCACCGCCTGTCGCCAAACCGTGCATTCACCCCAATTCTAAGGATCGATAGAAATGAGCAGAAAGTTCTCGCTGATCATCGACGGCCAGGCCGTCGCCGGCGACCGTGGCGCGTTTCCGGTGATCAATCCGGCCACCGAGGACGTCTTTGCCGAATGTCCGAGCGCCTCGATCGAGCAACTGAACACGGCTGTCAGCGCGGCCGAGCGAGCATTCCAGACGTGGCAGTTCACTTCCCACGATGAGCGCAAGGCAATGCTCGATGCGATCGCCGACCGCATCGAGCAGAACGCCCCCGAACTCGCCGAGCTGGTGGTCAAGGAGCAGGGCAAGCCGCTCGCGCTCGCGCAAATGGAAGTCGGCGGCGCGGTGATCTGGACGCGCGCTGCCGCCGGACTCGAGCTACCGGTCGAAGTCATCGAGGACTCGCCGGCCAAACGCATCGAACTGCACCGCAAGCCCCTCGGCGTGGTCGGGTCCATCACGCCGTGGAACTGGCCGCTGATGATCGCCGTGTGGCACATCATGCCGGCCTTGCGCGCCGGCAACACGGTCGTCGTCAAGCCGTCGTCGTTCACGCCTTTCAACACCATCCGGCTCGTCGAGCTGATCAACGAAGTCGTGCCCCACGGCGTCGTCAATATCGTCACCGGCGGCGGCGGCCTGGGCCGCGAGATGTCGCGCCACCCGAACATCCGCAAGATCGTGTTCACCGGCTCCACGCCGACCGGACAGGACATCATGCGCAACGCCGCCGACAACCTGAAGCGGCTGACGCTCGAGCTCGGAGGCAACGATGCCGGCATCGTGCTGCCGGACGTGGACGTCGATCAGGTTGCCGAAGCGATCTTCCAGACCGCGTTCCTGAACATGGGCCAGACCTGCGCCGCACTGAAGCGCCTGTACGTGCATGACTCGATTCACGACGCACTGTGCGAGCGCCTCGCGGCGATTGCCGAAGCGCAGAAAATCGGCGACGGTCTCGCTCCGGGCGTGACTTTCGGTCCGGTGCAGAACCGCGACCAGTTCCAGCTCGTCTGCGAGCTCGTCGAAGACGCCCGTGCCAACGGCGGGCGCGTGCTCGCCGGCGGTGAGCCGATTGCGGGCAAAGGCTACTTCTATCCGCCCACCATCGTTTCGGGTATCAGCGACGGCGTGCGTCTGGTCGACGAAGAGCAGTTCGGCCCGGTCCTGCCGATCATCCGCTACTCCGAAGTGGATGATGCGATCGCACGCGCCAACGCGAGCGAAAACGGCCTCGGCGGTTCGGTGTGGTCGAGCGACATCGAGCGCGCCCGCCAGGTCGCGGCACGTCTCGAGTGCGGCACGGTGTGGATCAACGGTCACGCCGAGGTCCTGCCGCATTGCCCGTTCGGTGGCTGCAAGATGTCCGGATTCGGCGTCGAGTTCGGCCAGGAGGGCCTGCTCGAATACACTGCCCCGCAACTGCTCAACATCAATCTTCCGCAGGGCTGATGCCGCATGCGCCACGGCCCGAGCGCTCTGCCCAGAGCCTCGGGCGGTGGTGCAGCACGACCCCGGGTGCACACGCACGATGGGCTGCGCCGCGGTACTGGCGTACGATCACGACTACGCTGGATGAATCGCATGAATTTTCGGCACCTCGCTTCCCTTCATCGCTCCAACACAGCGGCCGATCCGCAATGACACCCCCGGAACTCGCCGTATCGATCGTCACGCCCGCAGCGCTGGGCTGGTTACGCAACTCTCCTGCCACACGTGCCACCAGATGGGAGGCCCTCGTCCAGGACGCGTCGATCGCCCGTTGGCTGGCGACATTCGAACCTACACATCTTTATTTCGGCAGCGAGTTCTGCGAGCATCTGCTGCCCTCCCCGAGCGTACTTGCCAGTGTCCTCGATCTTGCAGATGAGCACGCATTGCGGTTCGTACTGCTGACCCCGATCGCGTCGCCTCAGGTCCTTCGCAATCTGGCCGCCCTTCTTCCGCAACTGCCGCCGTCCGCCCAGATCGTCGTCAATGACTGGGGTGTTGCCCAGTTCGTCGCCGAGCAGGCGCCGCAACTGACGCGCCTGGCGGGCCGCATACTGTGCCGCATGATCAAGGATCCACGCCTCGGCAGCGCCGATTGGGCGCATCAATGTTCGCATGCTCTGGATTCGCCCCACCTGCGCACCATCCTTGATCGGCTCGGCTTGCACCACATCGAACTCGACGTTCCGTTGTTTGCACAACCCGGCGATTTTTCGCGGCTGCCGATGCGCAAGAGCGTGCATCTGCCATACGCCTTCGTCGCCAAGGGTCGCATGTGCCGGCCGGGATCGCTGTCGATCACCGGCCCCGAGCGTTTCGCGGTCGGACGCAAGTGCCACAAGGAATGCCTGAGCTTCAGCGCGACGACCGTCCGCCCGCGAGCTTCCGATCAGTGGGACACGATCCACGCGGGCAACACTATCTTCAGCCGCCATTCGCCCAGCATGGTCGACGCGGTCATCGACGCCACCGCCGCAGGCGCCGTGCAGCGCCTGGTCGTTCCCGGAGAGATGTTTTGAGAATCGTTGCCCCGATCAGCAGACTGACAGAAATCGCCGCGATTGCCGAAGCAGGCGCCAACGAGCTCTACTGCGGCGTCGTGCCACGCGAGTGGGTCGGCGCTTTCAAAGCGGCAAACACCAACCGCCGGCCAGGCGGCAACCTCGCCAGCCTCGACGAGCTCGAACAGGCGGTCGAGCTCGCACATGCGCACGAATGCACGCTTTCGCTCGTCCTCAATGCGCAGACATACTCGGCGGAGCGTTCGTCGGCCGCGGCCGACATCGCGGAAGCCTTTCTGGCGATGGGCGGGGATGCACTGATCGTCAGCGACATCGGCTTGATCCACGCGCTGTCGCAGCAGCTGCCGGCCGCCCGCATCCACGTCAGCTCGGTCGCCACTTGCCGCAACGCGAGCGGCGCGCGCCTCTACCATGACCTCGGTGCGCGCCGCATCATCCTTCCACGCGACGTCACCATCGACGAGGCGACCGAGATTGCCGCGGAGGTCCCCGACATGGAACTCGAGGCCTTCATCCTCAATGACGGTTGCGTCTTCGAGGAGGGTGCCTGCAACACGATTCATCTGCCGGGAAAGCTGGGCGGGCCGATCTGCCTCGACAGCTATGCCTACGAGTACCGGCACCGCAACGGTCGTCCAGTTTCCGAACGCCTTGCGGACAGGCTTGCACACAACGATACCGAGTACCGGAAATGGCTCTGGTACCGCTTTTCGTGCGGTTTCACCACCACACCGGACGGCATGCCGTACGGACCGTGCGGGCTTTGTGCAATTCCCGCCTTCCTGCGGGGTCGGATCGCCGCGGTCAAGATCGCCGGACGCGAAGGCCCGACACGGCGCAAGGTCGCGAGCGTCCGGATGGTCAAGCGGGTTCTCGACGCCAGCGCCGCCGGCGCCGATGACACCCAGGTGTGCTCGATCGCAAAAAACCTCCGCCCATCTGTCGAACACTGCGCAACCGGTTACATGTGCTACTACCCGGAAGTCGTCGGTCGCAGCTGCTCGCAGACCGAGGCTTGAAATACCGCCTCAGATGGTGGGCCTGCAGCGGCCGAGTTGCGGGCACGCAGTCCCACCATTCCATCTTCAGGCACCGGCCCGACCACGTGGCAACTGTGTTCTTTTGTGGTCGTGGCCTTTTCTTCGCGCAGACGCAAAAACGCCGCGCCATTGTTGATTTTGGCGCGGCGTATTTGGTGTGGGGT
>DAOMOP010000170.1:0-1242 GCA_035444405.1 Rhodocyclaceae bacterium
ATCTGGGCTACGTCGCCGACGAGATGAACATGGGCCTGCACGAGCTGGGCCCCCTGGCGATGAAGGCCACCAAGACCATCCGCATCAACTCGACCTGCACCGTGTTCGCGGGCGCCGAGCTGCGCGACCGTCTGGCGCTCGGCGACAAGCGCGAGGACATCCTCGCCGGTCTGCACCGCGCCATCATGCTGCGCGCGATGTCGATCATCTCGCGCTCGGGCGGCATCACCGACCAATTCACCTTTACCGGTGGCGTGGCCAAGAACGAGGCGGCGGTGAAGGAGCTGCGTCAGCTCGTCAAGGAGAATTACGGCGACGTGCAGATCAACATCGATCCGGATTCGATTTATACCGGCGCTCTGGGGGCTTCCGAGTTCGCCCGGCGTGCCGTCGTGGAGGCATGACAATGACTATCACAGCAGGCATCGACATCGGCACCGGCGCCGTCAAGACCGTGTTGTTCCGCGTCGACGGCGAGAAAACCGAGTGGCTCGCCAAGCGCAACGACCGCATCCGTCAGCGCGACCCGTTCAAGCTCGCCGAGCAGGCCTACAACGAGCTGCTCGAAGAGGCGGGGCTGAAGGCGTCGGACGTCGACTACGTCGCGACCACCGGTGAGGGCGAAAGCCTGGAGTTCCACACCGGCCACTTCTACTCGATGACCACGCATGCGCGCGGCGCGATCTTCCTGAACCCGGAAGCGCGCGCGGTGCTCGACATCGGCGCGCTGCACGGCCGTGCGATCCGTTGCGACGAGCGCGGCAAGGTCGAGCAGTACAAGATGACCAGCCAGTGCGCGTCGGGCTCGGGCCAGTTCCTCGAGAACATCGCGCGTTATCTGGGCATCGCCCAGGACGAGATCGGCTCGCTGTCGCAGCAGGCCGACAATCCCGAGGTGGTGTCGAGCATCTGCGCGGTGCTCGCCGAGACGGACGTCATCAACATGGTTTCGCGCGGCATCAGCGCGCCGAACATCCTGAAGGGCATCCACATCTCGATGGCGGGTCGCCTGGCGAAGCTGCTGAAGTCGATCGGCGCGCGTGACGGTGTGGTGCTCGCCACCGGCGGCCTGGCGCTCGACGAGGGGCTGCTCGCGACGATCAACGAGTCGGTCAAGGAGCAGAAGATGAAGGTGGTCGCCCTCAATCATCCCGACTCGCCCTTTGCCGGCGCGATCGGCGCGGCGTTGTGGGGTGCGTTCCGGCACGAGAAGCTCGCCCGCCTGAACGAGCAGGTCGCGGC
>DAOMOP010000170.1:1270-8856 GCA_035444405.1 Rhodocyclaceae bacterium
TGGCCCGCGCAGCCTCGACCCGGTCGGGGCGGAAACGGCATAATCGTTTCCGCGAGCACTTAGGAGTATGCAAACATGGCCTTGTACATCAACGACGACTGTACCGCGTGCGACGCCTGTGTCGAGGAATGCCCGAACGAGGCGATCACCGCGGGCGATCCGATCTACGTGATCGATCCGATGAAGTGCAGCGAATGCGTCGGTGCCTTCGACGAGCCGCAGTGCCGGCTGGTCTGCCCGGCCGACTGTATTCCGGATCATCCGGACTACCGCGAGTCGCACGACGAATTGATGGCGAAGTACCAGAGCCTGCACGGCTGAGCCATTCCTGGGGGCCGCTTTGCGGCCCTTTTCGTTTCAAATCTGGGAGACATGATGACTGCAACTACGGAAGTGCGCTTGCGCCGTCTGGAACAGCGCGACCTGGAGCAGGTGCTGCGGCTCGACCGCGCAAGCAGCGGAGAGACGCGGACGGGCTTTTTCGAACGTCGGCTCAAGGCCGAGCAGCAGTGGCCGGACGCCTACTTTTCGTGCGTCGCCGAGCATGGCGGCGAGGTCGTCGGATTCGTGCTGGGCCATCTGCTCGAAGGCGAATTCGGCGTCAAGGGGACTGTTGCGGTGCTCGACGCGATCGCCGTGGCGTCCGAGCACCAGCGGCGCGGCCTCGCCCGCACGCTGATGGGCGAGTTCGACCGCAGCGCGATCGAGCGCGGCGCCAAGGAGATGCGCACGCAGGCGAAATGGAATCAGCCGGGGCTGGTCGAGTTCTTCTCGGCGGCCGGCTTCCAGCTCGCACCGCGCATCGTGCTCGAGCGCCCCACTGAATTCGTGAATTTCTGAATTCGCCCGCAACAGGACCTATACGGAGATTGACGATGTCCAGTCGCCCCCATCCCACCACCAAGCAACTGCTCGACCAGTTCTCGCAGGAGCCCAACTACAGCGACCCGAGCCAGGACCAGTTCGAGGCGCTGTCGCGCGACCGCGTGCCGGTGCGCTCGCTCGCCGCGTCCGACCTCGATGCGGTCGTGCGCATCGACCGCCACCGCAGCGGCGCCGAACGCAGGACTTTCTACAAGCGCAAGTTCGATGAAGCGCTGGGTGAGTCCGGCGTGCGCGTGTCGCTGGTCGCCGAGCAGGACGGCCTGGTCGTCGGTTTCATCATGGCGCGCGTCGACTACGGGGACTTCGGCCGTGCCGAGACCACCGCGGTGATCGACACGATCGGCGTCGACCCCGAGATGACCGGCCGCGACGTCGGCCGCGCGCTGATCTCGCAGCTGCTCGCCAACCTCGCGTCGCTGCGCGTCGAGACGGTGCGCACCGAGATCGAATGGAACCGCTTCGGCCTCGCCGGCTTCCTCGAGCGCTGCGGCTTCCAGCCGGGCCAGCAGCTCGCGCTGTCGCGGCCGCTCGGGTGAGCGCAATCTTGCAGGACTGACGACGTTTGCCGGTCGCCCGACGGGCGATCCCGGCAAACGCCTTCAGGCAGAGGGGCGACGGACCTGCCTGGGCAGATCGGTCGTCCTTCTGCGGCGCGGCGAACCGTTACTGGACGGCAATGCGCGCCGCAAGCATCGAGCACGCGGCTGCCGCGGCTCACGTCTGCTTCGGCGATCCGACGCCGTTCCCGTTCCGATCGCCGAGCAGCGCCGCGTAGATCTGCAGGTCGCGCGCCGAGAAGCAGCAGAAGACCACCTCCTCGATCGGCCCCGGCCGGCTCACGAATTCGCGTACCGTCTCCACCGCGGTCTCGGCCGCCTCGCGCACCGGATAGCCGTACACGCCGGTGCTGATGCCCGGAAACGCGATCGACTTCAACCCGTGCTCGACGGCCAGCTCGAGCGAGCGCCGGTAACACGACGCGAGCAACTCCTGTTCGCGATGCCCGCCGCCCTTCCACACCGGCCCGACGGTGTGGATCACGAAGCGCGCCGGCAAATCGTAGCCACGCGTGATCTTCGCGTCGCCGGTCGCGCAGCCGCCGAGGCCGCGGCATTCGTCAAGCAGCCTGGGCCCGGCCGCGCGATGGATCGCCCCATCGACGCCACCGCCGCCGAGCAGCGAGGCGTTCGCCGCATTGACGATTGCATCGACCTGCAAGGCCGTGATGTCCGCCTGGACTGCTTTCAGAGTCGTCATCGTTTTCCACCGTCGCGAGTCGCACACGGCCGGCGCTTGCGCCCGACACGTCGTCCGCCATCGCGGCTGGGGTCCGCGATGCTCAGCTACAGCATAGCCAATCGAGCAACGGCTCGCCGCCACCACGCGCGGGCATCACGGCGGCGTAGAGGGTGCTCGTGAATCGCCGCGCGGCGACGGGCGGTGGCTTCGATCACATGTTGCGACACATCTCGTTGCGGCTCTTCACGCACTCGACCGCCTTCACCGCCATCCCTTTCGCGAGCGCTTCCTCTTCGCTGACGCCTTGCTGTGCAGCGAAGTCGCGCACGTCCTGGGTGATCTTCATCGAGCGGAACTGCGGGCCGCCCATCGAGCAGAAGTGCGCGACCTTGGCCGAGTCCTTGGGCAGGGTTTCGTCGTGGAAGTCGCGTGCCTTGTCCGGGTCGAGGCCGAGATTGAACTGGCCGTTCCAGCGGAACTCGAAGCGCGCCTTCGAGAGCGCGTTGTCGCGGATCTGCGCGCCGCGGTGAACGGCGAGCTTCCGAGGCGCTCGGCCCCGAACCGGTTCGGTGAAGCCGGGCTCTCCGAGACCGCACGCGTCGCAAGCCTTCGCTCCTCCCGGACGGCCTGGGAGTGCGTGCGGGCCTCGTGCTCCCACAGCACCCATGTCATGTACATCCCCCGGGTCGGCGCCCAGCTGATGGTATTGCCGAGGCCGTGCCGGCAGATCGCGCAGGCCGGCACGACCGTGTATCCCGCCCCCTGTCGGGCGAGTTGCAGGCACGGCGTCGAAGGGTCGAACGGCACGATGCACAGATCGAGCAGGCGCGAGTCCTTGATCGTCCTTATTCACGAAACGAATATCGACTATAGGCCGCAAACATTGTTCGGATAATGAGCCGCTGTCTAGAATTTCCACGTGGGATGCCGGGTCGTGCCAGCCTGTGTGCACGGGAGACGGCGCCCCGGATCACGCGCGACTCTTCGCGTGGTCCGAGCCGGCCGATCCCAAGATGACAGCGACATGCCATACAGTTTTCACCAAGTCTGACCCAGGAGAAATTGCGTGAAGATCCGTGTGATCGGCGGTGGACCCGCCGGACTGTTCTACGCCTACCTCATGAAGCGTGACGACCCCCGTCACGACATCCGCGTCTTCGAGCGCGACCCGCAGAACGCCACCTATGGCTGGGGCGTGGTGTTTTCGGACGTGGCGCTGTCGTTCGTGCGCGACATCGCCCCCGAACTCTACGGGGCGATCACGCGTGACCAGATCGTCTTCGACGAGATGGCCGTCGTGCACAAGGGGCAGCAGGTCACGCTTGCACACAACACCTTTCACCGCATGGCACGCATCGACCTGCTCGAGGCCTTGCACGAGTACTGCCGCGCGGTCGGGGTGGTCATCGAGTTCGAGCGCAAGATCGACGACGTCGGCGAATTCACCGACTGCGACCTGATCGTGGCGGCCGATGGCGCCAACAGCGCGATCCGGACGCGCTACGCGGCGCACTTTCAGCCCACCCTCGACGAGCGGCCGAATCTGCTCGCCTGGTACGGCACGACGCGACTCTTCCGGCCCCTGTCGCTGATCTTCCGGCAGGTCGAGGAGGGTCTCGCCATTGCGCACACCTACCAGTACAGCCCCACGCACAGCACCTTTCTGGTCGAAGTCGACCCGCAGACCTTCTGCAACGCGGGACTGGACCGTATGGACGAGGCCGACAGCATCGCCTACTGCGAGAAGGTCTTCGCCGAGGATCTGCAGGGGCATGCGCTGCTGTCGAACAAGTCGAGGTGGTTCCGCTACACGATCGTCAAGAACCGGCGCTGGCATTACCGGAACATCGTGCTGCTCGGCGACGCACTGCGCACCGGCCATCCGTCGGTCGGCTCCGGCACGCGCCTGGCGATGCAGGACTCGATCGCGCTGTTCGATGCCTACAAGGCGCGCGGACCCGAGGTACCCGCAATGCTCGCGGAGTTCGTGAGGATCCGCCAGCCGGGCTCGGACGCGCTCCAGCAGGCCGCCATCAAGAGTACCGAGTGGTACGAGAACCTCGGGCCGAAGCTGCAGCTGGATCCGATCTCGTTCGCCTACGACTATGTGACGCGCAGCGGCCGCCTCGACCATGCCGAAGTGCGCAAGCGGGATCCGGAGCTCGCGGCGGCGTACGAAAGACTCCACCCCGAACTGAAGTTCCGACAAGCAGGCAATGCGCACCGCCCTCCTCAGGATCGCTGACGCCCGCGATCGTCGCGGCCGCGTTCGGCCGATGCTGTGCCAGACATCCCATGCATTATCCGAAAGCAGCGTGCCGGCCGCGACGGCCGTGACCGATGTTGCCGCCGAGCGCGAAACGCCGCAGGTCGCGCTCGGGGCGACCGGCGGCGTGGTCGGCACGCACAGCGTCTTTAGCATGAGCCCGACCGACCCCTCGGGTGTGGACGAGCGTGCCCGCGTTCTCGTGCGCGTCGAGGAGGGTGACTGGACGCTCGTATCCGGACTGCAGCATCAGCGACCGCGCGACAAGGTCTGAGGATCGGTTGAGCAGGCGCGGGCAAATCGCAGACAATTGCCCGCGAACCGACCCGAAATCCTGCCTCGACACGAAGTGCTGCTCCCATGCCGCGAATCGAACTGTCCGATGTCGACCTGAACCTGCTCGTCCTCTTCATGGAGTTGCTGCGCCGGCGCAGCGTCTCGGCCGCGGCCGAGTCGCTCGGCATCTCGCAGCCGGCGGCGAGCAACGCGCTGGCGCGCCTGCGCCGCATGCTCGGCGATCGGCTCTTTCATCGCACGCCGCACGGAATCCAGCCGACGCCGTACGCGGAGGGCCTCGCCGAACAGATCGGGGAGACCCTCGACGCGCTGCGCGAGGCCCTGAATCGCCGCAGCGTCTTCGATCCCGCCTGCAGCACCCGCAACTTCGTGGTCGCGATGACCGACATCGGCGAGATCTATTTCGTGCCGAACCTGATGAAGGCGATCCGCAGCGTCGCGCCGCAGGTGACGGTCGGTACTGCATACAGCCACAAGGCAAGCCTGCGCGCCGAGATGGAGAGCGGCGCCGTCGATCTGGCGATCGGGCTGTTGCCCGACCTCAAGACCGGCTTCCATCAGCGCCGCCTATTCGAGCAGGAATACGTGTGCATGTTTCGCGACGCTCATCCGCTCGGCGCGGCCGAGGTCGACGTCGATGCCTTCGCCGCGGCCGAACACGTGGTCGTGTCGTATCCCGGCACCGGCCACGGCCGCGTGGACCAGCTGATCGAACGAGCGGTGCGGCGCAAGGTCGCGCTGCGCATCGAGCATTTCGTCGCGCTGCCGCAAATCCTCGAAGCGACCGACCTGGTCGCGACCGTCCCGGAGAAGATCGCCCGGCGACTGACCGCGAACTTCAGGCTCAAGTACGTCCCTCACCCGCTCGACCTCGGCAAGGTGCAGATCAACGTGTTCTGGCATGCCCGCTACCACCATGAACCGGGTAACACCTGGCTGCGGCGCCTGATCTTCGACACCTTCGCCGATTAGCCGTGTCGGGTATGGGTCATGCCGGTGTGGACCCGGTCCAGATATCAGCCGGACCAATGACGTGCATACAGCGCGGTTTATTGAGCCGGCGCGCCGATGCGCCTAAGGTGGCCCGTGCCGATCGATCGGGCCCGAGCCCGACACTGCCGAGGAGGAGTCGCATGCTGAATGGTTACAAGCCGTGGCCCGAAGAGGACCTTCGCCGCTATCGCCGTCACTGGGAAGGCCTCACCATCGCCGAGATGGTGTTTCGAACGGTCCGCCGTGCTCCCGATGCGCTGGCCATCGTCAGCGGCGACGAGCGCGTGAGCTACCGCCAGCTGCGGGCGCGAACGGAGCGGCTCGCCGCGCGCCTGCTCGAGGCCGGCATCCGCACGCAGGACCGGGTGGTGATGCAGCTGCCGAACAGCGTCGAGATGATCTACGCCTATCTCGCGCTGACGCGCATCGGCGCCATCCCGGTGATGGCGCTGCGCACCCATCGGCACGCCGAGGTCCGCCATTTCATCAACGCGTCGGGGGCGGCCGCGTATCTGATCCCCGACCGCTTCCACGGTTTCGACTATCGCGACATGGCCGCAGCGTTGCAGCCGGACTGTCCGACGCTGCGCACCGTGCTGGTGGCCGGTGCCCCCGGCGACCGGCAGCTCGCACTCGGGCCGATGCTCGACGTGCATGCGGACCCCGCGCAAGTCGCCGCGACGCTCGCGGGCGTGCGCGTCGATCCGGCCGACGTCGCGACGATGCTGCTGTCGGGGGGGACGACGTCGGTATCGAAGCTGATCCCGCGCAGTCACGACGACTACGTGCTCAATGCGCGCCTGTGCGGGCAGGTGGCCGGCTTCGCGAGCGATACCGTGCATATGGTGATCCTGCCGCTCGGCCACAACTACAACCTCGCCTCGCCGGGCATCCTCGGCGTGTTCTACTACGGCGGCACCGTGGTGCTCGCGCCGGATGGCGATGCCGACACCGTGTTCGCGCTGGTCGAACGCGAGCGCGTCCAGGTCATCGCCGCGGCGGTGCCGCTGATCGCGAACTGGCTCAACTCGGGTGCCGCGCGCCGCTACGACCTGTCGTCGCTGCGGGTGATCCAGAACGGCGGCGCGCGTCTCGCGCCCGAGCTCAGACGCCGCCTGCGCGACGAGCTCGGCTGCCTGCCGCAGGAGATCTACGGCACCGCCGAGGGCCTCATCAACATGACGCGGCTCGACGACCCCGACGAGCTGATCCTCGAGAGCTCCGGGGCGCCGGTGTGCGAGGACGACGAGATTCGCGTGCTCGACGAGCACGGCAACGACGTTCCGGACGGCGAGGCCGGCGAACTGGTCACGCGCGGGCCCTACACGATCCGCGGCTACTACGACGCGCCCGAGGCCGACCGCAAGGCCTTCACGGCCGACGGCTTCTACCGCATGGGCGACATCGTGCGCAGGCGCGGCCGCCACGTCTTCGCCGAGGGGCGGGCCAACGACCTGATCAACCGCGGCGGCGAAAAGATCAGCTGCGAGGAGATCGAGAACCTGATCCTGCAGCACCCGAAGGTGCTTCAGACGGCGCTGGTGGCGATGCCCGACGAGCTGTTCGGCGAGAAGGCGTGCGCGGTCGTGCGCACCCGCCCGGGCGAGACGCTTGCCTTCGACGAGCTGATCGCGTTCCTGCGCACCAAGCAGATCGCGAGCTTCAAGCTGCCCGAGCGGCTCGAAGTGATGGCCGAGCTGCCGGTGAGTCCGGTCGGCAAGATCCTGAAGCGCGTGCTCCGTGAGCAGATCGCAGCGAAGCTCGCCGACGAGCGCGCCGCCGGCGCATGCAGCGCGGCGTCCTGATGACGATCCAATGGAGCGCTCCTCGGGGCGCTCTGAAGACACGATGACGAGGAGACATTGATGACCCGACCCGGCGAGCTCAAGCTCAAGCACTTGTTCAA
>DAOMOP010000171.1:0-8645 GCA_035444405.1 Rhodocyclaceae bacterium
GGGCCTCCTCGAGCAGGTTGCCGAAGGCGCGGAATCCGTAGTAAGACTCGTTGAAATCCGGCTTGCGGCGCTTGATCGCCTCCTTCAGCATCGATGCCCAGATCTTGCCGCTGTCGCCGCGTTCGGCGAGCAGCGCCTCGAAGGTCTCGACGGCGATCGCGATCGCCTCCGTACGGCGCGCCTCGAGCTCGTCGCGGCGGCGCGCTTCCTCCTCGGGCGAGCGGCGCGGCGCCGGTTGCGCCTCGTTCGATTCGCGCCGTGCCGGCGCACGCTGCGCGTCGCGCACGAGGTCGTCGTAGAAGATGAACTCGTCGCAGTTGGCGATCAGCAGGTCCGAGGTCGACTGCTTGACGCCGACGCCGATCACCTGCTTCGCGTTCTCGCGCA
This sequence comes from Rhodocyclaceae bacterium, assembly GCA_035444405.1. GTDB lineage: Bacteria > Pseudomonadota > Gammaproteobacteria > Burkholderiales > Rhodocyclaceae > DAOMOP01. The sequence goes on from DAOMOP010000171.1 coordinate 388, forward strand.
GCTTGGACACCAGCGGCGAGAAATCGGAATCACCGCTGATGATGACGAAGGTATCGACGTGGGCCTTGGTGTAGCACAGGTCGAGCGCATCGACGACCAGCCGGATGTCGGCGGAATTCTTGCCGGACTGGCGCACGTGCGGAATCTCGATCAGCTCGAAGTTGGCCTCGTGCATCGCCGCCTTGAAACTCTTGTAACGGTCCCAATCGCAGTACGCCTTCTTGACGACGATGCTGCCCTTGAGCAGCAGGCGCTCGAGCACGCGCTTGATGTCGAACTTGTCGTACTTCGCGTCACGCACGCCGAGCGCGACGTTCTCGAAGTCGCAGAACAAGGCCATGCTGACGCTTTCCAGCGGTGATGTCATTCGGATCTCCAGTCGGTCGCGACGCGTGTTGGGCGCCCGCAATGCCCGCGTCTGCAATGCGAACATTATGCCGCCTGCGGTGGCTGCGCGGGCGCTGCGCGTCGCTCAGCCGCTTCGTCCCGACATAGGCGGCATGCCGCTGCAATGCGAACGATACAGTCGCGAGGACCGAAGCAGGCGCGCAGCCCGGCCCGACGTCGTTGCCGGCAGCATCAGGATCCGGCGCGATCGGCACGCCTCGCACCGGGCCACCGGCCTGCGCACGCCCGCCACGCCACGAACAGCCAGCCGACGATCATCAACGTACCCCCGACCGGCGTGATCATCCCCAGCCAGCGCACTCCGGTCAAAGCGAGCAGATACAGCGTACCGGCGAAGATCACCGTACCGGTCGCGAGCAGCGCGATCGCGACCCCCAGCCGCGGCAAGCGGCAGGCGCCGAGCGCAAGCAGGCCCAGCGCATGCCACATCTGGTACTGGACCGCGGTGTTCCACAGCGCCAGTTCGCGCTCGTCCAGCACCGCCTGCATCGCATGAGCACCGAATGCGCCGAGACCGACCGCAAGTGCGGCGAGCAAGCCGCCGAGCAGCAGCGAAATTCGACTCGTCATGGAACTGTTTCCGTTCGGGGACGCTGCAAGAGTAACCTGGCCGCCGCACCACGGAACAGTCCCCTCAGGTGCGTAACCGCAGCGGATGGACTCGGCGGTCGCGCCGCGGCGCCAGAGTTTCGGCCCGGTCGAGGCCAGCGGCGAATCCGCCGGCCTGCAAGCGTGATGCGCCGCTGGCGACGCCCAGGGCCGCGGCGCCCAGGTCACTTACCGATTGCCGCCTTGTAATGCGCCTCCCAGCCACTGGGCAGCTTATGCGCGATGCCCTGATGACAGTCGATACAGGTGTCGTTGTTCGCAGGAGCTTCGTTGTGAAAGCGCTGAGCGCGCCGTTGCTGGCCGCCGATGTCCATCGACTCGAACGCGTGGCAATTGCGGCATTCGCGCGAATCGGTGGCTTTCATCGCGCGCCACACGTTGCCGGCGAGCTGCAGACGCGTGCCGTCGAATTTCTCGCGCGTACCGATGGTTCCGAGCATCTTGTGATACAGCTCGTTCGTCGCCCGTATCTTGCGCACCAGCTTCGGCCCCCATTCCCTCGGCACATGGCAATCCGCACAGGTGGCGCGCACGCCCGCAACATTCCGGTAGTGCCGTGACTCCTGGTATTCCGGGAGTACGAAGTCCCTCATCTCGTGACAGGATGTGCAAAAGGCCGGCGTATTGGTCGCTTCGAGGACGGCAATGAAGCCACTCCAGAAAATCACACCGACGACGACGCCGCCGATGAAAATACCCCCCCACGCAACTCGCCTCGATGGCTTCCAGAACCATTGCCACAAGCGCTTGATTCCCTTCGGTGGCGATCCATCCTCGGACTGTCCCATGATGCCCCCGCTCTGTAACCTGCCCGTCCCGGCCTCCCCCACCCACCGGGCGGACATACCGCCGGTCATCGTGGTGCTCAAGGGGTGCAGCGTGTGCGGGCTGTAACCGTCATGTAGCGGGTCCGCCGCTGCGGACAGCGCCCCTTTCCGCGCCGCGGCAGCAAGCCCGCCGCCAGCCGATCGGCGTCACTTCAGCGTCACCGCGGAAATCATCCCTTCGGCACCGATTCCCAGCGTGACCGGGAACGACACGTGGTGGAAGCGGGTGGTGACGTTGTCATCATGCACGGCGAAGCCGACGTTGTAGACACCGCCCACCTTCAGGATCTTGTCGTCCTCGGGATGTCCGGTGTCGAGCCTGCGGGTCCATTCGACGGTCCACACGCCGTCGTGCCAGCTGCCGTTGATGCCGGCGTTGTCGGCCGCCGACCCGTCGGCATCGGCGCGGGAGAGCAGCCGCCCGGGCAGAATGTCGCCCTTGGCCCATCCGGCATCGGGAGCATAGGCGACGGCATTTTCTTCGCGGACCAGCGCATACGGTTTCGCAGCGTCGCCGATGTCGTCCATCGTGATCGCCTTCACGCCGACCTTGGCGGCATCGAACATGAATCTGGGCGTCATCGTCGATCGATCGACGTTCCAGCCGAACGGTCCCTTGCCGGCATCGGACAGCCGGTATTCGAGCACGTAACCGTCATCGGCCATGCCCACGGGGTTGCTGCGGTGCGCGCGCCACTGCATCAGATCCACGAACTCGCCGGCCGCCTTGAGCGCGGCGATCTCCTCCTGCGTGCGGGTCTTGTCCCAGCTCGCCATCTCGTCGCTGCGGGTGTTGGCCAGATACTTGCGCACGTCGTTCTGCTTGAGCACCTGCCCGAGCAGTGCATGCCCGCTGACCTGCTCCCCGACGGCCTGGTCGGGCATGTCGCGCATGCCGCGATGGCAGGTCAGCCAGCAGCCCTGGTTCTGGAACAGCGGAATCTTGCCGTCGTCGATCATGATCGCCAGGCGATCCTCGTACAGGGGCGGCTGGGCGCCGCTGCGTACCTTGTCACTCGATCGCGGTCCCCCGATGAACGACCATTTCTCGCCGTCGTACATCATGTAGTCGTGCATCTGTCCGGGCCGGGCCATCTGCGTCTTCCACTGGAAGCGCAGGTAAAGGTTTTCGTCGTCATGGGCGGCCTGGACGTCGAGATCGATCGCGCCGAGCTTGCCCTCGATCGGCGTCGGCTCGAGCCGCCCTCCCTTGACGATCAGGTCGCCGATCTCGGCCTCTTCGCCTTCGTGGCACGACAGACAGGAGTCGCCCGCCTTGACCTTGCCGTCGGCGCGCTTGTGCTCCGGGCTTTTCACCCACTCGTGACTGGCCTGCCCGGGATAGAACAGCTTGACCGTGTGGCTTGGAATCCCGGACCAGTCCGAGGGCGGTGCGGACACCGCGGGTGCCGAAATCGCCGATGCCAAGGCGGTAATCGCCGCCGCAACGGAAACCTTGCCTGCCAATGTGCGCATCATGATTCGCCTCCACTTGGTTGTTCTAGGCGCCTCCACGGACTGACAGAAATCCGGCCCCCCGTCGCCCAAACGCCTACGCATACGCCTACGCCTACCAAGGCTTCCCGCACCCGCAAGGACCGATTGATCGGGCGCTCCCCGCACAGACACTCGGTTTGCCCAATCGATGCTACTCCCGGGGCAATCACGTTTTTTGATCTATGTCAATAAAAACCGGCAAAGGCCAGAACCGCCACGACATTGCCCAATCACGAGCCCGCGCCGCCGCGCTAAAGGCAGGCGGCTCGCGGTCGCGCCGGAGCAGTCGCATCCCGATCGGGCGCGGGCGGGCTCGATATTCGAAGGGCCTTGACCTCAGCGCGACACCGCAGGACGCCGGCACGCCTGCCGAGCAATCCGCGCGCCCGGCCTGACGCCAGTCGCGCTGGAGACATCGGGCCGTTCGGCCGCGCGATCACGGTGCCGGCTGTCGCGCCGGTGGTCTACAATCCAACCCTTGTTTCCACCGAACCGCCTTCGTCCGGCGGTGTCACCCCCGACCGAACCCGATGCCGCCCCTCTCCGACCTCGACACTGCCTATGTTCCGCTCGTACGCCGCATCGAAAGCGAAGCGACGGTCATCGACGATCAGATCCTCAGGATCGACCACTTCCTGAATCACCGCATCGAGCCGGCCTTCATCGTCGAGCTCGGGCGCGAGCTCGCGCGCCGGCTGTCGGCCTTTCACCCGACGCTGGTGCTGACGGCCGAGGCGAGCGGCATCGCGCCAGGGCTGGTCGTCGCGCAGACGCTGAACGTGCCGATGGTCTACGCGAAGAAGTACTCGCCGCAGGTCGAGCCGCCAGCGCTCTCACGCATCATCCCGTCGCCGACCAAGGGCGGCGACACGCGCCTGGTCGTCTCGCAGCGCTATCTGCCCGCCGATGCCCGCGTGGTGCTCGTGGACGACTTCCTGTCCAACGGCCGCACCGCGGCCGCGCTGGTCGAGATGGTGCGCGAGGCCGGCGCCGAGGTGCTCGGGGCCGGTTTCATCGTCGAGAAACGCTTCAAGAACGGCCGCGCGGCGATGGAGCGGCTCGGCGTGCCGGTGGCCACGCTCGCGCAGGTCGAACGACTCGAAAACGGAACGGCGATACTGCAACAGGCCGCCTGACCGGTCGGCCGGAACGAAACACGCAGCGGTGGCCACGGCCGGCCGCGAACGAAGAGGTAGCCAAGAAAGGGGGATGTGATGCACGATTTCGACTCACAGCTGGCGGCATTCAGCGAACGGATCGAGCACGAGCTGCTCGAGGGGCGGCTCAATTTTCCGACCTCGCTCGACGTCTCGATGCGCATCAAGCGTCTGGCCGACGACCCCGAATCGTCGCTCGACGACATCGCCCGCGTCGTCCGTGCCGAGCCGGTGCTGAGCGCCAAGGCGGTGCGCATGGCCAACGCGGTAATGATGAATCCGTACGGGCCGCAGATCACCAGCGTCGTCGACGCGGTGCGCCGCATCGGGCTCGCCTCGCTGCGCTGTCTCGCCTTCGCGGTGTCGGCCGAGCAGCTCGCGCAGGATCACCGCTCGCACAACATGCGTCTGGTCGCCTCGGGCCTGTGGATGCACTCGGTCGACGTCGCCTGCTGGTCGCACGCGATCGCGCGCGAAGTCGCCTCGGCGCCGCCCGACACGGCGATGTTCGCCGGCATGATGATCGACATCGGCCAGTTCTTCCTGCTCGCGCGGGCGACCGATTATCCGGCGATGGAGTCGAACATCGACCGTTTCGCCGAGTTCGTCGGCCTCTGGAACGAGCCGGTGGGCCGCGCGGTGCTCGAGGTCTTCGACCTGCCGGCGAGCGTGCTCGACGCATTCGACGCCGAAAACCCCTATGGTGGCTCGTGGCCGCCGGCCGATCTCGCCGACACGGTATTCGTCGCGTCGACCGCGAGTGACGTGCCGAACCCGTTCGACAACCTGCTCGGGATGAGCCGCCCGGGCCTTGCCGGGATCGGGGCGACCGGCATCGACGAACAGCGGCTCGGCGAGCTGCTCGCGACGGTGCGGGCCGGCCGCCAGGAGATGCTCGCTGCCGTGTGCGGCTGATCGGCGCCCCATCCCGCATCGAAGCGTGCCGGTGCCGCGGCACCGGCAGGCGGCCAGAACCGGGAATTTCTGCGCGGACGCCGATTCAAATGGCTGTCCGACGATCTCCGGCGAGGCCCGCCATGAAACGCATCGCGCTGTTCGTTCTCACCAACGTCGCCATTCTGCTCGTGCTCAGCGTCGCGCTGCGCGTGCTGGGTGTCGAACGCATCCTCGACGAACAGGGCGCCGCGCTGGACCTCAACGCGCTGCTCGTGTTCGCGGCAGTGCTCGGCTTCGGCGGTTCGCTGATCTCGCTGGCGATGTCCAAATGGACCGCCAGGCACCTGACCGGCGCGCGGGTGATCAAGCAGCCTGCCGACCGGACCGAGGCATGGCTGGTCGATACGGTGCGTCGCCAGGCGCAGCAGGCCGGCATCGGCATGCCCGAGGTCGCGATCTACGACGCACCCGACGTCAACGCCTTCGCCACCGGCATGAACCGCAACAATGCCCTGGTGGCGGTCAGCACCGGACTGCTGCAGAACATGACCCGCGACGAGGCCGAGGCGGTGCTCGGGCATGAAGTCTCGCACGTCGCCAACGGCGACATGGTGACGCTGGCGCTGATCCAGGGCGTCGTCAACACCTTCGTGATCTTCCTCTCGCGCGTGATCGGCCACCTCGTCGATCGGGTCGTATTCAAGACCGAACGCGGCCACGGGCCGGCGTTCTGGGTCACGACCATCGTTGCGCAGCTGGTGCTCGGCATTCTCGCCAGCGTGATCGTGATGTGGTTCTCGCGCCAGCGCGAATTCCGCGCCGACGCCGGCGGTGCACAGCTCGCCGGGCGTCAGAAGATGATCGCCGCCCTCGAGCGGCTGGCCGGCACGCGGGCCGAGCCGCTGCCCGACCAGATGGCCGCGTTCGGCATCTCGGGCCACATCGGCCACGGAATCAAGCGGCTGTTCATGACCCATCCGCCACTCGAGGAGCGCATTGCCGCACTCAAGCGCGGCGGCTGACGACACTGCGCGCGCGCCGTCGATGCGGTGCCGGCAGGCGCACTCGGCCGCCCGGCCGCTGCCGCCGGCCTCTGGTTGCAAAGCGCCCCCCCTGACCTATCATGAAACGTGAGGTATCACGGCGCCGGTGACATATCCGGCCTCGCAGGAGGACGCGCAGATGACCAAGACCCTCACGGCAACCTACGATGACCCGACGGCGCTGATCAACGTCGTGGACGACCTGATCAACGACGGGCTCGAACGCGAGAAGATCTTCAGCGACAAGGAGAACAAGTTCGTCAAGGTCATCATTCCGGACACGATCGAGCCCGAGATCAGCGCGATCCTGAAACGCCACCATCCGACCAGCCTGCGCTGAGCGGGCGGCGCGATCGCACGCAAGCCGACAGCGGCCGCGAGACGCACGACGAAGGCGGCAGCACGCCGCATCCGGCGCCCGAGGCTGCGTCGGGGCGGCAAGTGCGGCGTGCCCGTTCCGCTGCGCCTGCCCCCGCCCCTCCCCGGACCGAGCGCGGCGACGAACCAAAGGGCTCAGCCGGCAGACCAACCATCAAGATGATCAAACACGAGCTCATCCCGGAGGAAGGCATTCTCGTCGTCAAGCTGGTCAATGCACTGCAGGCGGACGACTTCGAACGGCTCCGGCGCGAGGTCGACGCGCATCTGCGGATGCGCGGAAACCTGAAGGGCGTAATGATTTGCGCGCGCGAGTTCCCGGGCTGGCAGAGCAGCGGGGCGATGCTGGCGCACCTGAAGTTCGTGCACGATCACCATCGCCACGTCGCCCGTGTCGCGATCGTCTCCGACGGTGCGGAACTGTCGATCCTGCCGCGCTTTGCCGAGCATTTCGTGGCAGCCGAGATCAGACATTTCGACTCCGAGAACATGAGCACCGCACTGACCTGGCTGCGCGGCAACGCGCACGCGCAGGCGACCGAGCGAATCGCTCCGGACGAGCCGTCACCCTAGGTCCACACGCTCGCGCCGCCGGACCGATCCGTCCCGGTCACGCACCGGGGCGGCGGTGCACGTGCGCAGACGCGTGAATGCGGCATAATCTGCCTAAGCCACATGGAGGAGCGTCAAACATGTACGACGAGCCACTCGCGGAATCGCTGAAATCGGGCAAGACCCTCACTGCGGTGATTTACGGGCTATATGCTTCGTCGTTCTTCGTCGGCATCACCGCGCTCATCGCGATCATCATCAACTACGTGAAGATCGGCGACCTCGCCGGCACATTTCTCGAGAGCCACTTCCGCTGGCAGATCCGCACGTTCTGGATCGGCCTGGCAGGATCGGTGATCGGCACGGTCACGACGCCGCTCATGATCGGCTGGCCCATCCTCGCGCTCACCGCGATCTGGGTGATCTACCGCATCGTGCGCGGCTTCATGCGTCTGGGCGACAACAAGGCAATGTACGCCGAATTGTCGCCGGCGCGCTGACCGCCCGCAACGCGTTGCGCGCGCATCACGGCGGCCCACTGCCGCAACACCGGAGGCGGCGCGGCTGAGCATGCACGGACGGCTCGAGGCGGTCGTGCTGGTCCACGGGCTGTGGATGCGCGGCATCGTCTTCGCGCTGCAGCGCCGACGCCTGGCCCGACGCGGCTTTGCCGTGCATGCGTTCTCGTACCCGTCGATGCGCGGCACGCTCGCGGCCAACGCGCGCGCGCTGGCGGCCTTCGTCGCCGGCGTGGCGGGCACGCGCGTGCACCTCGTGGGCCACAGCCTCGGCGGCGTGATCGCGCTGGTGTTGATCCCGGCGCTGGCCGTGGTCGGGCTGGTGGCGGCGTCCGGCGGCGTTGCGTTGGCTTTGCTGCTGCCTGCAGTCAT
>DAOMOP010000172.1:0-8617 GCA_035444405.1 Rhodocyclaceae bacterium
GATCTCGCGGCTTTCGAGGCGCACCACACTGCCCGGCGGGTGATCGCCGAGCGCCTGCTTCAGCGCGGCGACGAGCGCCGGGTCGTAGCGGCCGTCGGCGTCGGCATAGAGCTCGGCCACCGCGTCGGCGGCCAGGCGCCGTTCGCGATAAGGGCGCATCCGCAGCATCGCCGACAAGGCATCGGCGAGCGCGAGGATGCGACCACCGAGCGGCTGCGCATCGCCGCGCGAGCCGCTCGGGTAGCCGCTGCCGTCGAGATATTCGTGATGTCTGGCCACGGCATCGAGCCAGAGGGCGTCGGTGACACCGAGTTCGCTCAAGAGCTCACGCCCGGCCTCGGGGTGGTGCAGCACGGCCTCGCGCTGCGCTTCGGACAGCATCTCGACGCTGTCGAAGGCGCTGCGGTGCGCGAGCATCGCCACATCGTGCGTGATGCCGGCGCAGGCGAGCGAATGCCGTGCGGCCGCGTCGAGTCCGACCGCGTGCGCGAGCCGCGCCGCGACCAGCGCCGCCATCAGGTGGTGCAGCACGTCGTAGTTGTAGTGCGTGTTCAGGTGGGGCATTGCAAAGGCGGCGTCGGGGTCGTCGTCGGCCGCATCGAGCATGTCACGCACGAGGTTGTCTACGCGTCTCACCCAGAACTCGCGCGAGGACGGGGCGCCGAACTCGGCGAGAAGCCGCGCGAGCCGCGCCGCGATGCCGTCCATGCGACGGAACGCGGACATGCCCGCACTCGGCTCGCCCTCGATGCGGCGGAACGCGGTCTCGATCAGGCGCTGCGCCAAGGCCGCGCTCGGGACGCGCTGTCCGCGGGCGAGCAGCAGCTTGCCCTCGGCACTGTAGACGTCGAAGCGCAGCGCGCGTCCCGCGCAGACGTCGCTCCCCGACAACGGGACGAGTCTCACGGACGGGGCCTTCGCACGAGCATCGAACACACGATGTCGATCGGCATAAACGCCGGCCGGCCCAAGGGCTTTGCCGCGCGTGTGTGCGCAATGCCCCGCGTGCGACCGGTACCCGGCAGGGCGGCGTCGGACAGGCGTGGTGCCGGTGTGTGCTCGTCCATGTCATGCTCCCGTCCGATTGCGGCGGAGGGAGCACCAGACAGGCACATCGAAGGCACCCGCCGATGGCGGCGTGCGGCGACTGGCGGCCCCTCGGCCATGGGGCCCGTGGGCCCGTTAGGCAGGTGACTTTGCGCCCCCGCGCTTTCGCTGCGGGGTTGCCTTTTTCAGATTTGCCATCTTATACGAGTTTTCCGCGCTGCATCATGCCACAGCCGCTCCGCAGCGAACCATGGTCGCATGAATCAACCATAGGCAACGGTGGCGCCGTATGCAAATGCGGGTTGCGATCGGGAGGCGCAGAAAATTGCGGAACGCGAAGCGTTCTCAGGGTGGCGAAGTCATTCGCCTATAGTGAAGACTGGATTGAGGGCGTCGAACATGTCCGGGCGCCCGCTGGCCGCAAGGAGAAGAAGATGCAAGGTGACAAGAAGGCAATCCAATACCTCAACAGACAATTGACGATCGAACTGACGGCGATCAACCAGTATTTCCTGCACGCCCGCATGTACAAGAACTGGGGGCTGGAGGAGATCGGCGAGCACGAGTACAAGGAGTCGATCGACGAGATGAAGCACGCCGACAAGCTGATCGAGCGCGTGCTGTTTCTCGAAGGCCTCCCGAATCTGCAGAATCTGGACAAGCTGCTGATCGGCGAGGACGTGCCGGAGTGCCTGAAGAACGATCTGACGCTCGAGACCGCCGCCCGTACGCATCTGATCGAGGCGATCGGCTACTGCGAGTCGTGCAAGGACTACGTCTCGCGCGAAATCTTCGAGGACATTCTCGAGGACACCGAGGAACACATCGACTACCTGGAGACCCAGATCGAGCTGATCGACAAGGTCGGCCTGCAGAATTACCTGCAGTCGCAGATGTCGTGATGCCGGCAGCGGCGCGCGACGAGCCGCCGTGCGCCGCTGCGGGCTGGCCTCGCGGCCAGCGCCGGGTATTGCGTGCGCCGGCGCGGGCCGTCATTGGGCGGCCGCCTGCTGTCTGGCCGAGTACCGCCGGCTGGCGAGCACCGCCGCGGCGAGGATGGCCGCGACGACCGCGAGCGAGACCAGCACCGGAATCTTGAACCAGTCGGCGATCAGCATCTTCGTGCCGATGAACACCAGGATCGCGGCGAGACCGTACTTGAGCAGCGCGAAGCGGTCGCCCAGGTCGGCCAGCAGGAAGTACATCGCCCGCAGGCCGAGGATCGCGAACAGGTTCGACGTGAGCACGATGAACGGATCGGTCGTGATCGCGAAGATGGCGGGAATGCTGTCGACGGCGAAGATCACGTCCGAGATCTCGACCAGCACGAGCGCGAGCAGCAGCGGCGTGGCCATGCGCACGCCGTCGCGCACGACGAAGAAGCGCTCGCCTTCGAGCCGCTCGCTGACCGGGTAGTGGTTGCGGATCCAGCGCACGACCGGGTTCTTCGCGAGATCCGGCGTGTGCTCGGCGAACCACGCCATCTTGACGCCGGTGACGACCAGGAACGCGCCGAACACGTACAGCAGCCAGTGGAATTCGGTGATCAGCCAGCTGCCGGTGAGAACCATCACGGTGCGCAGCACGATCGCGCCGATGATGCCGTACAGCAGCACGCGCCGTTGCAGTTCCAGCGGCACGGCGAAGTAGCTGAAGATCATCATCCAGACGAAGACGTTGTCGACCGCGAGCGATTTCTCGACCAGATAACCGGTCAGGAAGGCGAGCGTCTGCTCGTTCGCGACCGCGCGACCGAGCGCGCCGTCGAGATGCCACCACAGGCCGCCGGCGAACAGCGCCGCCACCGACACCCACGCGACCGACCAGCCGGCCGCCTCCTTCAGCGACACGCGGTGCTGGTGCCCGCCCTTGAACACGAGCAGGTCGATGACCAGCATCGCCACCACGACGGCCGAAAAGGCCGACCACATCCACCACGTACCGATCGATTCCACGTTGCGCTCCGCACGGACGACAAAAAAGGCCTGTTCCCGAAGGACACAGGCCTTGCTGCGACGTGCTGTGCATGGACCTTGCCCTTGGGCAAGGTCTCGCTTGCAACGGAATCGTTGCCTGCAGCACCGGGAGCGCGTCCGCGGACGGGCTTGCCGTGATGACGATGCTGCAACGTGAAAAGCTACTCCCCTTGTTGCCGGGCATTCTATGCTGCGGCACGATGGCGTCAAGCGATATTTGAAGGCTTTTCGATCTCCGGTTGTTGCGGAGCGCGGCGTGCCGTGCGGGCAATCGTCCCCGGCCCGCGATGGTCGGCGGCGAACGCCGGCCGCGCGGCGTCGTGTGAGCCCGGCCGGTCGCCCGCCCGGCGCTTCGAGCGGACGGTCGGTGGCATAATCCGCGGCTCTTTGCGGGAGCGTGCGATGTTTCGAGCAATGCGGTGGTGGCTGGTCGCGGCGGCGCTCGCCGTCGCGGTCGTGGCGGCCTGGCAGTTCAAGCTGCCGGCGCTGGGCTATCACTGGGCGAGCATGAAGTGGCGCGCGGACGAATGGCGCGAGGCGGGCGTCTGGCTTCCGGCCTATCGGGTTGCGATCGACGCGCATCCGCTCGAGGGTGTGACGCGCAATGCGTCGGGCCTGACCTTCAGTGTCGCGACCGGCACGCTGTTTACGGTGATCAACGCGCCGCCGCAGGTCGTCGAGCTCACGACCGACGGTCGCGTGCTGCGCCGGATCCCGATCGTCGGTGTCGGCGACCCCGAGGGCATCACGCACGTGCGCGGCGACGTCTTCGTGATTGCCGATGAGCGCGATCAACAGCTCTACCGGGTGCGCATCGACGACGGCACGCAGCGCGTCGACGTGAGCGGTGCGCCGCGGCTCGGGCTGCGCATCGACATGGCCAGGAATCTCGGCTTCGAAGGCGTGTCGTGGGACGACGCCGGCAAGCGCCTCTTCGTGGTCAAGGAAAAGGCGCCGCTGCGCATCTTCGTGATCTCCGGCCTGCCCGAACTGCTCGACGGGACGGCCCTCGATCTGCAGATCGGCGACTGGAAGTCGCCGTGGGCCTCGACCCTGTTCATGACCGACCTGTCGTCGCTGACCCTGCACGAGCCCACCGGCAACATGCTGCTCTTGAGCGACGAGTCGGCGGTCATCGTCGAATACACCGCCGACGGGACACCGGTCAGCATGCTGCCGCTGTGGCGCGGCTGGCACGGCCTGGCGCGCACCGTGCCGCAGGCCGAGGGCATTGCCGTCGGGCCTGACGGCGCGATCTACGTGCTGTCCGAACCGAACCTGTTCTACCGGTTCGAGCGCGATACGCCGGCGCGGTGGGCCGAGCGGCGGCCGGGCGGATAGGGGCGCACGCCGATGGACTCGGTGCCCGTCGCGGCGGTCCGACCGCGATGCGGCAGGTGGGCGCCGGGACACGCGAGCGAGGCCGTGCCGACCTCTCGGGCCGGCCGCTCGCCGACCGAAACGGCGGCGGCCGATAATCAGTCGCTTGCCGATTCCGGCGGGGTACTGGCGGCCGGGGTGCTGCCCTCGGCCTGCGGCAGCCGCGTGGCGAGCACCTTGTCGATGCGCTTGCCGTCGAGGTCGACCACCTCGAGGCGCCAGCCCTCCCAGGTCGCGACGTCGCCGGTGGCCGGCAGGCGGCCGAGCAGCCACATCATCATGCCGGACAAGGTGTGGTAGCGGCCCTTGTCCTCTTCGGGCACGGTCTTGAAGTCCAGCCTGTCCTTCATCTCGACGATCGGGATCAGGCCGTCGAGCAGCCAGGAGCCGTCCTCCCGCTGAACCGCCCAGACGTCGTCCATGTTCTGCGGCACGAACTCGCCGGTGACGGACTCGATCAGGTCGTGCAGCGTGACCATGCCCTGGATCTCGCCGTATTCGTCGATGACGAACACCATGTGGGTGTCCGTTGCACGGAACTGGTCGAGCAGTTCCATGCCCGTCAGCGATTCGGGCACGTAGACCGGCGGCTGCAGATCCTGCTCGAGGCTCACCGGCCGGCCGCGGACCGACTGGTTGAAGAGCTGCTTGGTGCCGATCACGCCGAGGATGTCATCCGGGCCGCCCCGGCACACGGGAAAGCGCGAGTGGGCGCTCTGTGCCACCAGCGCGAGGTTCTCGTCGAGCGGGCGGCAAACGTCCAGCCAGACGATGTCCGAACGCGGCACCATCAGCGAGCCGATCAGCCGGTCGTCGAGGCGGAACACGTTGCGTACCATTTCGTGCTCGCTCTTCTCGATGATCCCGGCCTCCGAGCCCTCGTCCAGCAGCGCGTGGATCTCCTCTTCGGTGACGGTGGGGCCCCGGGTCTCGCGCTGGCCGATGAGGCGCAGCAGCATGACGGTCGAGGCGGACAGCAGGTGCACGAACGGGCGTGAGACGATCGCCAGCATGTTCATCGGCCGGGCCACCCGTCGCGCGATGCCCTCCGGATCGATCTGGCCCAGCCGCTTGGGCACCAGTTCGCCGACCACGATCGACAGGTAGGTGATCACGACCACGACCAGCACCGTGGCGCCGATGTCGCTCGCGCGTTCGGCGGCGCCGAGCGATTGCATCCAGTCGGCCAGCGGCTCGGCCAGCGCGGCCTCGCCGAAGATGCCGTTGAGGATGCCGATCGAGGTGATGCCGATCTGCACCGTCGACAGGAAACGGTTGGGATCCTCGCCGAGCCGGATCGCGACCGCGGCCGCTGCGTCGCCGTCCTCGGCAAGTCGGGCGAGCCGCGCGCGGCGCGCCGTGACGAGGGCTATCTCGGACATCGCGAAGACGCCGTTGAGCAGGATCAGTGCAGCGAGGATGAGGATTTCCATGATGGAGACGTACGCAGATGGGGCGTCGAGTGGCCTGCCGCCGGGCATCATGCCGCAATCGGTGCGCGCTGTCAGCCTGGCCGGGACGCACGCGCTCGTGCCAACCGCCCCGGACTTGACTGCGCCTATGCGGAAGCCTGCGCTTGACTCGTTCGGGCAATCGCCTAAGTTGAATCAGCGACGCCGCCATTGCGCTCGATCCGACACAAGCGGCTGCCCACTTGTGAGGAGAGGCGCGATGACAAGAGCAGCTTGCGCGGCGCCGTCGATGCTGGCGGCCGTGGTCCTGGCCGGCTGTGTCGGGGTGGCGTCATCGCCGCGGATGGTCGAGGGCGAGTGTGCCGACATGCACGGCGCCAGGATCTGCACCTGGGCCTTCGTCGACGGCGCCGGCCGGGTCGTCGAATACGGAGCGACCATTCCGCTCGCGCTGGTCGACAATGCGCCACGCGACGTGTAGATGGCCTGGCCGCCGGTGCCGGGCGTGGTCGCCCGCATGCCGCCGGAGGTGATCGCCGCCTCGGGGATCGACCACCTCACCGTCTATTGGGAACCGCACGGTCATGAGCACGATGCGCTGCGTGGCGCAGCGTCGCGGCATGCGCCGACCCTGTGGGGATTTCCCGGTATCGGGCGGACGGGTAGCATCGCAGCTCGACCGTCCGACACGCCCTCGACATCAGGAACCCCCCATGAGCACGAGTCACGGTGCAACGGCCTGGCATGCCCGCGGTGCCGATGCTGTCTGCACGGCCCTCGACGTCGATCCCGCTCGGGGGCTCGCGGACGCGGAGGCCGGCGCCCGTCTGCAGCGCCATGGCCCGAATCGGCTGGCCGAGAAGGCGCCGCGCCCGGTGTGGCTCAAGTTTCTCGATCAGTTCAGGAGCGTGCTGATCGGCATCCTGTTGTGCGCCGCGCTTCTTGCCGGGCTGATCGGCGACATCAAGGACGCGGTCGTGATCGCCGTCGTCGTGTTGCTCAACGCGGCGCTGGGCTTCTACCAGGAGCATCGCGCGGAAAACGCGCTGGCTGCGCTGCGCAACATGCTTGCGCCCACTGCGCGCGTGCGCCGGGATGGGCAGGCGCGCGAGGTTGCGGCCGATGAGCTCGTGCCAGGCGACATCCTGCTGCTCGAGGCCGGCGATCGCATCCCGGCGGATGCGCGGATCGTCCAGGCCCACGGCGCCGAAGTCGCCGAGGCGGCGCTGACCGGCGAGTCGCACGCGGTGGGCAAGGCGGCCGAGGCGGTCGCGGAGCAGGCACCGCTGGCCGAGCGCATCGGCATGGTGTTCATGAATACCGTGGTGACCCGCGGCCGCATCGAGGCCGTGGTCACCGCCACCGGCATGCACACCGAGATGGGGCGGCTGGCCGGCCTGCTGGCCGAGACGCCCGAGTCACCGACACCGCTGCAGGTCCAGCTCGACGCGCTGGGCAAGCGCCTGGCGCTGATCGCGAGCGTGGTCGTCGGGCTGATGTTCGTCGCCGGGCTGATGCGCGGCGACGACCTGGTGACCACGGCGATGACGGCCATCGCGCTGGCGGTCGCCGCCATCCCGGAAGGACTGCCGGCGGTGGTCACCGTCACGCTGGCGCTGGGCATGCACCGCATGGCCAGGCGCCATGTCATCGTCAAGAAGCTGGCGGCCGTCGAGACGCTGGGCTGCACCACGGTCATCTGCTCGGACAAGACCGGCACGCTGACGCTCAACCAGATGACCGCGCGCGCGCTGTTCAGCCGCGGGCAGCGCCTTGCCGTCGAGGGCGAGGGCTATGGGCCCGCTGGGCGGATCGTCGCTGCGCGAGGCGGCGATGCGACCGCGCTCTTGCCGGTGCTGCTGCCCGCGGCCTTGTGCGCCGATGCGCGGCTGCGCGACGGACAGCTCATCGGCGACCCGACCGAAGGCGCGCTGCTCGCGCTCGCGATCAAGGGTGGTGTCGATCCTGTGCGTCAGGCCGAGCGCTCGCCGCGCATCGCCGAGGTGCCGTTCGACTCGGCGCAGAAGTTCATGGCCACCTTCCATCATGACGGCGAGGCGGTGCAGGTATGGGTCAAGGGTGCGCCCGACGTGCTGATCGGGCGTGCCACGCGGATCCTCGGCGAGGACGGCGAGCTCGCTCTCGACGACGGCGCCCGTGCGCGGCTGTCGGCGCAGAACCGCGACATGGCCGACAAGGCCATGCGCGTGCTGGCCCTGGCCGGGCGGCGCATCCCGGCCAGGGACTTCGATCCGGCCGGCGACCTGGCGGCGTGGGTGAGCGAGCTGACCCTGTGCGGGCTGGTCGGCATCATCGACCCGCCGCGTCCCGAGGCGCGCGAGTCGATCGCGCTGTGCCGCGATGCCGGCATAAAGGTGAAGATGATCACCGGCGACCATCCCGTCACGGCGGCCGCGATCGCCCGCGAGCTCGGGCTGGCCGGCGAGGTGCACGAAGGCCGCGAGCTGGACGGTCTCGACTTGGACGCCACCGCTGACCTGGTCGAGCGCAGCGCGGTGTTCGCACGGGTGGCGCCGGAACACAAGCTGCGCATCGTCGAGGCGCTCAAGCGGCGCGGCCACGTGGTGGCGATGACCGGCGACGGCGTGAACGATGCGCCCGCGCTCAAGAACGCCGACATCGGCGTGGCCATGGGCGTCACCGGTACCGAGGTGACCAAGGAGGCGGCGACGCTGGTGCTCACCGACGACAACTTCGCCTCCATCGTGCGCGCGGTGCAGGAAGGGCGCACCATCTACGAGAACATCGTCAAGTTCGTGCGCTTCCAGCTGTCGACCAACA
>DAOMOP010000173.1:0-8495 GCA_035444405.1 Rhodocyclaceae bacterium
GGAGTCGAACCCTCGTCATCAGCTTGGGAAGCTGAGGTAATAGCCGTTATACGACGCCCGCTCTGTCCCTAGAGGGATAGACGCACTTGTCCCCGGACGGGGATAGTACATCATCCCCGTCGGGTGCGATTTTACAGACCTATCGTGCGATAGGTCACCAGATGGAAGTCTGCACGCTTTCGCGTCGGGGCGATCGTTTCATCCCCTATCCCCGCCATTACAGCAAGGCGTTCGCTTTTTCCATCATCCTTTACCCACTGCGACACCAGTTGGCCTTACGACCGCCCTTGTCTGGCTTGACCGGCCAGACGCCGCGTTGGGCTTACCTCGTTCCGTACAAGTAACAGAATTGGGAAGGTCCTGCTTTTCCGCCGGTGATGCTATGTCAGCGTACCCGCACCAAGCAAGCGGATAACCGATCACATGCCATTTTGGCAGAGCCCGATACTGCAAGTTGCCTTTGGCTCAGTCAGCTTGACGACGTTTAACAGCAGTTCACTTACGTTGACCATCCAATCCAGCCTAGCGCCTCATCCGGGTGCAACTCCCGAAATCACGCCAGACCCCTCACGGGGCATGACGTACCCCGTAAGGTGGCTACATTGTCAGAGCGCTCAGTACCTCACCGTTACCAGTGGCGCACCGCTCCTAGACTACCGGGGGCTGAACCCCGGGTTCTATCACCCCCTTTCGAGGGGCAGAACCATTACTTATACGGCCTTCGCCGTTTCGTGCCTTACGGCACTTCTTTAAAGGCTGAGTTCCTGTACACCCACCGCGATGGTGGTGACCCCGCAATGGGGTCGCGTGGCACAGAGGCTACAGCTAGCCTTCGACTCGGCGCGAGTCGCACGCTTGGGAAGCTGCCGTTCTGCCATTGAACTACACCCGCGAAAGATCTTGCCCGCCGATTGCGCAAGGCCTGCCATTCTAATGATCGGCGCGCCGTGGTGCAATTGGAATGTCGGTGGGAATGTCGCCGGCTGCCGGTGCGCCGTCAGGGCTACTCGGCCTGGGCACACTCGACGCGGTTGCGTCCGCCGCTCTTGGCGAGCCGCAGAGCGTTGGCGGCGCGCGCGAGCACGGCGTCGACGTTCGGATCCTCGCGCTTGAAGCCGGCGATGCCGATGCTGACGGTCAGGCGGATCTCGACCGTGGCGCGGCGGATCACCGACGCGTTGACCTTGCGGCGCAGGCGCTCGCCGAGTTCCATCGCGCCCTCCAGGTCGGTTTCGGTCAGCAGCAGTCCGAATTCTTCGCCGTCGAGCCGGCCGATGATGTCGGTCTGGCGGATGCGCGTCGAGATCAGTCGGGCGAAGTGCTTGAGCACGGCGTCGCCGACGGCGCGGCCGTGTGCCTCGTTGATGTGGGCGAAATGATCGACGTCGAGCACCAGCAGAGCGGAGCGTCTGCCGTAACGGCGCACCCGCGCGCGCTCGAGCGTCGCCTCGTCGAGGAAGGCGCGGCGATTGCGCACCCCGGTCAGTGCGTCCAGGCTTGCCTGCCGCGGAGGCTCGCGTTCATTGCGCTTGCGCGCGCCGGCGTCCTCGCGGATCGCGACGAAGTGGCGCAGCACGCCGTGGCGGTCGCGCACCGGCGTGATCGACAGCGCGTCGTCGGCCCCCACCCCCTCCGGGGGCTGCGGCACGGCCTGCTCGGGACCGGCTGTTTCGCCGCGGGCGATGCTGTCCCCGCCGACCGGCTGAACGGAGGTGTCGTCGCGGCTGTTGCGCAACAGTTCGGCCGGCGTGCACCCGATCGTCTCGTCCGGACTGCGTCCGGCGAGCGTCGCAAAGGCGGGGTTGGCCCACTCGATCACGGCACGGGCATCGGTGATGACGACGGCGTGGGCCGACGCATTGAGCGCGGCACCGAGCAGGTCGCGCCGCTCCTCGGCGAGGTGGTGCTCGGTCACGTCGAGCGGCATCACCGCGATGGCGCGCCCGGCGCCGTCGCCGAACGGGCGCACCGTGACACGCAGCCAGCGCGTTTGGGCGCCGACCTGCAGAGCGAATTCGCCATCGAATCCGGGGGCTTCGCCGGCCAGCACGCGCCGCATGCCCTCGGTGAGCGTGTCCGCGCTGTCCGCGCCCGCGTAAGCTCCCCGAAACGCTCCGGCGAAGTGACGGTAGTGCGTGAGCGGATCGCCTGCCCCGTCGACGACGCCATACTCGCTGGTGAAGTCGCGCCAGGCCTTGTTGCTGTACATCAGGCTGCCCTCGGCGTCGAACAGCAGCACGCCGGTCGGCAATGCATCGAGCAGGGGGCCTGCGGGTGCCGGGTCCGACAAGGCGGTGCCCGCCGATACGACGTCGGCGCGGCGCAGCATTGCATAACAGGCGCCGAGTGCCAGCAGTGTCACCGTCAGTATCGCGAGCAGCAGCGGCACGGCGGCGCCTTCGGCCTGCAATGCCGCGCCTCCCGCCAGCGCGCAAGCGGCCACGAAGGCCGCAAAGGCGAGGTCGCTCAGCGTGCTTGGTTTTCTGCGTGCCATGGGTCGCCCGAGCCGGTGCGTGACGACGACGGGCCAGGCGCGAGCTCGAAGCGCAACGGGCGACGCCTGGCCCTTCCTGCTTCATTGTAGTAGCTATCCGGAGCGCGTAGCGCGTTCGTTCGCCTGCTCGCCCGCTGCCGTGCGCGGGAGACCCCGCGCCGGGCGGGCAGCGCCCCGGTACGGCGGCCGTGCTAAACTTTTTTTCCCGTCACACACTCCGAAGCACACGCATGCTTGACGTCGTTATCAATGGTCAGAGGGAATCCGTACCCGAAGGACTCACGGTGCACGCCCTGCTCGAGACGCGCGCGCTTGCCGGCAAGCGCGTCGCCGTCGAGCGCAACGGCGAGATCGTGCCGAAAGGCCGGCACGCCGAGGCCGTGCTCGCCGACGGCGACCGGCTCGAGATCGTCGTTGCCGTCGGCGGCGGCTGAGTCCGCGCCGCTCGCCCCTGCATCAATCCGAACCCCATAGGACAGACATGAACGACTCCCTGGTCATTGCCGGCAAGGCGTACCGCTCGCGGCTGCTCGTCGGCACCGGAAAATACAAGGACTTCGCGGAAACCCGCGAGGCGATCGACGCCAGCGGCGCCGAGATCGTCACCGTTGCGATCCGTCGCACCAACATCGGCCAGACCGCCGGCGAGCCGAATCTGCTCGACGTGCTGCCGCCCGACCGGTTCACGATCCTGCCCAACACGGCCGGCTGCTATACCGCCGACGAGGCGGTACGCACGCTGCGGCTGGCGCGCGAGCTGCTGGACGGCCACGCGCTGGTCAAGCTCGAGGTGCTCGGTGACCCGCAGACGCTGTTCCCGAACATGCCCGAGACGCTGAAGGCGGCCGAAACGCTCGTGCGCGACGGCTTCGACGTGATGGTGTACTGCTCGGACGATCCGATCCAGGCACGCATTCTGGAGGACATCGGCTGTGTCGCGGTGATGCCGCTCGCGTCGCTGATCGGCTCCGGCATGGGCATCCTCAATCCGTGGAATCTGCGCCTGATCATCGATCAGGCGCGCGTGCCGGTCCTGGTCGATGCCGGCGTCGGCACGGCGTCGGACGCCGCGATCGCGATGGAGCTCGGCTGCGACGGCGTGCTGATGAACACTGCCATCGCGCTCGCCGGCAAGCCGGTGCTGATGGCCGGCGCGATGAAGCTGGCGGTCGAGGCCGGCCGTGCGGCGCACCTGGCCGGGCGCATGCCGCGCAAGCATTACTCGGCCGATCCGAGCTCGCCGACCGGCGGGCTGATCGGCTCCTGACCCTCCCGCCGCAACCCATGTCCTCCCGTCGGCGCGCCCACGGCGCGCCCGCATCCCGTTACGCATGAGCGAAACCCACGACCCGCGGGGGCCGGAAGCACCCGGTCCGCGCCATGACGCCCCGCACGACGCCGAAGGGCGCTTCTCGAGTCGGTCCATCCGCAGCTTCGTGCTGCGCCAGGGGCGCATGTCGCCCGCGCAGCAGCGCCATCTCGACGAGATGATGCCCAGGATCGGTATTCCCTACCGCGCGGCGCCGATCGATCTGGAGGCCGTATTCGGGCGTGCCGCGCCCAAGATCGTCGAGATCGGCTTCGGCATGGGCGAGACCACCGCGCGCATCGCGGCGGAGCGGCCCGAGTGCGACTTTCTCGCCGTCGAAGTGCACGGGCCCGGCGTCGGCAACTTGTGCAAGCGCATCGCCGAGGATGGCCTGGGCAACCTGCGCATCATTCAGCACGACGCGGTCGAGGTGATGCGCGACATGATCGGCGCCGGCCGGCTTGCCGGCGTGCATATCTTCTTTCCCGATCCGTGGCACAAGAAGCGCCACCACAAGCGGCGCATCGTGCAGCCCGATTTCGTCGCGCTGCTCGCGCGACGGCTCGCAGCGGGCGGCTACTTGCATTGCGCCACCGACTGGGAGGACTATGCGCAGTGGATGCTCGAGGTGTTGTCGGGCGAGCCGCTGCTCGAGAACACCGCCGACGACTACGCGCCGCGCCCGTCCTATCGTCCGCTGACCAAGTTCGAGAACCGCGGGCTCAAGCTCGGCCACGGCGTGTGGGATCTGGTGTTCCGGCGGCGCGGCTGAGCGCGTCGCGCACGGCACGACGCATCATGCATTGATCACCGGGGGCGGCCGCGCGCAGCCACCCGGTGGCGGGGGATGGTGATCATGATCAAGGGCTTGTTCCGCTTCATCGGGCGTCTGTTCGGCTTTCTGTTCGTGCTGGTGGACGTGCTGCGGCGCACGTTCTTCAACCTCGTCTTTCTGCTCATCGTCGCCGTGGTGGTCGCGCTGCTGCTGCGCCCGGCGCTGCCGCTGCCGCAAGATTCGGCGCTGGTGGTGCGTCCGGCCGGTGTGCTGGTCGAGCAGGCGCGCATCGAAGATCCGTTCGCGCTGCTGCGCCCGGCCGGCGTCGGCGTCGGGCAGACGCCCCTGCGCGACCTGCTCGAGGCGATCAATGCTGCGCGCGACGACGCCCGCATCAGTGCGCTCGTCATCGAGACCGACGATTTCGCGCAAGGCGGCCTGTCCAAGCTCGCCGAGCTGCGCGCCGCGATCGAGGCGTTCAAGACCAGCGGCAAGCCGGTGTTCGCCCGCGGCGAGCGCTTCACGCAGCCGCAGTACTATCTCGCCAGCGCCGCCGACGAGGTGCACCTGTCCGACGACGGCTTCGTGCTGCTGCGCGGACTCGCGCGCTACGTGACCTACTTCAAGAACGCGCTCGATGCGCTCGGCGTGAAGGTGCATGTGTTCCGCGTCGGCGAGTACAAGTCCTTCAGCGAGCCGTTCACCCGCGCCGACATGTCCGACGAGGATCGCGACAGCTCGCGTGACCTGCTGGCCGGCCTGTGGAATCTGTTCCGCGAGGACGTCGCCGCCAGCCGCGGCATCGCGCTCGAGGCGCTCGATGCCTACGTGCTCGACTTCGGCGCCGCACTGGCGGCCAGCGACGGCAACGGCGCGCGCGCGGCGCTCGATGCCGGTCTGGTCGATCGCTTCAGCACGCGCGACGAGTGGACCGCCTGGCTCAAGGAGCGCGTCGGCGTCAGCGACGACGGCGAGGACTTTCGCGGCATCAGCCTCGCGCGCTACCTCGCCACGATCCGCGCCGAGCGGCCGAGCGCAGCGGCGCAGGTGGCGGTGCTGGTGGCACAGGGCAGCATCCTGGACGGCTCCGGCACGCCCGGCGCAGTGGGTGGCGACACGCTCGCGCGACTGATCGGGCAGGTGCGCGACGATCCGCGCGTCAAGGCGGTGGTGCTGCGCATCGACAGCCCCGGCGGCAGCGCCTGGGCGTCCGAGCTGATCCGGCGCGAGCTCGAGCTCACCCGCAAGGCCGGCAAGCCGGTGGTCGCGTCGATGAGCTCGACGGCGGCCTCCGGCGGTTACTGGATCGCCGCCGGCGCGGACGAGATTTGGGCGCATCCGGCGACCCTGACCGGCTCGATCGGCATCTTCGCGATGTTCCCCGAGTTCGCCGAGCCGCTCTCGCGCATGGGGGTGACCGTCGACGGGGTCGCGACCGGACCGCTCGCCGGCGCTTTCGACCCGCGCCGCCCGCTCGAGCCGCTCGCCGCCGAAGCGCTGCAGCTCGGTATCGAGCACGGCTACCGGCGCTTCATCGAAACCGTCGCGCATGCGCGCGACATGAGCACCGCCGACGTCGAGCGCATCGCGCAGGGGCGCGTATGGACCGGCCAGGCGGCCGACAAGCTCGGCCTCGTCGATCAGCTCGGCGGACTCGATGCCGCGGTCGCGGCGGCGGCGCGGCGGGCCGGGCTCGAGCGTTTCGAGGTCGTGTGGCCCGAGGCGGGCCTGTCGGCGCGCGAACTGCTGCTGCGGCGCTTCGCCGAGCTGACCGACTTCGTGCCCTCCGGCCGGCCGGTCGGCGCAGATTCGTCGTTGGGGGGGCTGCTCGAGGGCTTGCGTCGCGACGCCGAGGCGCTGCTCGAATGGAACGACCCCCGCCACCTCTACACCCATTGCCTGTGCGAGGGGCCATAGCCGCGCCGCCGATCGAGCCGGCCGCCTGGCGGCGCGGTGTCAGGCGGAAACGGTGGCCTTGCCGTCCGGGCCGTTGTAGTGGCGCGAGTGGTGGCAGTCGCTGTAGCAGCCGGTGCAGATTCGCTGACCGGCCATCGCGATGGCGACGTTCAGATAGCGGTTGCATCCGGACAGCTGCACCCCGCGTTCGCGCAGCAGCGTCATGCTGGCCGCGGCGCGCGCCTGATCGCCGCGCGCGCGCGACAGGTCCACGGTTGCACCGACCTTGATGTACTTGAGCAGGTGCAGCGTCGCCGCGATGCTGCTCAGATCGCCGACGAAGCAGATGCGCCCGTCGCGGTACTGGATCGAGTAGGCCTTGCATGCCTCGACGACGGCAGCGAGCAAGGAGTCGGCCACCGGGTTGACGAAGCGCAGACCGAGGCTGTGCTTGCCCTGACGTGCGATCGACGCACGCACGCGGACGGCGCGTGAAGCGATCGTCAGCTCGATCATGCCCTCGCCGGGCAGCGGCGCGACCGGGCTGTCGTCGTGAGGGATCGACACCGACATCGTCGCTTCGAGCATGCAGCCGCCCGACGAGATGTTGCGCAGCACGCCGATGTGGCGCGTGCAGCCGATTTCGAACGAGGCGACGAGCGACTCGGTGGCGTGCCAGCGGTCGCGCGCGCGCCGCTCGGCGAGGCGGCGGTCCGGGGTGATGCGCTTGACGTGTCGTCGATCGGCAATCCGTCGTTCGTTGTTCATGATGCCCCGGCCGCGTATTGTGCTTGTTGTCGATCCCGCCTTGTTCGCCCGGCGGGCTTCGGGCGCTGTGTCGTCATCGGCCGGAGGGGCGTGGTGCCGCAGTCCGGCGTTCGGTCGACCAGCCGGGAGGTTACCGGCACACGGGGCCGCTATCAAGTGTCATTTCCAGCGTGTGTGACACACGTCACACGCCGCTTCAATCTCGTGGTTTCACAATGATTTGCTTCGTGGTTTCGCATGTCCGCGGGCGGTTCTTGCCGCGGTCGTGCCGCTTCGTCGGCACTGCGCCTTCCGATGCGCGTGCAGCCCGTCAGGCTTGCACGCCGAGGGCCCAGCGCAAGGCCTCGAGATGGTGCTGTGATGCGGTCAGCGCGCTGACGCCGCAACGCTCGGCGCAGCGATCGATGTGCTCGCGCTCGCCGCTCTCGCACGCCGTCGCGAGCTCGAGCAGCGCCGCGTACGGGCCTTCGCCACGCACCACGGCCGCCTCGATCGGCGGCGCCGCGGCGAGCGAGGCAAGCGCGCGCTCCATCGGCAGCTGCAGCACGACGTCGATCAGCGACAGCAGACCGGTCAGAAAGGCCGCTTCCTGCTCGACCACGGGCCGCTCGACGGCCAGCAGCTCCATCAGCCGTCCGCGCACCAGCGCGCTCTCGAGGCTGGCCGCCGCGCGGCCGCCGTTGTCGGCGCGGCTGCAGAACAGGATCATCAGCCAGCGGTAGAGCCGGGCACGCCCGACCAGCTGCAGCGCCGCATCGAGCGAGGCCACGGAGGTGCTCATGCCACCGGCCGCTGCGTTGATGTAGCGCAGCAGCCGCAGCGAGATGGCCGGGTCCTGCTTGATCAGGCCGATGACCTCGGCGTTGCCGGCGTCGTCGCGCAGGCGCCCGAGCAGCAGCGCGATGCGCGCCAGATCCGGACTGAGACGGTTGTCGTGCCAGTCTTCGCGCGCCGTCACGAACGGCCCCTGGAAGAAGCTCGCGCCGAGCGTCGTGCAGTAGTCCGCGTGCTCGACCGTGGGCAGATCGCGCACCAGCAGCCGGGCCCGCGCGCCGAGCTGCGCGAGCGGGACGCGGCGGCGGCCCACGCGTGCCGGGTCGAGGCCCGCCGCCCGCAGCAGCGCCTCGTCCACCGCCATGTTGCGTGCGCCAGTCAATGGCAAATCGGAGAGCAAACGCCAATTCTCGCAGGATTGACCATTCATCCCACGCTCCCTATACTTGAATTCAATGGAATGTTAACCCACCGGGTAC
>DAOMOP010000174.1:0-8474 GCA_035444405.1 Rhodocyclaceae bacterium
CGGACCGTCGAAGTGCCATTCGTCCCCGCTCGACCAGTAGCTGTAACCGATCACCGCGTGGCGCGCGAGCTCGCTCGGGTGCTGCGGCGTGCCACGGCGCTCCAGATACGCCGGCGACGCGCACAGCACGATGCGTGTCGTGGCGAGCCGCTTGCTGATCAGCGTCGAGCTCGGCAGCGTCGCGATGCGGATTGCGAGGTCGTAGCCCTCCTCGACCAGATCGACGACGCGGTCGCTGAGCGTGATGTCGAGCCGCACCTGCGGGTGCCGCTCACGAAACGCGCCCCACAGCGGCGCGAGGTGCAGGATGCCGAAGGTGACCGGCGCATTGACCCGCAAGAGCCCACGCGCGGCGCCGCTGCGCGATCCGAGTTCGGCCTCGGCCTCCTCGACGCCGGCGAGCAGCTCGCGGCAGCGCGCGTAGAACAGCTCGCCTTCGTCGGTGAGCGACAGGCGTCGCGTCGTTCGGTGCAGCAGTCGCACCCCGAGGCGCGACTCCAGATCGCCGACATAGCGCGACACCGCCGCCCGCGAAAAACCCAGCATCTCGGCGCCGCCCACGAAGCTGCCGGCGTCGACCACCGCGCAAAAGGTCTGCATTTCCAGAAAACGATCCATTGTCACATCCTGAGGAATAATCAGTCTCACTACGCCCGGTTTATCTCATCCGTACCCGCAAGTAAAGTGCAAGCCGTGTTCAGTGAAAAGCAGCACGTGTTACCGCAGAGCGATTTGACCCCAACCCTAAGGAGAACCATCATGAATACTCGACGCGTTCAACCCCTGCTCGCCACCGACGCCGGCTGGAGCCCGCTTGCGCTGCGCCTGCCGGTGGGCATCATCTTCGCCGCCCACGGCGCACAAAAGCTCTTCGGCTGGTTCGGTGGCTATGGGCTCGAAGGCACCGGCCAGTGGATGGCCTCGATCGGGCTTGCGCCCGGTTACCTGATGGCGCTGCTTGCTGGCGGTGCCGAATTCTTCGGCGGGCTCCTGCTGATCGTCGGTCTGCTGGTGCGACCGGCCGCCGCGGTGCTCGCGGTCACGATGCTGGTCGCGATCTTCGGCGTCCACATCGGCAATGGACTCTTCATGAGCAGCAACGGCTATGAGTTCGCGCTCGCGTTACTGGCGGCAGTGGTGGCGCTGGCCATCGGCGGCGCCGGACGTGCGTCGCTGGACGCGGCGCTGGCGAGGCCGGCGAGCGCGCGCTGAGCACCGGCGCGGCGGGTCAGGCGCCGCGTCACCCCGGACGAGTGCGGCTGGCGGTTCTATGCTTGGGGAGAGCCGGCTCGACAACGGCCGAGCCGATCCTCGATCACCGGAGAAATGGACCGAGCACGGTCCCGAGCGAACAAGGGTGCGGTCCGCGGTTCCGCCAGGCCGGGACGTACCTGCAACGACTGGCCCGGAATTCAGAACACTGGGAGTTGCAGCATGCTCGATGCCAACAAACGCCTGGAAACGCCTTCGGCCGGCTCACATGCCGGCCATCATCGTCCGGCTTCGCCATCGCAACTGCAGGACCCCGTGTGCGGCATGACGGTCGCGCCGGACTCGCCGCATATCGCGACGCACGACGGGCAGACCTACCGCTTCTGCAGCGCGCAGTGCCGTGACAAGTTCGACGCTGCGCCCGAGCGCTATCTGCGACCCATCGCGGAGGCCGCGCCGATGCCGGAGGAAGTCGCACCGGGCATCGAATACACCTGCCCGATGCATCCCGAGGTCCGCCAGATCGGGCCGGGGACGTGCCCGAAATGCGGCATGGCGCTCGAGCCGGTGCTCCCGGGCGGCGAAGAGGCCGACAACCCGGAGCTTGCCGACTTTCGTCGGCGCTTCTGGTGGACGCTGCCGCTGACGGTGTTTGTCACCGCGATCGCGATGTCCGGCGGCGCGTTCGATCCATTGCTCGGCGCCGCGCGACCGTGGGTCGAGCTGGCGCTCGCGACGCCCATCGTGCTGTGGGCAGGCTGGCCGTTCTTCGTGCGCGGCGTGCAATCCATCGTCAACCGCAGCCCGAACATGTGGACGCTGATCGGCCTCGGCACCGGCGCCGCATTCGTCTATAGCGTGATCGCGACCGTCGCACCGCAGCTGTTTCCACCGTCGTTCCGCATGGGCGAGCACGTCGCCGTCTATTTCGAAGCGGCCGCGGTGATCATCTCGCTGACGCTGCTCGGGCAGGTGCTCGAACTCAAGGCGCGCTCGGAGACCGGCGCCGCGATCCGCGCGCTGCTCGGCCTCGCGCCGAAGACCGCCCGGCGCATCCGCGACGACGGCAGCGAGGAGGACGTTCCGCTCACGCACGTGCATCCGGGCGATCGGCTGCGCGTGCGGCCCGGCGAGAAGGTGCCGGTCGACGGGGCGGTGGTCGAGGGATCGAGCTCGGTCGACGAGTCGATGCTGACCGGCGAGCCGATCCCGGTGACCAAGCGCCCCGGCGACAAGCTCATCGGCGCGACCTTGAACACAAGCGGCGCGCTCGTGATGGTCGCCGAGAAAATCGGCTCGCAGACGGTACTGTCGCAGATCGTGCAGATGGTCGCGCAGGCGCAGCGCTCGCGCGCGCCGATGCAGCGCATGGCCGACCGCGTCGCCTGCTATTTCGTTGATGGCGTTGTCGCCGTCGCGCTCGTGACGTTGTTCGTGTGGGGTTTCTTCGGCCCGCAGCCGAGCTGGGCGTACGCGCTGATCAACGCCGTCGCCGTGCTGATCATCGCATGCCCGTGCGCGCTCGGGCTGGCAACGCCGATGACGGTGATGGTCGCGACCGGCAAGGCCGCGACGCAGGGCGTGCTGTTTCGCGACGCGGCCGCGATCGAGTCGATGCGCGCGGTCGACACGCTGATCGTCGACAAGACCGGCACGCTGACCGAGGGCAAACCGGCGTTTCACAGCGTCGCGGCTGCACCCGGCTGGGACGAGGCCGAAGTCCTGCGCATTGCGGCGAGCCTCGACCAGGGCAGCGAACACCCGCTCGCGCATGCGATCGTCGCCGAGGCGAGAAAGCAGCGGCTGGCGCTGACGCGCGCCGACGCGTTCGAGTCGTCGTCCGGGATCGGCGTGCGCGGCGGCGTCGAGGGCCATGCGCTCGCGCTCGGCAACACCGCGCTGATGGAAGACGAAGGCGTCGACTGGCATCCGCTCGAAGCGCGCGCGGAAGCGCTGCGCGAGGAAGGCGCGAGCGTGATGTTCCTCGCGGTCGACAAGAAGATCGCCGGTCTGCTCGCAGTCGCCGATCCGATCAAGGCCTCGACCCCGGATGCGCTCGAGACGCTGCGCGCGAGCGGGCTGCGCCTGATCATGGCGACCGGCGACGGGCACACGACCGCGCGTGCGGTCGGTCGCCGGCTCGGCATCGACGAGGTGCACGGCGAGGTCAAGCCGAAGGACAAGAACGACCTCGTCGCGAAGCTGCAGGCGGAAGGCCGCATCGTCGCGATGGCGGGCGACGGCATCAACGACGCGCCGGCGCTCGCGCGCGCGAACGTCGGCATCGCAATGGGCACCGGCACGGACGTCGCGATGAGCAGCGCGCACCTGACGCTCGTAAAGGGCGACCTGCGCGGCATCGCCGCCGCGCGCCGGCTGTCGCTCGCGGCGGTGCGCAACATGCACCAGAACCTGACCTTCGCGTTCCTGTACAACGCGCTCGGCGTGCCGATCGCCGCCGGCGTGCTCTACCCCGCGTTCGGGCTGCTGCTGTCGCCGCTGATCGCGGCGCTCGCAATGAGCTTCAGCTCGGTCTCGGTCGTCGGCAACGCGCTACGGCTGCGAAAGGCGCCTGGCTGAAGCGCTGCGGGCGAGTCCGACCTCACCTGCGCCACTCAGCGTCCGCCGGCGAGATCGCGTGCGCCGGCGGGCAACCCGCTCAACGTCTCATCCCCCGCCCGTGCGGTCTGCACTCCCCTGACCACTCGCAAAGCCAGCTTCGCGTCAGCCGAATGCCCACCGCCCGCGACACCGGATGGATCGCGATCAGCGTATCGGGGCACGGCGCGACCGGCGGCTGGATCTCTTCAAGCGGCGTCTGATGATCGAGCTACCGCCCATAGTTCTCGGGAGAAAAGATCGCAGGCATGCGATCGTGCAGATCCCGACATCGCCTCTTCATCACGGAGGCCTATTGAATCGGTAAGGCTGCGATGGTGAACGCGTCCTTCCTGATACGGCGAGCGCAATAGCTGCGCGCCGGTTTGCGCGAGCGCCTCGAAAGATGCACCGCGCGTCAGGCCACATCGCATCTTCCGGCGCGACGCAGCCGCCTCGTGGGCAAGTCCCGCCCTCGATCCACTTCCGCGCTCCGGCGATCGTCTCACGACTGTAACCTTTTCGGCCGCCCCTCCATCCAATCGACAACAACAGGAGAAGGACGCCATGAGCATCGAGACCCGGCCGCTCGAACGCAGTGCCCCCGCCGCCGATGCAGCGCTCGTATCGAGCATCGTCGCCGGCGAGGCGCACGCCTTCGAGCGCCTGATGCGCCAGCACAACCGGCGCCTGTTCCGCGTCGCCCGCAGCATTCTGCGCAACGATGCCGACGCCGAGGATGCGCTTCAGGAGGGCTACATCAAGGCGCACCGGGCGATCGCCGGGTTCCGCGGCGAGGCCAGCCTGTCCACCTGGCTCACCCGCATCGTCGTCAATCAGGCGCTCGAGCAAAGGCGGCGGCCCGAGCGGCCCGATTCGCCCGCCAGCGCCGACGACATGCCGGAAAGCGATCCCGAATCAGTGCCCGAGACCCCCGAGATCCTCGCCATGCGCCGGGAGCTGCGGCGTCTCATCGAGCGCGCCATCGACGGGCTGCCGGAAGCCCACCGCAGCGTCTTCATGCTGCGCGCGGTGGAGGGCTTGAGCGTCGAGGAAACCAGCGTCTCGCTGGGCATCTCGCCGGCCAATACCAAGGTCCGCCTGCTGCGCGCGCGGGCGCGGCTGCGCAGAGTGCTGGGCGAGCAGCTCGGGCCTTTGCTCGAGGACGTGTTCACCTTCGACGGCGAACGCTGCGATCGCATCGTCAAACGCGTATGCGAACGGCTGTCGCTCGCCGCTCCGATCCTCCCGGCCCTGGGGAGTCCCGACAGGGCATAACGTCAAGGAGATGGTCATGAACAATCGCATCAACCCGTTCGCCCCCCTCGAGACGCTCACCCGGCGTCGCTTCCTGGCCGGCTCCGGCGCCGTGCTGTCGGCAGGCGCCGTCGCACTGCTCGCGGGGCGTCCCGCGCTGGCCGACCAACACCGCAGCCAGGGCGGCGATGCGGAAGCCGATGCGCGCATCCTCAACACCGCGCTGGGCGCCGAACTCGAGGCCATCGCCGCCTACGGGGTGGGCGCCGCAAGCGGGCTGCTGCGGAAACCGGCACTGAATCTGGCGGTGCAGTTCCAGGGCCACCACAAGGCGCACGCAGACCTCCTCGCAGCGACGATAGGCAAGCTCGGCGGCAGTCCGGTGGAGGCCAGGAGCCAGTACGAATTCCCCACCGAGCAGCTCAAGGCCGAGGCCGATGTGCTGCGCTTTGCCGCCGCGCTGGAACGTGGCGCGGTCAGCGCCTACCTGGGCGCGGTCCCGCTCTTCGGGGAGCGCGAACTCGCCAAGGCGGCGGCCAGCATCCTCGGTGACGAGGCCATGCACTGGGCCGTGCTGCGCTACGTGTTGGGCGAGGATCCGGTACCCGCCGCCTTCGTCTCATGAACCCGTGGCAGGCCGCGGCACTGCTGGTGCTGGCGGCATCGGCATCCATGGCGGCCGGCCCCGCGCCGGGCGACCCGGCACGCGGCGAAGCCCTCTACGGCCGCTGTCAGGCCTGCCACGCGCTGGCCTACAACCGCACCGGTCCGATGCACTGCGGATTGTTCGGACGGCGGGCCGGCGGCGTGGCGGGTTTCACCTACTCGGCGGCGATGGTGGAGTCGCAGATCATCTGGGACAGCGCATCGCTGGATCGCTTTCTGGCCGACCCGACCGGGGTCGTGCCGGGAACGTCCATGGGCTATGCGGGCGTCGATAATGCGCAGGAGCGCGCGGACCTGATTGCCTGGCTGAAACAGGCCACCGCCACGGCGTCCGAATGCGCCCGGTAAACGCGTGTGGCGCGCAGATCGTGGCATCGGTGTCCGATCTTCGGCCCGGATCGAACCGGCCCACACGTGCCCGGTCGTAGCTTGCATCGATTCACCCGGAGGGCCTCGTGAAAATCCAGATCGCCTCGGACATCCACCTCAGTCGCGCGCCCTGTTCCATTCCGGACGTCGGGGCGGACCTGCTCGTCCTTGCCGGCGACATCCACCGCCCGACCGAGGCGCTGCGCTGGGCGACCGACCTGGACATGCCGATCGTCTATGTACCCGGCGACCACGAATACTACGGTTCCAGCCTCGCGGCAACGGATCGCCGGCTCGTCGAGCTCAGTCGCGACAGCACGGTGACCGTGCTCAACTGCGGGGAAAAGCGCTTCGGCAGGGTACGCGTGCTCGGCGCGACGCTGTGGTCGGATTTCCGGCTTCTCGGCGACGGGCCAGCTCGCAAACGCGCGATGGAGCAGGCACGCAGCTTCAGCCGCGACTTCAGCCGCATTGCCGCCGACGAAGCCGGGAACCGAATGTTCTCGCCGACCGCTTGCGCGCAGCTGTTCGCGCGCCACCGCAATTGGCTCGAGGCCCGGCTCGCCGAGCCGTTCGACGGCGAAACCGTGGTCGTCACGCACTTTGCGCCGTCCAGCGGCAGCATCGCAGCGCGTTTTGCCGACTCGCCGTTGAATCCGTTCTTCGTGTCCGACCTGGATGAGCTGATCGGCAACGGCTGCGCCGCGCTGTGGGTGCACGGCCACACCCATGACAGCTTCGACTACCGCATCGGCCGCACGCGTGTCCTGTGCAATCCGCGTGGGTATGTGGAGGACGACAAGGCCGAGAATCCGGCCTTCGATGCTGGACTGACTGTCGAGATTGGTTGATCGCCTCGCCGTCCGGCGGGCTCCAGCGTTCCAACAGTCCTGCCAGCCCGAACAGCACGTCAGCACGCTGGATGGTTTTCCGCGATCCGTCGGCCACAATCGTCTCATCGTCGCCAGAGGTGCGCCACGGTGCAGGCGGCCTCGACCCTGCAAGTGTTCGTGCCCGGCCTGGCTAGAGCTGGAGCTCGACCCGGTCGACGTCGATCACCAAGGCGCCGCGCGCCCACGGAAAAGCGGTCTTGACGCGATCGGCCAACTCGCCCTTGCTGACCAAGGCGCCGACGCCGTACAGCAGGCAGCCCTGACCCGGGCCGTGGCTGCCTTGCACCGCGCGCGAAGCTGCGAGCACCTGCACGCGGGCGTTGCGTTGCAGGTTTTCCTCGGTCTTGCGGTAGTAGCCCGCGGGAAGAACCATCCTGTCCCCGTCGAGGCCCAGGCGCCGCAGATAGTCGCCCCAATTGCCGACCACGTGTGGCCCGTCGGCCCCTTCCGTGACGATCGTCAGGAATTCGGTCTTTTCCAGGAGATCCCTGGTCACCCCTTCGATCACGCTCATCGTTCACACTCCGTTGTGGTTAGGCCCGCCGGCTGTCAGCGGACATGGAAAAATTCAGCGCAAGGCCGTTGGTGAGCAGCGCGCGCACCACGAGCGTCGCACCGATCAGCGCCGCCGCGACGAAATGCGACCCGTGGCCGACGCCGATCAGGAAGGTCGTGATCGGCACCACGTTGATTTCCGTCGAAACTGGGCGCCTTGCGACCTTCGGCCTGGCACCGCACGAGAATGAAAGTCGCCGCGGTGACTCCGTAGCGCAACGTGCTGAGATAAGCCCCGTCGACGGCTTGAAGCCCATCCTTCGCCGCCGGAAACGTCCCGCCCCGCAGGATCGCGCCGGTCACCAGCAGGCCACCCCCTTCAACGCTCCGTCACGGCGAGGCACGTCTTTCCTTCGACTCACTTGTGCCAATTCAATATGCAGGCTTTGCGCGGGGCAGTATTTGATCGTTCTCAAGGCGCATGGATCACGGCCCCGCATGCCTTCTGCCACTTGCGCCCCCTCCCAGGTCGGCCGCCGCGAGCGCGTCGGTCAGAGGCAACGGATTCGGCGTGCCATGGACAGCAGCAGCAGGCACCGCGAAGCGCGCATGGAAGAGATCGAATCGAGCATCGAGTGCTACCTGGTCGAGACGGGCTGCACGGACCGGCAAGGGCCGGCTCGACGCCCGCGAGCTGGCGCGTGCCGCTCGAACGCCCATCACCTGCCACACTGTCCGAGCTACGAGGCGGTCAGCGCGGGCAATCGGGTATCGTTCGGATCTGAGCCGGAGGCGACGGCAGCTGAGTATCATGAATCGACCCTTGCATTGGTGGGTCCCGCGGCGGGTGGCATGATTCCGGCACACGCCAACCACCGGTCAATGCACGGACTGCTGTCGAACCGATGCAGTGAGGCACCTTCGCCTCGTCGTGCCGTTGCAACCTCCAACGGAAGAATCCCATGACGGAACAACCCTGGAAAT
>DAOMOP010000175.1:0-8432 GCA_035444405.1 Rhodocyclaceae bacterium
ACGAAACCACGCCGTTGCTCGCCAGCAAGATGATCTGGGCCAGCCTGTCCAAGGCGGACCAGCAGGCGGTCAAGGAAGCCGCGGTCGAAGCCGGCAAGCTGAACCGCGAGATGTCGCTCGCGGCCGACGCCGAGCTGCGCACCAAGCTGAGCGCCGCCGGGGTGCAGATCAACGAGGTCGAGCAGGCGCCCTTCGTCGCCAAGACCAAAGCGGTCTATGACAAGTGGTCGGCCCAGTACCCCGACCTGGTCGAGCTGATCGTCTCGGAAGCGGGCAAGCAATGATGGCCACCCACACCACCTCCAGCGCAACGGCGCCGACCGGCGTCCTGGCCGCGGTGGTGAAGTGGGTGGACGATGCGATCGTGGTCGCCAGCACGGCGATCGCGATCGGCGCCTTGGTCGTCATGTTCGTTTCGCTGATGGCCGAGGTGATCGTCCGCTACCTCACCAATCAGGGCATGGGTTGGCCGACCGAGATGCCCAACATCCTGTTCCCGTGGCTGGTCATGGGTGGCGTCGTGCTCGCCGCCCAGCGCGGCCAGCACATCGCCGTCACCGCGATCCAGGGCCTGCTCGGGCGCGGCGGCAACCGCGTGCTGCTGGTCGGCCATCAGGTGCTGATCGCCGCGACCTTCTTTTACCTCGCCTGGGTCGGCCTCGACGTGATCGAGATCACCGGCACCGAAGAGTTCCCCGTCACCGGCATCACCGCACGCTGGGCCTACCTGGCCCTGATCGTCGGCTTCGTCGGCCTCGGCCTCACCGCGCTGACCACCCTGGGCCGCCTGCTGCTCGCAAGCGATCCGCTCGCGGTGCGCATCCATCACATCGAGGAGGACGTATGACCCTGATGATGATTCTCGTGTTCGGCGCCCTGCTGGTGCTGGCCCTGCCGGTCGGCTACGCGCTGGTGATCAGCTCGGGCCTGGCGGCGATCACCGTCGGCGGCATGCCGAGCGTGGCGGCGGTGGTGAAGATCTTCCAGCCGACGCAGAGTTTCCCGCTGCTGGCCATCCCGTTCTTCATGCTGTCGGGCAGCCTGATGATGGGCGGCACGCTGGGCAAGCGGCTGATCCACTTCGCGACCACGCTGGTGGGCCGCTTTCACGGCGGCATGGCGCAGGTCACCGTGGTCGGCTCGACGGTCTTCGGCGGCGTGTCCGGCTCGGCCGTCGCCGAGGCCTCCGCGCTCGGCTCGATGCTGATCCCGTGGCAGAAGCGCGAAGGCTATCCTGGCCCGTTCGCCGCCGCGGCGACCGCCTCGTCGTCGGTGATCGCGGGGCTGATTCCGCCATCGATCCCGCTCATCCTGTTCGCCGCGGTGTCGAACCAGTCGATCGCCGCGCTGTTTCTCGCCGGCATCCTGCCGGGGCTGCTGCTGTGCTCGGGCTTCATGCTGGTGTGCTACCTGTCGGGGCGGCTGCGCGGTTTCAAGCGGCTTGCCGAGGCGGTGACGCCGCGCGACGTGCTGCGGGCGACCCTGACCGCCGCGCCGGCGCTCGCGATGCCGGCCTTCATCGTGGTCCTGCTGCGCGCCGGCATCGCCACGCCGACCGAGGTCAGCGTGCTCGCCGTCGCCTACGGCCTGCTGGTCAGCGCGCTGATCTATCGCGACCTGACGTGGCGGCGCATCTACGAGGCGCTGGTGCACACGGCCGTGACCACCGGCGTGGTGATGCTGGTGATCGCCGCGTCGAACCTGGTCGGCTACGTGCTGACCGTCGAGTCGGTGCCGACCGCGGTGGCCGAGTGGGCACTGGGTACCCTCAAGTCGGCGCTGCTCGTGCTGCTGATGTTGAACGTGATCATGCTGGTGGTCGGGATGTTCCTCGACCTGCCCGCAGCGATCCTGCTGCTCGGCCCGACCTTCGTCGCGATCGGCAGCGCGATCGGTCTCGACCTGATCCAGCTCGGCATCATGATGGCGGTGAACCTGAGCATCGGCCTCTTTACCCCGCCGGTGGGCACGACGCTGTTCATCGCGGCGGCGATCTCGCGCGAGAAGGTCGGTGCGGTGGTGCGGGAGCTGTGGCCGTTCTACCTGGTGGCCTTCACCGTGCTCGGCCTGATCACCTATGTGCCCGCCTTCACCCTCTACTGACAACATCCGGCCCCGGCGCGTCCGGGGCCCCAGCGCCGGAACATCAATCATGAAGACTATTGCATTCGCCGGCCTCGGCGCGATGGGGCTGCCGATGGCGAAGAATCTGCTCGCCCGCGGCCATCGCGTGCGCGGCATCGACCTCAACCCCGCGGCGCTCGACGCGCTGACCGCGGCCGGCGGCGAGCGTGCGCCCGATGCAGCTGCCGCCGCGACCGGTGCCGACGTGCTGGTCCTGATGGTCATCAACGCCGCGCAGGCCGAGCAGGTGCTGTTCGCCGACGGCGCGCTGCACGCGTTGAACGAACGCGCCATCGTGTGCCTGATGGCGACCTGCCCGCCGGGGGCGGTCGAGCGCATCGCCGCCCGCGTCGCGGCGGCGGGCCGGCGCTTCGTCGATGCACCGGTGTCGGGCGGCACGGCCGGGGCGAGCGCGGCCTCGCTGACCATCATGGCCGCGTGCGAGCGGGCCACCTTCGACGAGCTGCAGCCGGTCTTCCAGGCGATCGGCCAGCGCCTCTTCCACGTCGGCGAGCAGCCGGGGCAGGGCGCAACGGTGAAGACCGTCAACCAACTGCTGTGCGGCGTGCACATCGCGGTCGTCGCCGAAGCGTTCGCGCTCGCGGCCAAGGTCGGCGTCGATCTCGAGGTGCTGCTCGAGATCATGGGCGGCTCGGCGGCGTCGAGCTGGATGCTCAAGGACCGCGGGCCGCGCATGTTGCAGGCGGAGCCGGAAGTCAGCAGCGCGGTGGACATCTTCGTCAAGGACCTCGGCATCGTCATGGAAGCCGGGCGCGAGGCCAAGGCCGCGCTGCCGATCGCGGCGGTCGCGCACCAGATGTTCGTCGCCGCGTCGGGGCGCGGCGACGGCCGCGCCGACGACAGTCAGGTCATCCGCGGCTACTACGCGCTGAACGGCGTGCGCTGACGCGCGCCGACCGGTGCCACGCCGGGGAGGTCGGCGCCACCGCCGTGCCGGTGCGCACCGGGCGGCACGAACCGAAATCCCGCCGCAAGGACGTGCCCGACCCGCCGCGCCTGCGGCCGCGACCCCGGTCCTACCCCTTTATCGACGCCGGCCCGCGCGGGACGGCGCACAGGAGAGTTCTTGCCATGCCAAACGTCGACCCGCGCGCGTTCGCCAACGCGATCCGCTTTCTGTCCATCGACGCCATCGTCCGCGCCACCGAAGGCCACCAGGGGGTGCCGCTCGGGATGGCCGAGATCGCGACGGCGCTGTTCGCGCGCCACCTGAAGTTCAACCCCGCCGATCCGACCTGGGCCGACCGCGACCGCGTCGTGCTGTCGAACGGTCACGGCTCGATGCTGCTTTATGCGCTGCTGTACCTGACCGGTTACGACAAGATCGGTCTCGACCAAATCAAGTCGTTCCGCGAGCTCGGTTCGCACTGCGCCGGCCATCCCGAGTACGACCCGGCGGCCGGCATCGAGGTCACCACCGGCCCGCTCGGCCAGGGCATCGCCAACGCGTTCGGCATGGCGGTGGCCGAGGCCTATCTGAACGCTAGGTTCGGCGCCGGCCTCGTCGATCACTACACCTTCGCTTTCGTCGGCGACGGCTGCCTGCAGGAGGGCGTCGGTCAGGAGATGATCTCGCTCGCCGGGCACCTCGGGCTCGGCAAGCTGATCCTGTTCTGGGACGACAACGGGATCACCGACGACGGCGCAACCTCGCTGTCGATCAGCGAGGACGTCGCCGCGCGCTTCCGTGTCGCCGACTGGCACGTGATCGAGGTCGACGGCCACGACATCGACGCGGTGTCGGCCGCGATCACGCTCGCGAAGCGCGATCCGCGCCCGTCGCTGATCGCCTGCCGCACCGTCATCGGCCGCGGCATCCCGCGCCTGCAGGGCAGCCGCGGCGGTCACAGCGCGCGCCTGTACGCCGATGATGCGCAGGCCGCGCGCGAGCTGCTCGGCTGGCCGCACGCGCCGTTCGAGATTCCCGCCGAGGTGCTCGACGCCTGGCGTGCCGCCGGCCGCCGCAGCAACGCCGAGCACGCCGCCTGGCACGCCCGCCTGGCCGCGCTGCCCGCTGCCGCGCGCGCCGAGTTCGAGCGCGTGCAGGCGGGGCGGCTCCCCGAAGGCTGGCGCGAGCTGCTGCTCGACTACAAGCGCCGCGTCGCGGCCGAAACCGAGCCCAAGCCCGGCATCTTCGCGTCGGCCGAGATCAACGACCTGCTCGCCGGTGTGCTGCCCGAGCGCATCGTCGGCTGCGCCGACCTCGAGGCGCCGACTTCGCACAAGAGGAGTCTTGCCGCCTTCACTGCCGACGCGCGCTGCGGCGCGTACGTGCATTGCGGCGTGCGCGAGCACGTCATGGGTGCGATGGCCAACGGCATCGCCGCACATGGCGGCGCGATCCCGCTCGCGGTAACCTACCTCGCGTTCTCCGACTACGAGCGCCCCGCGATGCGCATGGCCGCGCTGATGGGCCTGCCGGTCAAGTTCGTGTTCAGCCACGATTCGATCGGCGTCGGCAAGAACGGCCCGACCCACCAGCCGGTCGAGATCCTCGCCGCGCTGCGCGCGATGCCCAACCTGCTGGTGATGCGCCCGGCCGACGCGGTCGAGGCGGCCGAATGCTGGGAGATCGCGCTCGAGCATCGCAGCGGGCCGTGCGCGCTGGTGTTCGCACGGCAGGCGCAGCCGGGCGTGCGCCGCGACGCGGGCGCCGACAACCGCGCGCGGCGCGGCGCCTACGTGCTCGCCGAAGCCGAAGGCGGGCGCCGGCTGGTGACCCTGCTCGCGACCGGCTCGGAGGTCGCGCTGGCGCTGGCCGCGCGCGAGCACCTGCAGGCCGAAGGCATCGCCACTGCGGTGGTGTCGATGCCGTGCTGGGAGCTCTTCGACGCACAGGACGGCGCCTATCGCGCCGCGGTGCTCGGCGCCGGCACGGTGCGGGTCGGCGTCGAGGCGGCGCTGCGCTTCGGCTGGGATCGCTATCTCGGCGAGCGCGGCGGCTTCGTCGGCATGATGGGCTTCGGCGCTTCCGGGCCGGCCGACGCGCTGTATGAACACTTCGGCATCGCGCCGGCGGCGATCGTCGCCGAAGCGATGCGCCATCTCTGAGCTGGATTCTTCAAGAAAGAACACGGTCGCCCCGGCTTCTCTCGCCCCCTCGGGGGCAGGCCGGGCACCCCCCTAAAAAACCGACAGGACCGAATCATGCACACGATCGTCTTTCTCGACCGCGCCACGCTCGCGCCGCAGATCCGCCTGCGGCGGCCGGGCTTTGCGCATGAGCTGATCGAACACGCGCGCACGCACCCCGACGAGGTCGTCGCGCGGCTCGCCGGCGCGACGATCGCGATCACCAACAAGGTGCCGCTCGGCGCCGACGTGATCGCGCAGCTGCCGGCGCTGCGGCTCGTCGCCGTCGCGGCGACCGGCACCGACTGCGTCGACAAGGCCGCCTGCCGCGCGCGCGGCATCGCTGTCAGCAACATCCGCGGCTACGCGGTGAATACCGTCCCCGAGCACACGCTCGCGCTGATGCTCGCGCTGCGGCGCAATCTCGTCGCCTATCGCGACGACGTGATCGCCGGCGAATGGCAGCGCGCCGGCCAGTTCTGCTTCTTCAACCACCCGATCCACGACCTCGCGGCGACGCGTCTCGGCATCATCGGCAGCGGCGTGCTGGGCCGGCGCGTCGCCGAGCTCGCGCGTGCGTTCGGCATGGAGCCGGTATTTGCCGGCCGCAAGGGCGTGAGCGCGCCCGGCGAGGGCTACACCGCGTGGGATGAGGTGCTCGCGACCAGCGACATCGTGACGCTGCACTGCCCGCTGACGCCGCAGACGCGCGGGCTGATCGGCCTGCCCGAGTTCCGCGCGATGACGCGCCGCCCGCTCATCATCAACACCGCGCGCGGCGGCCTGGTCGTCGAAGCCGATCTGCTGCGCGCGCTCGACGAGGGGTGGGTCAGCGGCGCCGGCTTCGACGTCACCGACGGCGAGCCGCCCGCCCCCGACAGCGTGCTGATGCGCCTCGCCAAGCGCCCGAACGTGATCCTGACCCCGCATGTCGCGTGGGCCTCCGGCGAGGCCCAGCAGGCGCTGGCCGACCAGCTCATCGACAACATCGAGCACTTCGCCGCCGGTCGGCCGAGCAATCTCGTCGAAGGCGGGTACTGACGCCGCGACCGCTGTGCTGCACCGCCCACTGCTGCGCAGCCCCGCCGGGAACGCTCCTGCAGGGAAGGAGCCTTATAATCTGGCTAACCAACTCGATCAGGAGGCGCCGGCATGAAGACCGTTCCCGTCTATGAGGCAAAGACCAGGCTTTCCGAACTGCTTGCCGCCGTCGAGCATGGCGACGAAGTGACGATCACCCGGCGCGGGCGGCCGATCGCCCGGATTGTTGCGGCCGCCCAACCGTCGGAAGCCGTGCAGGGGCATCGGCAACGGGTCGTCGCCACTTTTGCGAAGCTGCGTGAGATGCGCAAGGGAATCAGCCTCGGCATGAGCGTGCGGGCGGCCATCGAGGATGGGCGCGACTGATGCCGTTCGTGCTGGATAACTCGGTCGTCGCCGGCTGGTTTCTCGAGGATCAGGCAAGCCCCTACACGGAAGCGATTGCACGGCAACTGGAGGGCGACCGCGCGATCGTACCGCCGCTCTGGCAACTGGAGTTTGCCAACGTTCTTCGAACTGCGTGCCGCAAACAGCGTCTGATCGCATCCCAGGCGCACGAGGTCGTCGAGCAAGTGTGTGGCTTGCCGATCGAGATCGACCCGGTGACACCGGGCCCTGCGGAACTCCTGGCGCTGGCGCTGCGCTACGACCTGAGCGGCTACGATGCCGCCTACCTGGAGTTGGCGCTGCGCCGGCAGCTTCCTATCGCGACCAAGGATGGGCCGCTGCGCGAGGCGGCAATGACGTCGGGCGTCGGTCTGGCCTAGCCTGCCAGACGAGGTCCGAGCGGCATCGCGAATACGGTGCCGACACCGGGCACGCCTTGCGCGTCGAGGCGCCGCACGAACATGCCCGCCCGCCTGCGCTGCCGCCGCCCCTACCCGCTGTTGCGCAGCCCCGCCGCAATGCCGTTGATCGACAGGTGAATCCCGCGCCGCACGCGTTCGTCGTCGTGGCCGTCGCGATAGCGGCGCAGCAGCTCGACCTGCACGTGGTTGAGCGGATCGAGGTAGGGGAAGCGGTTGCGGATCGAGCGGGCGAGCAGCGGGTTGCCCTCGAGCAGCGTGCGCTGGCCGGTGATCGCGGCGAGCGCCTCGATGGCGGCGCGGTGCTCGTCGCGGATGCGCGCGAAGATCGCCTCGCGCAGCGCCGCATCGCGCACCAGCCCGGCATAGCGACCGGCGATCGCGAGGTCGGTCTTCGCGAGTACCATGTCGATGTTCGAGAGCATCGTTGCGAAGAACGGCCAGTCGCGGTACATCGCCTGCAGGCGCGCGAGCCCCGCATCGCCGTGGGCCGTGCGCCAGGCGCGCACCGCGGTGCCGAAGCCGTACCAGCCGGGCAACATCAGCCGGCACTGCGACCAGCTGAACACCCACGGGATCGCGCGCAGGTCGGCGATCGCGAAGCCGGGCTTGCGCGAGGCGGGGCGACTGCCGATGTTCAGGTGCGCGATCTCGTCGATCACCGTCGACTCGCGAAAGTAGCGCTCGAAGCCGGCGGTCTCGTAGACCAGCGTGCGGTAGGCGCGAAACGCGCTGTCCGACAACGCCTGCATCGCGTCGAGATATTCCGGGCGGGGCGCCGGTTCGCGCTCGGCGAACAGCGTCGCCTCGAGCGTCGCAGCGACCAGCACTTCGAGGTTGCGGCGGCCGACCTCGGCGTTGCCGTGCTTGGCGCCGATCACCTCGCCCTGTTCGGTCAGGCGGATCTGGCCCTGCACCGCACCGCCCGGCTGCGCGAGGATGGCCTGATAGCTCGGGCCGCCGCCGGCCCGTAACGCCGCAGCGCGTCGTGCGCAGCGCGCAAGATAGCCAGCTCGCTTTCCGTTTCGCTCGAATAGGCGAGCCACGGCGAGTGCAGCGGGCGGGCGCTGGCGAGCTCACCGGCGAGCAGCGCGATGCGCGCCGCTTCGTCGAGCGCGCGGTAATTTGTGCCCGGACGGGCGGTCTCGAACAGCTCGGCCACCACGCGCTCATGCACGTCCGAGTTCTGGCGCAGGTCGATCGGCGCAAGATGAAAGCCGAACACCGCCACCGCGCGGCGCAGCCGGCGCAGCCGCCCGCGCGCGAGCAGGGCCGAGCCGTTCGCGGTCAAAGAGCGATGCACGACGTCGAGGTCGGCGAGCAGCGCGCCGGCGTCGTCGTAGGCGGTGGCCTCGCCGACCGCCGGCC
>DAOMOP010000176.1:0-8423 GCA_035444405.1 Rhodocyclaceae bacterium
TGACCGTCTCCAGCCACTTGCGCCCCTGGCGCCGCGTGCGCACGGCGATGCCGTGCGCCTTGAGCGCGAGATCGGCCGTGTCGAAGTAGGTGTTCTCGAGCGTCGCCGTCGGTGCGGCCTTTTCGGCCGCCGCGAACAGCGGATGGCGCCGCAGGGCGGGCAAGGCCTTGCGCGGCAAGGCGAGTTTGAGCTCGATTTCGTGGTCCATGACGCGCCTCGCGGCCCGCGCTGTCGGACGGTCGCGGGGCGGGGCGCCGGCGACCGGGCGGGCACCGCCATTCTAGCCCGCGCGCGCTCGTCGGTGTTCGTTCCGCATATGACGGAAATGTTTCAGCCGCGCTGGCCGGGGGCCGGCTCGCCGAACACGTGCGACCACAGCGCGAGTACTGGCGCGCGCGCGTCGTCGAGCTCGCTCTCGGCCACGCGCGTGGGCTGCGCGTTCAGGCGCTGGCGATGCTGCAGGCGCCGATACAGCCGGTACGAGTCGGCACAGCGTGCGGCCAGCTCGACCGGAATCAGGCCGAGCTCGCCGGCGATGCGCAGCAGCGCGATGTTGCCGAGATTGGCGGTGAGCTCGGCGTGCCGATGCGCGTGGCCGAGCACCAGGTACTGGATGATGAACTCGACATCGACCAGTCCGCCGGCGTCGTGCTTGAGTTCGAACAGCTCGCCCTTGCCGGCATGTGCCTCGCGCATCTTGCGGCGCATCGCCAGCACCTCCTGGCGCAGTGCATCGAGCTCGCGCGGCTGGCGCAACACCTCGCAGCGGATGCGTTCGAAGGCCGCACCGAGCGCTGGATCGCCGGCGCAGAAGCGCGCCCGCGTGAGCGCCTGGTGCTCCCACACCCAGGCCGATTCGAGCTGGTACTTGCGGAACGCCTCGAGCGAGGTCACCAGCAGACCGGCGTCGCCGTTCGGGCGCAGGCGCAGATCGGTGTCGAACAGGATGCCGGCCGCGGTGCGGCTGGACAGCCAGGTGTTGATGCGCTGGGCGAAGCGCGAATAGACCTCCATCGCTTCGGGCGCGTCGTCGTCGAACAGGAACACGATGTCGAGATCCGACGCGTAACCGAGCTCCTTGCCGCCGAGTTTGCCGTAGGCGATCACCGCGAACCTGGGGTCGTCGCGATGGCGCTTCCTGATCTTGCGCCACACCACCGGCAGCGTCAGCTCGATGACGAGATCGGCGAGCGCC
Organism: Rhodocyclaceae bacterium; assembly: GCA_035444405.1. Lineage (GTDB taxonomy): Bacteria > Pseudomonadota > Gammaproteobacteria > Burkholderiales > Rhodocyclaceae > DAOMOP01. The sequence goes on from DAOMOP010000176.1 coordinate 1,196, forward strand.
GACAGGTGGTCGGCGAGCCGCTCGACGGTGAGCTTGCCGGCGATGTCCTGCGTCAGCAGCCGGAATATCTGGGCGTGGTGCTGCTCGCGCATCAGGTCCATCTGCCGCTCCATGTCGGGCTCGGTCGCGTCGAGCGCCTGTGCGAGCTCGGCGGCGAGGCCGGGCCAGTCGGGCTCGTGGTCGAGCTGGCGCTCGTCGAGCAGCTCGTCGAGCAGGATCGGATGGCGGGTCAGGTATTGCGCCGCCCAGCGCGATGCGCTCATCAGGTCGGCGACGCGCTTGAGCGCCTGCGGATACTGCTGCAGCAGGGCCAGGTAGGCGCCGCGCCGGCTGATCGTCTCGAGCAGATTCAGGCAGCGCGCGAGCGTCTCGTCGGGCATCGGCGTCGCCGCCGCGGCCTCGACGACGCGCGGCACGAGCGCATCGAAGCGCCCGCGGATGTGCTCGGGCAGCTGCTGGTAGCGCGGGCTGGTGTGGATCGACGACAGCTCCTGGGCGGCCGCGTGCGGATTGCGGTAACCGAGCCCGGCCAGCAGCGGGCTGACGCGCTCCTCGTTGCGCACCGAATTCCACAGTGCGTCGAGCTCGTGGTTCTCGTCGCTCGGATTGCCGAACACGTCGTCGAAATGGCGGCTCACCGCCTCGCGGTGCGTCTCGAGCGCGGCGAGCAGCGCGTCGACGTCGGCATGGCCCATCGCGCGTGCGACGAGCGCCCGGTCCTCGGCGCTGTCGGGCAGGTCGTGGGTCTGTGCGTCGTCGAGGTACTGCAGCCGGTGCTCGAGGCGGCGCAGGAACACGTAGGCCTCCGAGAGCTCGGCGACCGCCTCTGCCGTCAGGATGCCGCGGCTCGCGAGCCCGGCCAGCACCTTCAGCGTCGGGCGGAGCTGCAGCCCGGCATCGCGTCCGCCGCGGATCAGCTGGAATACCTGGGCGATGAACTCGATCTCGCGGATGCCGCCCGGTCCGAGCTTGACGTTGTTGGCACGGTCGCGGCGCGCGACCTCGCGGCGGATCTGCGCGTGCAGGCTGCGCATCGCGTTGATCGCGCCGAAGTCCAGATACTTGCGGAACACGAACGGGCGGGCGATCTGCTCGAGCTCGCGGTAGCGCTCGCCTTCGAGCACGCGGGCCTTGATCCACGCATAGCGCTCCCATTCGCGGCCCTGCGTGATGAAGTAGTTCTCGAGCGCGTCGAACGAGCACACCAGCGGACCGGACTCGCCGTTCGGGCGCAGCCGCATGTCGACGCGGAACACCTGTCCGTGCTCGGTCACCTCGGACAGCGTGCGGATGAGCTGCCTGCCGAGGCGCTCGAAGAACTCGAAATTGCTGACGACCTTGTCGCCGCCGGTATCGCCGTCCTCGGGATAGACGAAGATCAGGTCGATGTCGGAGGAGACGTTGAGCTCGCGGCCGCCGAGCTTGCCCATCCCGATCACCAGGAGTTCCTGTTCCCAGCCCGAGCGCGACAGCGGCTTGCCATGGCGCCGCGTGAGTGCGTCGAAAAGGAGGGTGTAGGCGTTGCGGATGCAGGTCTCGGCCAGCACCGTCATCGTCTCGGTGACCTCGGCGAGATCGGCACGGCCGCCCAGGTCGCGCACGGCGACGTGGCACATCACCCACGTGCGCAGCTGGCGCAGCACGGCCGACAGGTTGTCCTCGCACAGTGCCTGCTCGTCCACAAAGGCCTGCATCGCGTCGGCGTCGAGCGCGCGCTCGATCGACGCCGACAGCCGCTCGGCAAGCCACGGCCGGCTGCCCAGCATGCGTGCGACATAGCGGGAGAGCTCGGCGCCTTCGCGCAGCGCGGCGGGCAGGCCTGAAGGATCGAGAAGCATGGCGGCGGGGTTCCGGATAGAATGGGCTCGACTCGGCACAGCATACCGACGGCGTGTCCGTGCCGCCAGGCTGATTCTAGCCAGCCGGACCCAGCATGTCGTCACGCCCTGCGTCCATCATGAACACCCCTTCCGCATCCTCCCCGGACGAGCCGGTGCCGCCGGCCGTGATGTCCGCCGCACTCAGGCGCCGCCTGAGTGCGGCGCTCGTCGTCGTCTTCTTCGTGCTGGGCGGCCTGCTGCTCGTGGTTCGCGAGGTTCTCGTCCCGCGCATCGCCGATTTCCGCCCGCAGGTGGTCGCCGCCCTCGAGCATGCGATCGGCCTGCCGGTGGCGGTCGAACGGCTGTCGGCGGACTGGCAGGGCTGGCGTCCGCGCGTGCATCTGGCCGGAGTGACCGTGCGCGATCGCAGCGGCGCGGCCGCCCTGCATCTCGACGCGGTCGACGGCACGCTCGCGTGGTCGTCGCTGTGGCGCCTGCGGGCACACTTTCATCGCCTGGTGCTGACCGCACCCGAGCTCGCGCTGCGCCGCGATGCGTCCGGCGCGCTGTTCGTCGCCGGTGTGCGCATCGATCCGCAGGCGCAGGGGCGCGGCGGCTTGCGCAGCGCGAGATCGTCATCGTCGACGCGGCGCTGAGCTGGACCGACGAGCTGCGCAAGGCGCCGCCGCTGCGCCTGGATGCGCTCGATTTCCGGCTGTCGAACGTCGGCGCCCGCTCCCGCTTCGGCCTGCGCGCGCGCCCGCCGGCCGCGCTGGCGACGCTGCTCGACGTGCGTGGCGATCTGGTCGGCCTGCGTCCGGCCGCCTGGGCGGGGCAGCTGTATGCGGCCGTGCACGACGCCGATCTGGGCGCATGGCAGGCGTGGGTCGATTTCCCCGCACCCTTGTCGGGCTTCGGCGCGGCGCGCAGCTGGATCGACGTGCGCGACGGCGAGGTCGCGGCGATGCAGGCCGATGTGGCGCTCGACGCGGTCACGACGCGCCTCGGCGAGCAGCTGCCCGAGTTGCATCTGCAGAGCCTGCGCGGGCGCTTCGGCTTGAGACGGCTCGCCGATGGCCACGAATTGTCGGCGCGCGCGCTCGAGCTCATGGCCGGCGACACGCTGCAGATGCCGCCGACCGATATCGCCCTCGTCGTCCATGATCGCGACGCGCAGGGCCGCAGCGCCGGCAGCCTGCGTGCAAACCGGCTCGATGTCGGCGTGATCGCCGGCCTGTCGGCGCATCTGCCGCTGACCGAGGCGCTGCGCGCGCAGCTCGAGGCGTTCGCGCCGCAGGGACGCCTCGACGACGTCGAGCTCGCCTGGCAGGGTGCGCCGGGCGGGCTCACGGCTTGGCAGGTGCACACGCGCCTGAGCGATGTCGCGCTGTCGGCGCACGGGCATGTGCCCGGAGTGGCCGGCCTGTCCGGCGAGCTCTCGGGCGACCAGGATCGCGGCCGCTTTCGCGTCACCGGCGCCGATGCGCTGGTCGACCTGCCGGCCGTCTTTCCCGAGCCGCGGCTCGCCTTGGCGAGCGTGCAGGCCGACGGCGGCTGGGTGCGCCGCGACGGGCGGCTGGAGATCGTCCTCGACGGCCTGCGCTTCGAGAACCCGGATGCCGCCGGCAGCGCGTCGGGGCGTTACGTGCCGGTGGCCGGCCGGCGCGGCGAGATCGATCTGGCCGCACGGCTCACGCGCGCCGACGGCGAGGCAGTGTGGCGATACCTGCCATGGGTGGTCAGCGAGACGACGCGCAAGTGGCTGCGCCGCGCCCTCACCGGCGGCAGCGTGCCCGAGGCGCGCTTGCGCCTGCAGGGCGACCTGAACGACTTTCCGTTCGACGAGGAGGGCAAGCCGGGCCAGTTTCTGGTGACCGCCCGCGTCGCCGGCGCCAAGCTGCACTACGCCGACGGCTGGCCGCTCATCGAGGACATCAACGGCGAGCTGCGCTTCGAGGGTGCGGGCCTGCGCATCAGCGCCGACGGCGCGCGCATGTTCGGTGTCGCGCTCACCGAAGTGGTGGCCGACGTGCCCGAGCTCGACGCCCCGGGCGGTGCGGTGATGACGGTGCGCGGACGCGCGAACGGCCCGAGCGAGGATTTTCTGCGCTTCATCGATGCGAGCCCGGTGCGCAAGCGCATCGGTGCATTCACCGATCGGCTGCGTGCCGAGGGGCGGGGCGCGCTCGAGCTGAGTCTGGTGATGCCCCTGCGCGACATCGCGCGTACCCGCATCGAGGGCGAGTTCCGATTTGCCGGCAATCGTGTCTCGGTGATGGAGGGACTGCCGCCGCTCACGGATGCGCGCGGGCGGGTGCGCTTCACCGAGGCGACCCTGTCGATCAGCGACGCATCGGCACGGGCGCTCGGTGAGCCGATGCGCCTGTCGGCACGCACGCCGCAGGCGGGCCACGTGAGCTTTCGCGTCGAGGGTGGCGCAGCGATGCGTGCGCTGCGCGAGACCTACGACGTCCCGCTGCTTGCGCATCTGTCCGGTGCGACGGCGTGGCAGGCCGACATCGACGTCGAGCCCCAGGCTACGCAGGTGCGTGTGGCGAGTACGCTCGAGGGCGTGTCGTCCAGCCTGCCGCAGCCGTTCAACAAACGCGCGGCCGAAGCGTGGCCGCTCGAGCTGCGGATCGCGTTTCGCGAACGGGGCGCGTACGAACATTTGCGCGGCGACATTGCGGGCCGTGGCGCGCTCGAGCTCGCGCGACGGCGGACCGAGCACGGCTGGCAGGTCGAGCGCGGCGGAGTGGCGCTGTTCGCGCCGCTGGCGCTGATGGAGCGCGGCATCATGCTGTCGGCCGCGCTCGAGCAGCTCGACGTCGACGCGTGGCGCCGCGCGCTCGACGTCGCGTTCGGCCGCAGCCTCGGCGGCTTCGAACTCGGCGCCATCGCCGACGCCGACGGCTGGAAGGGCCGGGTGGCCAGCGAGGCGGCCGACGGGACCTTCGAGTGGCGCGGCGCCGGGCACGGCGCGCTGCATGCACGCCTGACGCGGCTGACGATCGGAAGTGCCGACGAGGCGCCGCGCGCGCTCGAGGACGCACTGGCCGACGAGCCGCTGCGCAAGCTTCCGGCGCTCGACATCGTTGCCGAGCGCTTTGCGCTGCACGGTCGCGATCTCGGACGCCTCGAGCTGCAGGCGGCCAATCAGGCCGGTGCGTGGACGCTCGACACGCTGGCGCTGCAAAGCGACGAGGGGCGCTTCAGCGCGACCGGACAGTGGCGCCCCGGACGTGACCAGCGCACCGAGCTCGACTTCGATCTGCAGACCGGCGACGTCGGTGCGTTGCTCGCCCGCATCGGCCATCCGCAAGCGGTGCGGGGCGGCACCGCCTCGCTGAGCGGCCGCATCGCATGGGGTGGCGCGCCGACACGCATCGATCATGCCACCTTGGACGGTGAGTTCGAACTGCAGGCCCGCAGCGGGCAGTTCCGCCAGCTCGAGCCGGGGGTCGGGCGTCTGCTCGGGGTGCTGAGCCTGCAGGCCTTGCCGCGCCGCCTCTCGCTCGACTTTCGCGACGTGTTCAGCGAAGGTTTCGCCTTCGACGGCATTTCCGGTAGCATCGCGATGACCGGCGGCGTGATGCGCACCGACGACCTGCACATCGTCGGACCCGCGGCACGGGTGTGGATCGGCGGCTCGGCCGATGTCGCCCGCGAGACGCAGGACCTGCGCGTGATCGTCCAGCCGACGCTGTCCGAATCGGTGGCGGTCGGAGCGGCCGCCGGACTGATCAATCCGGTCGCCGGCGTGCTCGCCTACATCGCGCAGAAAGTGCTCAGCGATCCGATCGAGCGCATGTTTGCCTACGGCTACGCGATTAGCGGGACGTGGGCCGACCCGAAAGTCGAAAAGCTCGGCGGCGTCGCCTTCGACGACGGCCGCAGTCAAGGAGACCGATGAATTGACGACCGCGCCTCCCTCCGCCAGCGCCGAGACGTGGCGTGTCGCGGCGATCCAGACCGTCTCGGGCCCCGACGTCGGCGAAAACCTGCGCGAGGTGGCCGCGCTGATCGCCGAGGCGGCGGACGCGGGCGCGCGTCTGGTCGCCCTGCCGGAGTACTTCCCGCTCATCGCCTCCGAGGACACCGCCAAAGTGGCGATCCGCGAGGCGCCGGGCAGCGGCCCGCTGCAGGACTTCCTGCGCGCGGCGGCGCTGCGCCATCGCGTGTGGATCGTCGGCGGCACCGTGCCGCTCGTGGCCGACGCTGCCGACAAGGTGCGCAACAGCACGCTGGTCTATGACCCGTCCGGTGCGCAGGTGGCGCGCTACGACAAGATCCATTTGTTCGGCTTCCGCAAGGCGGCCGAACGCTACGACGAGGCGGTGACGATCGAGCCGGGCGCGCAGGTCGTCACGTTCGCGACGCCGTTCGGCCGCGTCGGCCTGTCGGTGTGCTACGACCTGCGCTTTCCCGAGCTGTATCGCGCGATGGGCGAGGTGAGCCTGATCCTCGTGCCGTCGGCCTTCACTTACACCACCGGCAGTGCGCACTGGGAGATCCTGCTGCGGGCGCGCGCGATCGAGAACCAGTGCTACGTGATGGCGCCGGCGCAGGGCGGGCGTCATCCTTCGGGGCGCCTCACGTGGGGGCACACGATGGTCGTCGATCCGTGGGGCGAGGTGCTCGCCTGCCGCGACGCGGGCCCGGGCGTCGTGACGGCCGAGCTCGACGCCGAACGCATCGCCGCGGTGCGCGAGAGCCTGCCGGCGCTGCGCCATCGCGTGCTCGGACGGTGAGCGCGGGGCGGCCGGGCGGCGGCCGAATTCACGGTCGCCGGCGCGGCCGATCCTGCCGTTGATCCTTTTTCCACTGCCGGTGTCTGACCCTGCAGCGACTTCACATAGGTAAACAATGAGCGATCCACACAACGCGCTGGCCACGGCCGAGCGCTATCTGCTGAACCCTTTCAGCCTTGGCGAGAACGAGATCGGCAAGGTCTTCGGCAAGCTGATGGGCCATCGTCTGGACTATGCCGACCTCTATTTCCAGTACCACCGCTCGGAGGGCTGGAGCCTCGAGGAGGGCATCGTCAAGTCGGGCAGTTTCAACATCGAGCAAGGCGTCGGCGTGCGCGCGATCAGCGGCGAGAAGACCGCCTTCGCCTACTCGGACGACATCGCGCTGCCGGCGCTCACGGCGGCCGCCGAAGCGACGCGCGCAATCGCCGAGGCCGGCGCGAGCGGCCGCGAGCATGCCGTGACGCCGCGCGCGGGCGCACCGGTGCTCTACCGCGCCGACGATCCGCTCGCCTCGCTCGACGACACCGCGAAGGTGCGCCTGCTCGAGCGCCTCGAAGGCTTCGCGCGCGCCGAGGACGGGCGCGTCACGCAGGTGATGGCGCATGTCGCCGGCTCGTGGGAAGTCGTCATGGTTGCCCGCCATGACGGCCATAT
>DAOMOP010000177.1:0-2209 GCA_035444405.1 Rhodocyclaceae bacterium
CTCCTCGGCCGGGAAGACGTCGATGATGCGGTCGATGGTCTTGGCTGCCGACGACGTGTGCAGCGTGCCGAACACCAGGTGGCCGGTCTCGGCGCCGGTCAGCGCGAGGCGGATGGTCTCGAGGTCGCGCAGCTCGCCGACCAGGATCACGTCGGGGTCTTCGCGCAGCGCCGAGCGCAGTGCGTTGTTGAACGACAGCGTGTCGCGGTGTACCTCGCGCTGGTTGATCAGGCAGCGCTTGGAGGTGTGCACGAATTCGATCGGGTCCTCGATGGTGAGGATGTGTGCGTATTGGTTCTCGTTGATGTAGTCGATCATCGCCGCCAGCGTGGTCGACTTGCCGGAGCCGGTCGGGCCGGTCACCAGCACGATGCCGCGCGGCTGGTCGGAGATCTCCTTGAAGATCTTCGGTGCGCTGAGCTCCTCGAGGGTCAGCACCTTGGACGGAATGGTGCGGAACACCGCCGAAGCGCCGCGGTTCTGATTGAATGCGTTGACGCGAAAGCGCGCGAGGTTCGGAATGTCGAACGAGAAGTCGCACTCGAGCATTTCCTCGTACTGCTTGCGCTGGCTGTCGTTCATGATGTCGTACACCATCGCGTGTACGTCCTTGTGCTCCATCGGCGGCAGATTGATGCGCCGCACGTCGCCATGCACGCGGATCATCGGCGGCAGACCGGCGGACAGGTGCAGGTCGGAGGCCTTGTTCTTGACCGAGAAGGCGAGCAGTTCGGTGATATCCATGGAATCGTGGCGTCGTGTTCGGGATCGATGGGCGGCCGGCAAGCGCCTGGTGCGGCGATGCTATACTGGTTTCCCCGTGGATGGGCATCCGACTGGCGCTATATGACATCAATCTTGGCCAACTTGCAAGCCGTACGCCGGCGCGTTGCGGCGGCGGCGCAGGCGGCCGGCCGCGGTGCCGACGAGGTGGCGTTGCTTGCCGTGAGCAAGCCCTGGCCGGCCGCCAGCGTGCGCGAGGCGGCCGCCGCCGGCCAGCGCGCCTTCGGCGAGAATTACGTGCAGGAAGGGGTCGACAAGATCGCCGCGCTGGCCGATCTGGATCTTGAATGGCATTTCATCGGGCCGCTGCAGAGCAACAAGACGCGCGCGGTCGCGGCGCACTTCGAGTGGGTGCATTCGATAGACCGCCTGCGCCTGGCCGAGCGGCTGTCGGCACAGCGCGACGCGGCCGCGGCGCCGCTCAACGTCTGCATCCAGGTCAATGTGAGCGGAGAGCGTACCAAGAGCGGAGTCGCGCCGCGGGACGTGCTCGAGCTCGCGCGCGGTGTGGCGGCGCTGCCGCGCCTGCGCCTGCGCGGGCTGATGTGCATTCCGGAACCGTCACCGGACGCGTCCGTGCGGCGCGCACGCTTCGCGACACTGAGAAGCTTGCGTGACGAGCTCGCGGCGCACGGGCTTGCGCTCGACACCTTGTCGATGGGCATGTCGGACGACCTCGAGGCGGCGGTCGCCGAAGGCAGCACGCTGGTGCGCGTCGGCACGGCGATCTTCGGCGCGCGCGCACCGCGCGGCGCGCCGGCACAGACGGGTGAGCGCGATGCCGACGCGGTCGAGGCACGGCGGTGAGTGCCGCCGGCAGCGCCGCGCCGCGGCATGCGATCGCGCCTCCGGCGGACGCGATGATCGGCGGAACCGGCCAAGCTTGGGAGATTTACCGTGAATGAAGACTTGAGGATCTCGTTCCTGGGGGGCGGCAACATGGCGGCCGCGCTGATCGGCGGGCTGCTCGAGCGCGGCTTCGCGGCCGCCGACCTGCAGGTCGTCGATGTGTCGGCGCAGAGCTGCGAGCGGCTCGGCAGACGCTTCGACGTCAGGGCCGTCACCGCGATCGACGACATGTTCTTGAGCTGCGACCTGTTGGTGCTGGCGGTCAAGCCGCAGCAGATGAAGGCGGCCGTCGCGCCGCTGGCCGGGCGGCTCGCCAACCACCTCGTGGTCAGCATCGCCGCCGGGCTGCGCATGGCCGACATCTCGCGCTGGCTGGGCGGGCATCACCGCATGGTGCGGGCGATGCCGAACACGCCGGCGCTGATCGGCGCCGGCGTGACCGGCCTGTGCGCCGACGCGTCGGTCGACGCGATCGGTCGCGAGGCGGCGGCGCGCGTGCTCGCGGCGGTCGGCAGCGTGGTGTGGATCCGCGACGAGGCGATGATGGATGCGGTCACCGCGGTGTCCGGCAGCGGCC
>DAOMOP010000177.1:2253-8332 GCA_035444405.1 Rhodocyclaceae bacterium
TGCGATCGGCACCGTGCTCGGTGCCGCACGCCTGGCGGCCGAGGCCGAAGAGTCGCCAGCGGTGCTGCGCGAGCGCGTGACCTCGAAGGGCGGCACGACCGCCGCGGCGCTCGCCAGCCTGGGCGAGTCCGGCGTGTTCGATGCGATCGTGCGCGCCGTCCAGGCGGCCGCCGAGCGCGGGCGCGAGCTTGGCGACGAGCTCGGTCGCGATGGCTGAAGACCGTCCCGCCGCCGAGCTCACGCCCCTGCGTGCGGCCGCGATGTCGCGCTGCGACGCGGTTCGCCTTGCGCCGCCCTCACTTCCGATCAACTGACCCGTCGAACTCCTGCCCTCCATGCTCGGAAACATCATCCTGCTGATCCTCGACGTCGCCTTCGGCTTCATGACGCTGCTGCTGCTCGCGCGCTTCTTCATGCAGTGGCAGCGCGTGTCGTTCCGCAACCAGATCGGCCATTTCGTCGTTGCCACCACGGACTGGATCGTGCGGCCGCTGCGCCGCGCTGTCCCCGGCCTGTTCGGTCTCGATCTGGCAAGCCTGCTGCCCGCGTGGGCGCTGCAGACCGTGCATGTCTTCATCGAGCTGACCTTGCGCGGTGCGCCGCTCGACGGCGGCGCCGGCGGGCTGCTGTTCGGACTTTGGGGGCTCGGGCTGCTCGAGCTCGCACGCATGGCGATCTACCTGATCTTCGCGGTCGTGCTGGTGTCGGCGATCCTGTCGTGGGTCAGCCCGCATGCGCCGGCGGCGCCGCTCTTCCACGGCCTGGCCGAGCCGTTCCTGCGCCCGTTCCGGCGCATCATCCCGATGGTCGCGAACATCGACCTGTCGCCGCTCGCGCTGCTGTTGCTGCTGCAGGTGATGCTGATCGTGCTGGCGGGCCTGCGCGGCAACTTCACGCCGCTGTTGTTCGGCATTTGATCGCGGTTCGGCCGCTGCGCCGGTGCCCGCGTTCGTCCTGATGCCGCACGGGCGGCGCGCGTGCTAGTGTTCGCTGACGACGCCATCACGCGATCGAAGCGGAGGACCGGATGAGGCCACACGACCGTTACGACACGCTCTACCAGGCGTTCCGGTGGGACGTGCCCAGTCATTTCAACATCTTCGAGGCCTGCTGCCGGCGCTGGGCGGGTGAGGCCGAGCGCGTCGCGCTGATCGTCGAGGACGAATCGGGTGCGTGCACGCGCCACACCTACGCCGAGCTGTTCGCCGCGGCCGAGCGCCTGTCGCGGGCGCTGCGCGAGCTCGGCGTCGCGCGCGGCGAGCGCATCGCGATCGTGCTGCCGCAGCGTTTCGAGACCGCCGTCGCGCACATGGCGGTGTATCGCCTCGGCGCGGTCGCGATGCCCTTGTCCATCCTGTTCGGGCCCGACGCGCTCGAGTACCGCCTGCAGGACAGCGCGGCGGTGGTGGCGATCGCCGACACTGCGGCGTTCGCGGCACTGCAGTCGGTACGTGCCCGCTGCCCGGCCTTGCGCACGGTGATTGCGGTCGACGTCGCGACAATGCAGGACGGTGTGGCGGCAGACATTGCGGTCGGCGGCGCGCCCGCCGCCCCGCCGTGCACATCGCAGGGCAGCCCGGAAGCGGTGTTCGCGTGGCACGAACTGATCGCGCGCGATGCCGACCGCGAGCCACCTGCCGACACGCTTGCGACGGACCCGGCCGTGCTGATCTACACCAGCGGCACGACCGGACCGCCGAAGGGCGCGCTGATGCCGCAGCAGGCGCTGATCGGCAATCTGCCCGGCTTCGTCGCAAGTCAGAACGGCTTTCCGCGTGCCGGCGACGTGTTCTGGTCGCCGGCCGACTGGGCGTGGACCGGCGGGCTGATGGACGTGATGCTGCCGACGCTCTACCACGGTCAGCCGCTGGTGGGCTTTCGCGGGCGTTTCTCGCCCGAGCGCGCGTTCGCGCTGATGGCGCGCCACCGCGTCACCAACACCTTCCTCTTCCCGACGGCGCTCAAGGCGATGATGAAGGCGTATCCACGGCCGCGCGAGCACTTCGACCTGTGCCTGCGCGCGATCATGAGCGCCGGCGAGGCGGTCGGCGACGCGGTGTTCGACTGGTGCCGCGACGCGCTCGGCGTCACCGTCAACGAGATGTTCGGGCAGACCGAGATCAACTACATCGTCGGCAACAGCTGCGACGACTGGCCGGCGCGCGCCGGATCGATGGGGCGGCCGTATCCCGGACACCGGGTCGCGGTGATCGACGACGACGGTCAGCTGGTACACCCAGGGGAGCTCGGCGAGGTGGCGGTCAACCGTCACGACATTCATGGTGACGCCGACCCGGTGTTCTTCCTCGGTTACTGGAACAAGCCCGATGCGACCGCGCGAAAATTCACCGGCGACTGGTGCCGCACCGGCGATCTGGCGGTGTGCGACGAGGACGGCTACCTGTGGTACAAGGGGCGCGCCGACGACGTCTTCAAGGCGGCCGGCTACCGCATCGGACCGAGCGAGGTCGAGAACTGCCTGGTCCGCCATGCGGCCGTGGCCAACGCCGCGGTCGTGCCCAAGCCCGACCCCGAGCGCGGCGCGCTGGTCAAGGCCTACGTCGTGCTCGCACCCGGCGTCGATGCCTCGCCCGAGCTCGTCGCCGAGCTGCAGGCGCACGTGCGCGCCCAGCTCGCGCCCTACGAGTATCCCAAGGAGATCGAGTTCATCGACGCACTGCCGATGACGACGACCGGCAAGGTGCAGCGTCGCGTGCTGCGGCTGCAGGAAGAGGAGCGGGCACGGAAAGGTACGGCGTAGCGCGGAGCCGCGCGGCAGCGCAGCGTGGGACAGGCGCAGCGTGGGACGTCGCGGCATCGCTCGACGGCCGTTGGCTCCGGTACCGGGCGGGCCGCATGCGGCCGGGATCGCAGCGACGCTGATCACTGCCGTTGCGTGCGCGGCGGCAGGGCCGCGCAGGTGGGGTGTTATTCGATGTCGGCCAGCGCGCGCGCCCAGTCGATCTCGATCTCGGGCAGCACCGTCACCGCGAGGCGCTCCTTCAGCTCGTGGATCGCCGGCACGCCGTAGGCGCCGTCGCGCAGCGCATAGACGGTGACGACGCGGTCGGTCGGGTGCACGAGCCAGTACTCGCGCACGCCGGCGCGCTCGTAGAGGCGCCGCTTGACGATCATGTCGTGGCCGGCGGTCGCCGGCGAGAGCACTTCGACGATCCAGTCCGGCGCACCGCGGCAGCCGCGTGCGTCGAGCTTGTCGCGATCGCACACGACCGACAGGTCCGGCTGCACGACGGTGTCGACGTCGTCGTCGGCCTCGTCGCCGCGCGGCAGGCGCACGTCGAACGGCGTGATGTAGGCGCGGCAGCGGTGGCCTTCGAGCGCGGTGCGCACCTGGAATGCGATTTCGAGCAGGACATCCTGATGCGAGCGCGCCGGTGCCGGTGCCATCGCATACGCGATGCCGTCGATCAGCTCATAGCGCGCGTCGTCGGGCCATGTGCAGTATTCGGCGTAGGTGTGATGCTTGGTGTCGCGCAACGGCAATGCCATGTTTTCACTCCCGTCCCGGTCGTCCTCGCGGCCAGTATAGCCGCTTCAGCCGCCGTACATCACCTGCCCCTCGACCAGCGTGTAGCGCACGCGGCCGGGCAGCTCGAGGCCGAGGAAGGGGGTGTTCTTGCCCTGGCTGCGCAGCGCTTCGCGCGTGACCTGGTGCCAGCTGTCGGGGTCGAATATGCACACGTCGGCGCGCGCGCCGGGCGCGAGGTGGCCGGCCTTGGTGATGCCGACGATGCGCGCGGCGTCCGAGGTGACGCGCGCGAGCGCGCGCACGAGCGGCAGCTTCGCTTCGGTGGCCCACTTGAGCGTGAGCGGCAACAGCAGCTCGAGGCCGGTCGCGCCGGCTTCGGACTCGGAGAACGGCGCGAGCTTGCCGTCGTCGTCGACCGGCGTGTGGTCCGAGCACAGCGCGGTGATGCGCCCGCTGGTGAGCCCGTCGCGCAACGCGTCGCGGTCGCGCTGGCTCCTGAGCGGCGGCACGAGGTGGCAGTTCGAGTTGAAGTAGCCGATGTCGAGCTCGCACAGGTGCAGGTGATTCACCGACACGTCGCAGGTGATGTCCATGCCCTCGGCACGCGCCTGCTCGATGAGCTGCAGGCCCGCCGCACTGGAAAGCCGCGTGATGTGCAGTCGCGCGCCGGTGAGCTTCGCGAGTTCCAGATACGTGAACAGCGCGACCGTCTCGGCGGCGGTCGGGATGCCGGGCAGGCCCAGACGGCTCGCGACCTCGCCGTCGTGCGCGATGCCGCCGCGCGACAGGAACGGCGCGAGCGGCTGCAGCCACACGCGAAAGCCGAAGGTCGCGGCGTACTGCATCGCGCGCATCAGCACCGCGTTGTCGACGACGGGCACGTTGGCCTGGCTGAACGCGACGCAGCCGGACTCGACCAGCTCGGCCATCTCGGACAGGCGCTCGCCCTTCAGGCCCAGCGTCAGCGCGCCGACCGGGTAGATGTGGGCGCGGTTGAGCTTTTTCGCGCGGTGGCACAGCATCTCGACCAGGCCCGGCTCGTCGAGCACCGGGTCGGTGTCGGGCGGGATCGCGAGGCTGGTGACGCCGCCGGCCATCGCCGCTTCCATCTCGGATTCGAGCGTGGCGCGGTATTCGAAGCCGGGTTCGCGCAGGCGCGCGGCGAGGTCGATGAAGCCGGGCGCGACCACCAGGCCGCTGGCGTCGATGTGGCGCTGGGCGACGAAGCCGTCAGGCGCGCTGCCAAGGGCGACGATCTTGCCGCCGGCCACATAGACGTCTTGCACCCGGTCGGTGCGATTGGCCGGATCGACGAGGCGACCGTTGGAAATCAGGATGTTCATGCGTGATTGCCTATCCGTAGCGGGCGCTCAGTGGCTGCCCAGCATGCTCATGACCGCCATGCGCACGGCGATGCCGAAGGTGACCTGGGGCAGGATGACCGCCTGCGCGCCGTCGGCCACCGCCGAGTCGATCTCGACGCCGCGGTTCATCGGCCCCGGGTGCATCACGATCGCATCGGCGCGCGCGCGCGCGAGCTTCTCGGCGGTGAGTCCCCACACCTTGTAGAACTCCTGCGGTGTCGGCAGCAGTGCGCCGTTCATGCGCTCGTTCTGCAGGCGCAGCATCATCACGACATCGACGTCGCGCAAGCCCTCGTGCATGTCGTGGAAGACGCGCACGCCCATCTTCTCGACCTCGGCCGGCAGCAGCGTCTTCGGACCGATCACGCGCACCTCGGGCACGCCCAGCGTGGTGAGCGCGCTGATCTGCGAGCGCGCCACGCGCGAGTGCAGCACGTCGCCGACGATCGCGACGGTGAGCTGCGAGAAGTCGCCCTTGTAGTGGCGGATCGTGTACATGTCGAGCAGGCCCTGCGTCGGATGCGCGTGGCGGCCGTCGCCGGCGTTCACCACGTGGATGTCGTTGCGCCCGTTCGCGTACAGGTGCTCGGCGATCAGGAACGGTGCGCCGCTCGCCGCATGGCGCACGACGAACATGTCGGCCTGCATCGCGCACAGGTTGTCGACGGTGTCGAGCAGGCTCTCGCCCTTCGCGGTCGAGCTCGTCGACACGTTCAGGTTCACGACGTCGGCCGACAGGCGCTTGGCGGCGATCTCGAAGGTCGTGCGCGTGCGCGTCGAGTTTTCGAAGAACAGGTTGAAGATGCTCTTGCCGCGCAGCAGCGGCAGCTTCTTGACCTCGCGCTCGGCCACCCCGGTGAAGGGCGCGGCGGTGTCGAGGATGGCGGTCAGGATGTCGCGCGGCAGCCCGTCGAGGGTGAGCAGGTGCTGCAGTTCGCCGTTCTTGTCGAGCTGGGGGTTACGCATCGATGAGCCTCAGGGAAAGCCGGCCGGCGTCGTCGTGTTCGAGCTCGAGGGTCTGCGACGCGGGCAGGGGGTCGGGCAGGGTGTAGGCGCAGTAGCGCGCACCGATCGGCAGCTCGCGGCCGCCGCGGTCGACCAGCACCGCCAGATCGACGCGCGCCGGGCGGCCGTAGTCGAACAGCTCGTTCAGCGCGGCGCGCGTGGTGCGGCCGGTGTAGAGCACGTCGTCGACGATCACGATGTTCGCCCCCTCGACCGGAAA
>DAOMOP010000178.1:0-8316 GCA_035444405.1 Rhodocyclaceae bacterium
CCGCCGCCGAGCGCCAGGCGCGGCTCGCCGCGCGACGTCCGCTGGTCAAGGAGCGCGACGCGCTCGAACGCAAGCTCGCCGCCTGGCAGGCCGAACGCCGGCAGATCGAGGCGCGCCTGGCCGACCCGGCACTCTACGCAGGCGCGACCGATGCCGCGCTGCTGCAGGAGCTGCACCGCCGCCAGGCCGAGCTCGCCGCGCAGATCGACGAGGCCGAGCTGCGCTGGCTCGAGATCGAGGAGGCGCTCGAGGCGCTCGCGGTGGAATGACATCGTCGGCCGCACGCCCGTCGCTCGGCGCCGGTGCGAGCGGCCGACGGTTGCGGTCCGGCCCGATGTCGCCAAGAATGCACGGGGGCCTGCGCACGACCAAGGCGGCGACAAGCGGGATGGCACGATGACATCGAACTGGCAGTGGAAGGTGCTGCAGCTCACGCGCAGGCTGTGGATCCGGGCCAGCCTGATCTCGCTGCTCGCCGTCGCGAGCGTGCTCCTGTCTCCGCTGGTCAATCCCTATATTCCGGCAGAGCTGGCCACGCGGATCGGCGCCGACGCCGTCGACCGCATCCTCGGCATCCTCGCGTCGAGCATGCTCGCGGTGACGACGTTCTCGCTCAGCACGATGGTCGGGGCGCACGCTTCGGCGGCGAGCATGCTCACGCCGCGCGCGAACCGCCTGCTGCGCGAGGACACCACGACGCAGAACGTGCTGGCGACCTTCATCGGCGCCTTTTTGTTCAGTCTGATCGGCGTCGTCGTGCTGAGCACCGGCGCCTACGACAGCCGCGATCGCCTCGTGCTGTTCGCGATGACGGTCGTCGTCATCGTGCTGATCGTGCTCGCCCTGCTGCGCTGGATCGCGCATCTGAGCGATCTCGGCCGCATGGAATACACCACGGCGATGGTCGAGCGCGCCGCGGCGAAGGCCTTGCTCGCGCGCGTGTGCGATCCGTTTCTTGGCGCTCACGCCCTGCGAGACCGGCACCGCGACATCCCGCCGCACGCGCGTGCGCTCTTTGCGGCCAGGGTCGGCTACATCCAGCACATCGACGTCGGCGAACTGTCGCGCTGCCTGGCCGCGCACGACGGCGAGTTCTTCGTCAATGCGCTGCCGGGTGCCTTCGTCGATCCGGCGCGTCCGCTCGGCTGGAGCGTCGGCATCGATGACGAAGCGGTGGTCGACGACTTGCGCGCGGTATTCGTTATCGGCGACGAGCGCTCGTACGACCAGGATCCGCGCTTCGGCCTGTCGGTGCTCGCCGAGATCGCCTCGCGTGCGCTGTCGCCAGGCGTCAACGACGCGGGCACCGCGATCGACGTCATCGGCCGTGCGGTGCGCGTGCTTTCGTGCGCGGCCGCGGCGGCGGTCGAGCCGCCCCGCGAGGTCGAGCATGCGCGACTGTGGATGCCGCCGATCAGCGATGATGACTTGTTCGACGATGCGTTCATGCCGATCGCGCGCGACGGCGCAGCCATGATCGAAGTGCAACTGTGCTTGCTCAAGGGCCTGGCGGCGCTGTCGCGCGTGGCCGACGGGCGTTTTCGCGACAGCGCACGCCGCCACGCGCGGCTGGCGAATCGGCGCTGCCGCTGGAGCACGACCGCGAGCGGATTCGCGCCGCCGCGCGGCGTCTCGATTGAGGCGGGAAGCGAGCACGATGGCCGGGAGAGCCCAGATGGACGATGCCTTGATTCCGCTCGATCTCGCCGCGCTGCACGCCGCCCGTGCGACGCTCGGCGACGCGGTGCTGCACACCGCACAGCCGCTCAACGAAGGCCTGTCCGAGCTCGTCGGCGTGCCGCTCTGGCTGAAGCTCGAGAACCTGCAGCGCACCGGCTCGTTCAAGCTGCGCGGCGCCACCCACAAGATCGCCCGTCTGCTGCGCGACGGCCCGCGCCCGCCGGGGGTCGTCGCGGTGTCAGCGGGCAACCACGCGCAGGGGGTGGCGCGCGCGGCGCGTGTGCACGGCTTGTCCGCGGTCGTCGTGATGCCGTCCGATGCGCCGCTGACCAAGGTGGTCGCGTGCCGTGCGCTCGGCGCCGACGTGCGGCTGGTCGGTCGTACGCTCGAGCAGGCGGCGGTCGAAGCGCACCGGCTTGCCGACGCCGAAGGGCTCGCCTTCCTGCATCCGTACGACGACTGGGACGTCATCGCCGGTCAGGCGAGCTGCGGCCTGGAAATGCTCGAGGACGTGCCGGAGCTCACCGTCGCGGTCGTGCCGCTGGGTGGCGGCGGACTGATTTCGGGCGTGGCGCTTGCGCTGAAGCTGCAGAACCCGGCGATCCGCGTGATCGGCGTGCAAGCCGACGCGGTCGCGCCGTACCGCCATTTCCTGCGCGACGGCTCGCTCGAGGCGGTGCCGGCCGATGCCCATACCATCGCCGACGGCATCAAGGTCAAGCGCCCCGGCGTGCTGACGCGACGAGTCATCGCCCGCCACGTCGACGAGATCGTCACCGTCGACGACAACGCCATCGCCGAGGCCATCGTCGGCCTGCTCGAGCGCACCCGCACGATCGGCGAGGGCGCCGGCGTGGTCGGCCTCGCGGCGCTGCTGCAGCGGCGCATCGCATTGCGCCCCGACGACCGCGTCGTGTGCGTGATCTCCGGCGGCAACGTCGACATGACGCTGGTGGGCCGCTCGATCGACTACGGGCTCGCCTCGAGCGGGCGGCTGATGAGCATCGCGGTGACCATCGTCGATGCGCCGGGGCGGCTGCTGGCGTTGCTCAAGACGGTTGCCGAGCTCGGCATCAACGTGCGCCACGTCGAGCACCGGCGCGGCGAGCTGCACGTGCCGGTCGGCATGACCGAGGTGATCCTGCAGATGGAGACGCGCGACTTCGAGCACCAGCGCGAGCTGCTCGAGCACTTTGCCGCCGAGGGGCTGGCGACACGCAACCTGCTGTGGCCGTGAGCCAAGCCCGGTGGATAACCCTGCCTCATCACGTGACCACGGCCTTCACGGTAAGGAGGGTAGTCCAGTGAGCGCCGACGTGGCGCGCGGATGCGGTGCTGCGGTCGGTGCTAAAATCGCGGCTCATTTTGCCGACCCCGCATGAAGCCGCCGCGGCTCTTCGCCGCGACCCGCCGAGGGGACCGCCACTCAACCCGCAAAGGCTCACCCGTGCAAATCGTCTGTCTCGACCTCGAAGGCGTGCTCGTCCCCGAAATCTGGATCGAATTCGCCGAACGCGCCGGCATCCCGGAGCTGCGTCGCACCACGCGCGACGAGCCCGACTACGACGTGCTGATGAAGTACCGCCTCGACATCCTCGCGCAGCACCGCCTCGGCCTGCCGGCGATCCAGGAGGTCATCGCCGGCATGGGGCCGATGCCCGGCGCGCGCGCCTTCCTCGACGGACTGCGCGAGGACTACCAGATCGTGATCCTGTCGGACACCTTCTACGAGTTCGCCCATCCGCTGATGCGCCAGCTCGGCTGGCCGACGCTGTTCTGCCACAGCCTCGAGGCCGACCGCGACGGCTACCTCGTCGATTATCACCTGCGCATGCCGGACCAGAAGCGCGAGGCGGTCAAACGCTTCAAGGAGCTCAACTTCCGCGTCGTCGCGGCCGGCGACTCGTACAACGACCTCGCGATGCTCGGCGAGGCCGACGGCGGCATCCTGTTCCACCCGCCCGAGAACGTGATCCGCGAATTCCCGCAGTACCCGGTCGCGCGCAGCTACGATGCGCTGCGCGCGGAGATCGACGCGGCCTTCGCGCGCTGAGCGGCGATGCACACCGAGCGCTTCTACACGCTGTCGGCGTCGTGCCGCGACCGCGTCGGACTGGTCAACCGCGTGTCCGGCTTCATCGCCGAGCACGGCGGCTGGATCCTCGAGACCTCGCTGCACGCCGAACCGCCTGGCGACGGCGATGCGGCCGGGCGCTATTTCATGCGATTCGAGATCCGCGCCGACTCGCTGCCGTTTCTGCTCGCCGAGTTCCGCGAGCGCTTCCGTCCGCTCGCCGACGCGCTCGAGATGGAGTGGAAGATCACCGACTCGGCGGTCCGAAAGCGCGTCGTGATCCTCGTGTCCAAACAGGGGCACTGCCTGTACGACCTGCTCGCGCGCTGGCAGAGCCGTGAGCTCGACGTCGAGATCCCGTGCGTGATCTCGAACCACGACACCTTCCGCGGCTTCGTCGAGTGGCACGGCATCCCGTTCCACCACGTGCCGGTCACGCCCGACAACAAGGCTGCCGCCTATGCCGAGGTCGCGCGCCTGTTCGAGGAGGTGCGCGGCGACGTGATGGTGCTCGCGCGCTACATGCAGGTCCTGTCGCCCGAGCTGTGCGCCGCCTACCCGGGGCGCATCATCAACATCCACCACAGCTTCCTGCCGAGCTTCGTCGGCGCGCGGCCCTACCACCAGGCGTGGGCGAAAGGGGTCAAGCTGATCGGCGCGACCTGCCACTACGTGACCGCCGACCTCGACCAGGGGCCCATCATCGACCAGGACGTGATCCGCATCGACCACTCCGACAGCGTCGAGGACATGGTGCGCTACGGCAAGGACGTCGAGAAGACCGTGCTCGCGCGCGGCCTGCGCTACCACCTCGAGGACCGCGTGCTGGTGCACGGCAACAAGACCATCGTGTTCCGCTGAGCGCGGCGGCGGATGGCGTCAAAAAGACGGGCGCCCGCAGGCGCCCGCCGGCCGAAGCGGCGAGGAGAATGAGCCGCTTCGGTGCTTGCCGCGCGGTGGCGGTTCAGAACGCCTTGGCGACCGACAGCACGAAGCGGCTGTCGGCCAGGCTCGCATTGCTGATATCCGTGTCGACGTAGTGCAGGCCGAAGTCGAAGCCGGCGTAACTCTTGGTCAGGCCCAGCTTCCAGTCGGTGTAGCCGTCGCTGCGGCGGATCTTCTGGTAGCCGACGTGGCCGTCCAGCGTCAGCCCCGCCATGAGCTCGTACGCCGCCGACAGGTCGTAGTACTGGCTGCCGCGCGACTTGTCGATGCCGAACAGGTTGGTGAAGGCGTGCGACCACTTGAACGACAGGAACTGCCACGACACGCCGACGTAGCCTTCGAGCGTGTGCGGCTTCTTGTTGCCGGCGGCGCGGTACTCGCCGCCAAAGCTGCCCGGGTAGTAGTACTGCAGCAGGCCGACGTCGTAGCCGATGGCGCCGATCTCGCCGGCGTAGCCGGCATAGACGTCGATCTCGAGGCTGCTCTTCTTCGCGCCCAGATCCTGCAGCCACGACACGTTCGAGGCCCACAGCCCGGCATAGAAGCCGCTGTCGTGGGCATAGTCGAAGCCGCCCTGCAGCGCCGGGCGCTGGTCGGTCTGGCTGATGCCGCGGAAGGCGTAGTCCGACACCAGGCCGATGTTGGCCGACAGCGGGCCGTCCTGGGCGCTCGCCGTACCGGCACAGAACATCGAGGCGAGCGTGGCGGTGGCGATGAGGCGCTTCTTCATGGTTCTCTCCTTGGAATGATTCCGGTCATGCCCCGGCCGTGGCCAAGCACGCCCGGGGCGCATGCGGTGCGCGACTACTTGGTGACGAACTCCGGATAGGCCTCCTGGCCGCACTCGGCCAGATCGACGCCGTCGTACTCCTCTTCGGGGCTGACGCGGATACCCACGACCGCCTTCAATCCGCCCCACACGACGAGGCTCGCGCCGAATACCCACACGAAGATCGTGATCGCGCCGACGAGCTGGCCGAGAAAGCTCACGTCAGCGTTGGTGACCGGCACGAGCAGCAGTCCGAGCAGGCCGCAGGTGCCGTGCACCGAGATCGCTCCGACCGGGTCGTCGATCTTGAACACGCGGTCGAGCGTCGTGATCGACACCACTACCAGCGCGCCGCCGGCCGCACCGAACAGCGTCGCCAGCAGCGGCGTCGGCGTCGACGGCTCGGCGGTGATCGTCACCAGGCCGGCCAGCGCGCCGTTGAGCAGCATCGTCAGGTCGGTCTTGCCGAACATCAGCTTGGTCACGGTCATCGCCGCCACCGCGCCGCCGGCCGCGGCCGCATTGGTGTTCAGGAACACCATCGCGACGGCGTTGGCGTTGGCGATGTCGCCGAGCTTGAGCACCGACCCGCCGTTGAAACCGAACCAGCCCATCCACAGGATGAAGGTCCCCAGCGTCGCCAGCGGCAGGTTCGCCCCGGGGATCGCACGCGCCTCGCCGGCCGGCCCGTACTTGCCCTTGCGGGCGCCGAGCAGGATCACGCCGGCGAGCGCGGCGGCGGCGCCGGCCATATGCACGATGCCCGAACCGGCGAAGTCCGAGAAGCCGAGATCGCCGAGCGTGTAGAGGCCGAACACCGACGCGCTGCCCCAGGTCCACGAGCCTTCCATCGGGTAGATGAAGCCCGTCATCACCGCCGCGAAGGCGAGAAAGGCCCACAGCCTCATGCGCTCGGCCACCGCGCCCGAGACGATCGACATCGCGGTGGCGACGAACACGACCTGGAAGAAGAAGTCCGACGCGTCGGAATACACCGCATCGCCGCGGAAGCCGTCCTCGCGCTCGGCGAACGCGGCCAGCGTCTCGTCGACCAGCGCGTCGCCGCCCGCGATGCCGGACAGGAAGATGCCGCCGTCGTACATGATCGCGTAGCCGCAGACCAGGTACATCGTGCACGCGATCGCGAACAGCGCGACGTTCTTGGTCAGGATCTCGACCGTGTTCTTCGCGCGCACCAGTCCCGCCTCGAGCATCGAGAAGCCGGCCGCCATCCACATCACCAAGGCCCCGCACACGAGGAAGTAGAAGGTGTCCATCGCGTACTGCAGCTCATAGACGTGGCTGAGCACATCCATCGCGCCGGCGGCGGGCGCGTGTTCCTGGGCCAGCGCCGTGGCGCTCGTGACGAGTGCCGCGGCCGCGAGCAGGGATTTCGTCAGGCGTTTCATGCGCGACCTCCCTCAGATGGCATCGGCGCCGGTCTCGCCGGTGCGGATGCGGATGACTTGTTCGAGCTCGAAGACGAAGATCTTGCCGTCGCCGATCTTGCCGGTCGAAGCCGACTTCTCGATCGCCTCGATGACCTGCTCGACGATCTCGGTGCGCACCGCGGCCTCGATCTTGACCTTGGGCAGGAAGTCGACGACGTACTCGGCGCCGCGGTAAAGCTCGGTGTGACCTTTCTGGCGGCCGAAGCCCTTGACCTCGGTGACGGTGATTCCTTGCACACCGATCGCCGACAGCGCCTCGCGCACCTCGTCGAGCTTGAAGGGTTTGATGATCGCGGTAACCAGTTTCATGACGTTCTCCTCGAATCGGCTGGGATGGGATGCGTACGGGTGGGGAGCATTGGCTTTCTCCAAACGGACGACGTCCGATGACCGCTGCTCAGCACGATGCGTGCCAAGTGGAATAACTGGAATGAAAGCAAGGGTTTGAGCGGGGGTGATGCACTGTTGGTGCACTGCAGCGCACAGTATTGATCCGTACGTTCGGGTATTGCGCACCACATTGGTGCATCCATGCGCGGCGGCTGCAGGCGGTGCTGCGCGAGCGTGCTACACTGCGCCCGACATTCCGCCACTACCGCCGAAAGGGGTTGCCATGACCACGCCACGCTTCATCGACGAACTGGGTGCCAAGCTGTCCGAGCTCGCGGCCAACAGCCCCGCCAAGGACATCGAAAAGAACGTCAAGGCGCTGCTCGGCAGTGCCTTCGGCAAGCTCGATCTGGTCACGCGCGAGGAGTTCGACGTGCAGCGCGAGGTGCTCCTGCACGCACGCCAGAAGCTGTTCGAGCTCGAGGAGCGCGTCGCCACGCTGGAGGCCGAGCTGGTGCGCGCGCGCACCGAGCGCGAAGGCGAGTGACGCCGATGCGCCGCGCCTGAGGCGGCGCGCGCCGGCCATCCCGGGCCGCTGCCCCGGGCGTCCCCGGCCGGGCATCGTGCCGCCGCGCCCGATGCGCCCACACAATCCGCGCCCGAGGGTTTAAACTTGCATCCGGAATAACCCGGAGGCATGAATGTCGCTTGCGCTGGTCCACACCCGCGCGCTGTGCGGGCTGGCTGCGCCCGAGGTCGTCGTCGAAGTGCATCTCGCCAACGGGCTGCCGGCGTTCAATCTCGTCGGCCTGCCCGACACCGAGGTGCGCGAGGCGCGCGACCGCGTGCGCGCGGCGATCCACACCGCGCAGTTCGAGTTCCCGCAGCGTCGCATCACGGTCAACTTGGCGCCGGCCGACCTGCCCAAGGAAGGCGGGCGCTTCGACCTGCCGATCGCGCTGGGCATCCTGGCGGCGTCCGGTCAGATCGACGCGGCGGCGCTGGCCGGCTGCGAATTCGCCGGCGAGCTGTCGCTCAACGGTGATCTGCGCGGCGTACGCGGTGCG
>DAOMOP010000179.1:0-8244 GCA_035444405.1 Rhodocyclaceae bacterium
GGAAGCGATCCTCGACCGACAGGGCCATGTTGTCGCGCAGATAGTCGAAGCCGAACTCGTTGTTGGTGCCGTAGGTGATGTCCGCCGCATAGGCCGCCTGCTTTTCGGCATGCGCCATGCGCGACAGGTTGCAGCCGGTGGTCAGCCCCAGAAAGCCGTAGATGCGGCCCATCCATTCCGCATCGCGGCTGGCGAGGTAGTCGTTGACCGTCACCACATGCACGCCCTTGCCGGCGAGCGCGTTCAGGTAGGCCGGCAGCGTCGCCACCAGCGTCTTGCCCTCGCCGGTGCGCATCTCGGCGATCTTGCCGTGGTGCAGCACCATGCCGCCGATCAGCTGCACGTCGAAGTGGCGCATGTCGTGCACGCGCTTGCCGGCCTCGCGCACCACGGCAAAGGCCTCGGGCAGGATGCTGTCGAGCGGCTCCCCGTTCGCGACACGCTCCCGGAACGCCGCCGTCTTCGCCCGCAACGCCTCGTCGGACAAGGCCGAGATTTCCGGCTCGAGCGCATTGATCGTGCGTACGGTCTGGGAATACTGGCGGATCAGGCGGTCGTTGCGACTACCGAAGATTTTCTTGAGCAGGCCGGAGATCATGGATGTGTGATGGGTCGATTCGGCAAATGGCGCATTTTAGCATGGCGGAACATCGAATCCGGGCGCGGGTTTGCAGCGGCCAATCGACTTGCATGGGCATGCGCCGCTGCCTATGATCGGTCACCGATGCCACCGAAAACCCGACCATGACGCGCCCCCTGCAAGGCTACCTCGGCAGCGGCGACACGCTGTCGCGTCTGCATGACCATGCCGCACGGCTGCGCCGCCTGCAGGGCGCGCTCGAGACGGCGCTGCCGCCCGGCCTCGCGGACGCGTGCACGGTCGGAAACCTGAAGGGCGACACGCTCGTGCTGTTCGCGCGCAGCGGCGCGATCGCGGCGCGGATCAAGCAGTTGCTGCCGAGCCTGATCCAGCAATTCGCCAACGCCGGAACGCTGCTGCACAAGATCGAGGTCAAGGTGACCGTACACAACGTCGCCGAGCCAGCGCGCCCGCCGGTCGCTCGTGCGATCGGCGACGCCGGGCGGAAAAGCCTGGAGGCGCTGCGCGACTCGTTGCCGGCCGACGCGCCGCTCGCCGCGGCGCTCGAGCAGCTGCTGCGACGCAGCAGAACACCGTAGCCGCTTGAGCGGCAGCCGAGGGCGCGTGCCGCCCGCCGGGCGGGAGAGCACGCAGTCGAGACCTCCCGCGCGGACAGGCGGAATGAAGGATCAGGACTCGATCGCGACGGGCGGCTGGCTTGTGCGTGAGGACCTCGCATGGACGAACACATCCCCGCCTCGAACCACACCGGCGCAGCCGAAATCCACTCGGCCGTGGATGCGCTCTACCGCACCCAGTCACGCCGTATCTTCGCCACGCTGGTGCGCCTGCTGGGCGACTTCGACGTCGCCGAGGAGGCCCTGCATGACGCCTTCCGGTCTGCGCTCGAACAATGGCCGCACGAAGGATTGCCGGCCAACCCGCGCGCCTGGCTGGTCTCGGCCGGCCGCTTCAAGGCCATCGACGCGCTGCGCCGGCGGGCGCGCTACGATCTGGTCGAGGACTTCGACAGCGAGCCCGACCCCGCAGCCGAGGACGCCTTCGGCGAGGCCGAGAGCGTCGAGGACGACCGCCTGCGGCTCGTTTTCACCTGCTGCCATCCGGCGCTGTCGCCCGAGGCGCAGGTGGCGCTCACGCTGCGCGAGGTGTGCGGGCTCAGCACCGAGGAGATCGCGCACGCCTTCCTCACCGCGCCGCCCACGCTCGCCCAGCGGATCGTGCGTGCCAAGGCCAAGATCCGCGACGCGAAGATCCCCTACGCGGTCCCTGCGGCGCTCGAGCTGCCGGCGCGGCTCGCCAGCGTGCTGCGGGTGATCTACCTCGTCTTCAACGAGGGCTACTCGGCCTCGGCGGGCGAGTCGGTGACGCGCGCCGAACTCGCCGACGAGGCGATCCGGCTGGCGCGGCTCGTCGTCGCGCTGCTGCCCGAGCCCGAGGCGATCGGGCTTCTCGCGCTGATGCTGCTGCAGAGCTCGCGCCGTGCGGCGCGCACCACGGCCTCGGGCGACCTCGTCCTGCTCGAGGACCAGGACCGCGCCCTTTGGGACCGCGCGCAGATCGCCGAGGGCCTCGCCCTGGTGCAGCGCGCCTTCGCCTCGCGGCGGGCGGGCCCGTACGCGCTGCAGGCGGCGATCGCCGCGGAACACGTCCGGGCGCCGACCGCCGCCGACACCGACTGGCGCCGCATCGTCGCGCTCTACGATCTTCTCGCGCACCATGCACCTTCGGCGATCGTCGAGCTCAATCGCGCCGTGGCGGTGGCGATGCGCGACGGCCCGCAGGCCGGGCTCGCGATCGTCGATGCGATCCTCGCGCGCGGCGAGCTCGCCGACTACCACCTCGCCCACGCCGCCCGCGCCGAGCTGTGCCGGCGCCTGCACCGCAACGAGGAGGCGCGCCGCGCCTACCGCCGGGCGCTGGCGCTGGTGCGCCAGGCACCGGAGCGGCGCTTTCTCGAGCGGCGACTGTCCGAACTCGGCCGCTAGGGGCGGCGCATGCCGCAACGCGTCGTGCGCGATCACGCACGTGACTGCGCGGCTGCACCCGACCAGTGGTGAGCGGCGGCGCGCGTCAACGCGCGCAGCCGTCGTCGATGTCGATTTGCGCCCCGGCCGCACGACTAACGGACAGTCACGGTCAACGTGACGCCAGCCACCGCGGAGACAAGACCATGAAATACGCCTGCCTCGTGTACTACGATGAACAACGGATGGCGGAGATGTCCGGCGCCGAATGGGACGCCCTCGTCGGCGAATGCCTGAGCTACGGCGAATCGATCCGCACGTCCGGCCACTTCCTCGGCGGCGAGCCGCTCGAGCCCACGACCACCGCCACCACGCTGCGCGTGCGCGACGGCAAGGTGCTCACCACCGACGGCCCCTTTGCCGAGACCAAGGAGCAGCTCGCCGGCTTCTACCTCATCGAGGCACGCGATCTCAACGAGGCGCTGCAGGTGGCCGCGCACATCCCGCCGGCGCGCTACGGCAGCATCGAAGTGCGTCCGCTCCGGAACCTGCGGGGCGCGTGAGGCGCCCGAACCCCTTACAAAAGGAGACCGCTCATGAACGCCCCAAGCGCTCGTCCCGCCATCGAAGCCGAGATCCGCGACATCCTCGCCGAATGGGAGCAAGCCGTGCGCGCCGGTGACCTCGACCGTATCGTCCCCGCTACGCGCCGGACATGGTCGCCTACGACGCCATCCTCGCCCTGCAATTCAAGGGCGCGCAGGCTTATGCGAAGCATTGGGCGGCCTGCCTGGCCATGTGCGCGGGCCCGATGATCTTCGAGATCCACGACCTGCACGTGAGAACGAGCGACGAGCTTGCCCTCGCCCACGGCCTCGCCCGCTGTGGCGGCACCGGCCCGGACGGCAAGGAGATGGCCGGCTGGACACGGATGACCATCGCCTTCCAGAAGCGGAACGGCAAGTGCCTCGTCGTGCACGAGCACTTCTCCGCTCCCTTCGACGTGCAGGCCGACAAGGTCCTGTGGCTCGAGCCCTGAGAGACCCGACGAGACCCGATGCGCAGCCCCTGGAGAATCGACTGCGACAAGGAGACCCGACCATGCGATTCATGCTGCTCATGATCCCCGGCGGCTACGCGCAAGCCGCCCCCGGCACCACCCCCGACCCGAAGGCCGTCGAGGCGATGATGGCCTACAACGAAGCGCTGCGCCAGGCCGGCATCCTCCTCGCGCTGGACGGCCTGCACCCGCCCTCGGAAGGCGCGCGTGTCTCCTTTGCCGGCGGCAAGGCCGTCGTCACCGACGGTCCCTTCGCCGAGGCCAGGGAGGTGCTCGGCGGCTACTGGATGATCCGCGTCGATTCGAAGGAAGAGGCGATCGAGTGGGCCAGGCGCTGCCCCGCCTCGCCCGACGAGGTGATCGAGATCCGCCAGGTGTTCGACATGGAGGACTTCCCGGAAGACGTACAGCGCGCGGTGGAGAAATACCCCGAGATGCAGAAGGAGTTCGGACGATGACCGCCGCCCGGCACGACGGGCTCCGGTGACGCGTTCGTACCTGCGCCGAAGCTGCCCGCCCGCGGCGCAGCCATTTCCCGACAAGCAAGGAGAATCGTCCATGCCCCCAGTCAAGCCCATCCCCGACGGCATGCACTCCGTGACCCCGCACCTCGTCTGTGACGGCGCCGCCAGGGCCATCGACTTCTACCGGGAAGCCTTCGGTGCCACCGAGGAGGCGCGCCTGCCCGGGCCGGACGGCAAGCTCATGCACGCCATGGTCCGCATCGGCGACTCGGCAGTGATGCTCGTCGACGAAAATCGCGAATGGGGCACCCTCGGGCCCAAGGCGCTCAAGGGCACGCCGGTGACCCTCCACCTCTACGTCGACGACGTGGACGCCTTCGTCGCGCGCGCGGTGTCGGTCGGCGCCACGGTGCTCATGCCCATCAACGACATGTTCTGGGGCGACCGCTACGGCGTACTCGAGGACCCCTTCGGCCACCGCTGGTCGGTCGCTACCCATACCCGCGACGTGACGCCCGAGGAGATCCGGCAGGCGATGCAGGACCAGGGCATGTGACCGCCCTCGTAGGCCACGTGCGGCAACCTGGCTGAGCCCGCGGCGCGGCCCGGCAACGGCAACGACGAGATGCGACGGCTCTCTCGCAATCGGCAGGCTCCTGCTCCAGTTCCTGGTGCAAGGCGCCGACGCCGGGGATCACGAACCCGAGAGGCCGCTACAGCGGCGTCATCAACCGTTCGACCGCGAAGATGCCGAGCACGACCAGCAGAATGACGATACCGGCCTGAAAGCAGTACCACGCCCACAGGCGGTACTTGGCGTCGCCGGTGACGAACCAGGCGATCAGCGAGCCGCCGATGCCGATCAGCGCGAGCAGCGCGAACAGGCGGACGAACAGCACCGCCCCGCCTCAGGCGCCGGTCGCGGGCACGAACTGGTGGCGCACCGCGACCGGTGCGGCACCGGCCTGGTCGAAGGTGACGTACTCCCACGCGCTGCGCTCTTCGAGCAGGACGCGCAGGATCTCGTTGTTCAGCGCGTGGCCGGCCTTGTGCGCCGAATAGGCGGCGAGCAGCGGATGTCCGCACAGGTACAGGTCGCCGATCGCGTCGAGCACCTTGTGCTTGACGAACTCGTCGGCGTAACGCAGCCCTTCGGCATTGAGGACGCGGTACTCGTCCATGACGATCGCGTTGCCGAGGCTGCCGCCGAGCGCCAGGCCGTTGGCGCGCATGAACTCGACGTCCTGCATGAAGCCGAAGGTGCGCGCGCGCGAGACGTCGCGCTCGTAGGAGTGGTCGGCGAAATCGATGGTGACGCGCGTTGACGTCTTGTCGATGGCCGGGTGGTTGAATTCGATCGAGAACGCGAGGCGAAAGCCGTCATACGGCTCGAGACGCACCCATTTGTCGCCTTCGCGGTATTCGACGGGCTTTTTCACGCGCAGGAAACGCTTCGGCGCCGCCTGCTCCTCGAGACCGGCCGAGCGCAGCAGGAACACGAACGGCGCCGCGCTGCCGTCCAGAATCGGCAGTTCCGGCGCATCGACGTCGACGTGCACGTTGTCGACGCCGAGGCCCGCGAGGGCCGACATCAGGTGCTCGACGGTGCCGACCTTCACGCCGTCGGGCGATTGCAGGCCCGAGCACATGCGCGTGTCGCAGACCGCATACGGATCGGCCGGCAGCGACACCGGCGGCTCGAGATCGACGCGGTGGAACACGATGCCGGTATCGGGCGCGGCCGGGCGAAGCACCATCTGGACCTTGCGTCCACCATGGAGCCCCACCCCGGTTGCCTTCACCAGCGTCTTGAGCGTGCGCTGCCTGATCATTTTTTCATCCCTCGAATTTCGGCAAGCATTTTAGCATGAGGCCGTCAACGGCGCCGGGGAACATACCGATAAACGCAAGCTATCGTGACTCCCGCGTGCGGATCGGAGGCGGGGATCCGCACGCGGGCGCGGGCGCCGGCGCCCGTCAGTCGGCCTGCTTGCGCAGGAAGGCCGGGATGTCGTAAGTGCCCATGCCATTGGCACTCATCGCCTCGACCGTGGTGCGACGGCCGCTGCGCAGCACCGCCGGCACGTCCAGGTCCTGCATGTTGGCGCCAGTGGCCGGACCATAGGTGCCGGTGCCCTGTACCACCTGCATGACCGGCTGACGGCCGGCCGCACGCGGCGCGCCGAGGCCGGTCGCGACGACGGTGACGCGGATGCGGTCTTCCATCGATTCCTCGAACACCGTGCCGTACTTGACGAAGGCCTCGGGAGCGGCGAAGGCCTGGACCGTCTTGACCGCATCGCGCACCTCGGACATTTTCAACGCGCGGCTCGCGGTGATGTTGATCAGCACGCAGCGCGCGCCCGAGAGCTCGGTGCCCTCGAGCAGCGGGCTCACCGCCGCCTGCTCGGCAGCGATGCGCGCACGGTCCAGCCCCGACGCTTCGGCCGACCCCATCATCGCGCGCCCCATCTCGCCCATCGCGGTGCGCACGTCCTGAAAGTCCACGTTGACGAGTCCGGGCACGTTGATGATTTCGGCGATGCCGCCGACCGCATTCTTGAGCACGTTGTCGGCCGAGCGGAAGCAGTCCTCGAAGCCGGCATCGTCGCCGTAGACCTCGAGCAGCTTGTCGTTGAGCACGACGATCAGCGAGTCGACGTGCTGCGTGAGCTCGTCGATGCCGCTTTCGGCGACGCGTCCGCGGTTCTCGAAATCGAACGGCTTGGTGACCACGGCAACGGTCAGGATGCCCATCTCGCGCGCGAGCTCGGCCACCACCGGCGCCGCGCCGGTGCCGGTGCCGCCACCCATGCCGCCGGTGATGAAGCACATGTGCGCCCCCTCGAGCGCCTCGGCGATCGCCGCGTGCGAGTCCTGCGCCGCGGCACGACCGGCCTCGGGCTTGGAGCCCGCGCCGAGCCCGGACGAACCGAGCTGCACCTTGTGCGGCGCGAGGCAGCGCCGCAGCGCCTGCGCGTCGGTGTTCGCGACGATGAATTCGACCCCTTTCACCCCCTCCCGGATCATGTGGTCGACCGCATTGCCGCCGGCCCCCCCGACACCAATCACCTTGATGATTGTTCCGGTCTGCTCCTTTTCAACGATTTCGAACATGTATCCAGCCTCCTGAAAAACAGCTTCACTGCGCACCGAACCCCTGCTTTACCGGCTATCTAGTATGTTTTGAACAGTGTAGTACTAGATAGCCGTTTTTTACAGGCAGTCATCCCACCCGACCGAATACTTTCGTCATTCGGTCAGAAATTCCTCTCGAACCAAGACTTCATGCGCCCGAAGACCTGGCGCAGATTGCGCGTCTCGCGCGCCATGATGCCGCGGCGCCGCTGCGCCAGCCCTTCCATGACCAGTCCCATCGCCGTCGCGTAGTACGGCTGGCATACGACGTCGGCAAGGCCGCCGTCGTATTGCGGCGAGCCCACGCGCACCGGCATGTGGAAGACCTCCTCGCCGAGCTCGGACATGCCGTGCATCACCGACGACCCGCCGGTCAAGACGATGCCCGAGGACAGCAGCTCTTCGTAGCCGCTGCGCCGCAGCTCGGCCTGCACCAGCTCGAAGAGCTCGGACACGCGCGGCTCGATCACGTCGGCCAGACGCTGGCGCGACAGCGAGCGCGGCGGCCGGTCGCCGACGCCGGGCACCTCGATCATCTGCTCGGGGTCGGCGAGCACGTGCATCGCGACGCCGTGGCGGATCTTGATCTCCTCCGCTTCCGAGGTCGGCGTGCGCAAGGCCATCGCGATGTCGTTGGTGATCTGGTCGCCGGCCACCGGCAGCACCGCCGTATGACGGATCGCGCCCTGCGTGAATACCGCGATGTCGGCCGTGCCGCCGCCGATGTCGACGAGGCACACGCCGAGCTCCTTCTCGTCCTCGGAGAGCACCGCGTAGCTCGACGCGAGCGGCTGCAGGATCAGGTCCATGACCTCGAGGCCGCAGCGGCGCACGCACTTGATCACGTTCTGCGCCGCCGACACCGCACCGGTGACGATATGCACCTTGACCTCGAGCTTGACCCCGCTCATGCCGATCGGCTCGCGCACGCCACCCTGCCCGTCGATGATGAACTCCTGGGTCAGGATGTGCAGGATCTGCTGCTCGGCCGGGATCGGCATCGCGCGGGCGACCTCG
>DAOMOP010000180.1:0-4893 GCA_035444405.1 Rhodocyclaceae bacterium
CACGTGCGGCTACGAATCGGTGTCGGCGTTCATCGCCGCATTCCGCGAACATTTCGGCACGACGCCGGGCGGCTTCTTCGCCGAGCGCGACGACCGATGACTGCACGGCCGCGGCAGCGGCCGCCGCAGCCGGTGCGCCGGGATGTCAGCGCGAGCCGATCTTCGCCACCGTCGCCTTGGTCGGCCGGGCACGCCGGAACAGCGCCTTGATGCGCTCGAAACGGTCGGCGGCATGCGCGCTCAGCTCGCCGCTGGCCGCCAGCACGTGCTCGATGTCCCGCAGGTGCGCGTCGATCTCGGCGGCACTCTGCCCTTGCAGCAGGGTCGGGATCGCCTCGAGCGCCGCCTCGCGGTCGAGCTTGAGAATGAAGAACTGCTCGCGCAACAGGCGTTTGTAATCGGCCAGCCGGATGTTGGGCTCGAGCTCGGCGCGCGAGGCGCGCATGCGCTTGAAGTTGCGCTCGTCGGTGGCCGGCGCGCCGCCGAGCACGTAGATCGTCGAGCGCATCACCGCCTCGTGGCTGCCGCCCTCGGCGATGCGCGCGCGCAGCTCGGCCTTGCGCCGCTCGACGAAGCGGCGGTGCTCCGGCTCGGCGCCCGGGCGACGGCGATGCACGTGGGCGTCGCCACCGAGGCCGACCAGCGCCTGAAGCAGCGGCTGGCCATACACACTCAGAAAGATCCGCTCGATCGACGCGTCGCGCGCATCGCGCCAGGTATCGAGCGCGCTCGTGATCTGATCGGAGACGAAGCCCTCGATCATGCGATAGAGGTTGTCCTCGCCGACCGCGTGGCGTTCGGCCCGCACCGTCTCGGCCAGCAGCGGCACGACCATCATCAGCGGGTTCGCGTCCGACAGCAGCCGGTAGCCGAGCCGGTTCGGATGCAGCGTGCGCAGCCACTTCGCCGACGTCGGCGTCGACATCGCACGAATCCACGGCTGCAGGAACAATCGGTACAGACCGAGATTGATCTCGGAGATGCGCGCGACGGTGGCGAAGCGCGTATCGTCCTCGGGCCGATGGTGGATCTCGCGGTCGAGCTCGGCGATGCTGCGCGGCGTAAACTCCAGCAGATAGTCGCGCTCGATCAGCTCGGCGTCGGGACGCTCGTCGGCGCGCGAGATCGAGGTCTCGTACAGGCCCGGCGGCAGCACGTCGATGTAATCCATGTTGGCCGTGAACTCGGTGTGCTCCTTGCGCGAGACGCTGCCCGACACGAAGATGCCCAGGTGGCCGGTCGAGTCGTGCACGCAATAGACGATGGTCTGGCCGTTGGCGACGATGTCCTCGACGTCCTCGTAGAGATCGCGCACCCAGCCCAGCGCCTGCGGCGGCGGCGTGATGTCGTCGCCGCGCGAGCAGAACACGACCACCGGCGAGCGCAGGTTGCGCAGGTCGATGCGCCGTCCGTCCGAGGTCACGAGCTGCGCGGTCGACAGCCGGTTGCCGACGAACAGGTTGTCGACGATGTACTGGATCTCCTGGCCGCCCAGCACGACGTGGCCGCCCCACCAGCGCTCGAAGTCCAGATAGCGCCGAGCCTCGCTGTCGATGTTCGCGAACAGCCGGTATTGCTTGGTCCACCAGGTGTTGGCCGGATTCAGGTTCTCGAAGTTCTGCACCAGCCAGGCGCCGTCGAACTGCCCGGCGCCGAGGTCCGACAGCAGCGCCGTCGCCCAGCTTCCGCCGCTCATGCCGCCGGTGTAGCGCATCGGCGCCTTGCCGCGCTCGCCGGCCCAGTACGACAGCGGCGAGCCGGCGATCAGGATCGGCCCGAAGAGGCCCGGTTCGAGCGCGGCGGCCATCATGATCTGCCAGCCCGCCTGGCAGTTGCCGACGACCATCGGCTTCTCGGAGATGTCCGGGTGGCGCTCGATGACGTGGCGCAGGAACGCAACCTCGGCCTCGACCACGTCCTCGACCGTCTGACCCGGCTCCGGGTACGGCAGGAAGCCGACGAAGTAGCACGGGTGGCCGGCGCGCAGCGCGACGCCGATCTCGCTGTCGGGCTTGAAGCCGCCGATGCCCGGCCCATGCCCGGCGCGCGGGTCGACGACGACGAAGGGGCGCTTGAGCGGGTCGATCTCGACGCCCGCGGGCGGCACGACGCGCATCAGCTCGTAGTTGACCGGACGCGGCAGCTCACGGCCGTCGACCAGCACCTCGGCCTCGAATCCGAGCACGGTCGGCTTGGTCTTGGCGATGTGCGCGATGTACTGGTTGCCACGCTGGCGCATCACGTCCAGGAACAGCACGCTGCGCTCGAGCGCGTCGTACCAGTAGTCGAAGGCGGATCGGGCGAAACCGAACGGATCCATCCAGGCCAGCGCGGCTGCCACAGGCGTCGGATTCGGAAAATTCATTGTGGACTCCAGGTGTTGCTGCAGCGCACGGCGAGCGAGCGTCGTCCGCCACGAAGGGCTAGATCGCCGTTCTGCCGGAGATTCCGCTGCGGGGCCTCGGCGCGCCGGCGGGCTTGCCGGCTCGGACTGCGTTCGCGCCGAAGCCGTGTCCGACGGAAAACGGAAAAGCGGTCGAGGGGACGGTCCGCATGAGCGGCCGGCTTGCGTGACGCACGGCGCTCTTCGCGCGGGCCGGCAGGATGCGGCGATGTATCAGGGTTTCGCATTCTCGGGGCTGGCACGCACAATCGTCAAGCATCGATTCGCGGGACCCGTTCCGGGCCGCGCAACGTGCGGTGGATCGCAATTGTCGGACATCGCCGCTGCCGCCGAGCGGCTGCATCGCGCCGGCGCCGCCGTAGACGATGCGCGGGCCACCCGTCCGAGAAAAGCACGATCGCCCGCCGGGCAAATGCACCGGCGGGCGATCCTCGCACAACGAAACGCGCTTACTCGGCAATCGCCTCGACCGCGATGTCGATCGTGACCTCGTCGCCGACGTTCGGCGCGAACTTGCCGGCATTGAAGGCCGAGCGCTTGACCGTGACGCTGGCATCGGCGCCGATCGCGTCCTTCTTCAGCATCGGATGGGCCATCGCGGTGAACGAGCTCAACTGCAGCGTGACCGGCTGGGTGACGCCCTTGATCGTCAGCTCGCCGTCGACGGCGACCGGCGTGTCGCCGTCGAAGACCACGCGCGAGGACTTGAACGTCGCGGTCGGATGGTTGGCGGTGTCGAGAAAGTCCTCGCCCTGGATGTGCTCGTTGAAAGTCGCGTAGCCGGTGTCGACCGAGGTCATGTCGATGACGATGTCGACGGCACCGCTGCGCGCCTCGCGGTCGAGCACGATGGTGCCGCTGGTGTTGTTGAAGCGCGAGAGCTGCGTCGATAGCCCCAGATGGCTGTATGAGAAGCGCGGGAAGGTGTGCTTGCCGTCGACCACGTAGGTCTGCGGGGCGGCGAGCGCGGGCAGTGCGACGGCGGCACCGGCGGCAATGACGACGGCGGCGGTGAGTTTGCGGAAGCGGTTCATGTCGGGACTCCTGTGAGGGTTGTGAAGTGTGTCGGACGGATCGCCGCGCCTCATTCGGCGGCGGCGGTGATACGGAAACGCACGTTGATGTCGTTGGCGACGACGTCGAACTTCGACCACACGCCTTCACCGACGGCGAAGTCGCCGCGCTGGATCGTGAAGTCGCCGTCGAACACGGCCTCGTTGCCGCTGTGGCGGATGGTCGCCGGGACGACGAGCGGCTGCGTCGCACCCTTGATCGTCAGCGTGCCGGCGACTTCGACGCGGTCGTCACCGAGCGGCGTCACCGCGGTCGATTCGAAGCGCGCGGTCGGAAAGACGGCGCTGTTGAACCAGCTCTTGTCCTGCACCTCGCCGTCGGCTTCGGCGATGCCGGTGCGCACGCTGCCCAGCGCGACCTCGATCACGGCACGGGCCGATTCGGGGCTGGCGGGGTCGTAGTGCAGTTCGCCGGAAAACGTGTCGAAACCGCCTTCCAGCGTCACGCCCATCTGCGAGTAGCTGAAGCCGATCGCGCTGTCCTCGGCGACGATGCGCTTGTATTCGGTCGCGTGGGCGAGCGCCGGCACGCCGGCCGCCAGTGCCAGTGCGAGGCTCAGGGTGGTAACAGTCCTGTTCATGATGATTGCTCGGTTCTCGGGTTGGGAAGCATGCGCACGAGGATGTCGTCGCGGTCGATGAAGTGATGCTTGAGCGCGGCGCCGACGTGACCGGCGAGGGTCGCGATCAGCAGCCAGTTCAGGTACTTGTGCGTGGCCTCGAGCAGGCTGCCGAGCGCTTCGCTCTTGTCGAGCAGGTCGGGCAGCGGCACGACGCCGAACCACACCGTCGGCACCCCCTTGGCCGAGCTCATCAGCCAGCCCGACAGCGGGATCGCGATCATCAGCGCGTACAGCAGCGCATGGCCCGCGCGGGCGGCCAGTCGCTGTACCAATGGCATGCCGGCCGGCAACGGCGGCGGGCGGTTGCGCGCGCGCCATGCAAGGCGCGCCAGCACCAGCACGAAGGCGGTCACACCGGCCCACTTGTGCCACGCATAGAGCTTGAGGCGCTCGGGCGAGAACGGCAGATCCTCCATGTACAGGCCCAGCGCGACGAGGCCGACGAGCAGCGCCGCCATCAGCCAGTGCAGCAGCTTCGCGGTCGTGGTGTAGTGACGCGGCACGTTCATCGAGCGGCTCCCAGGGGTTCGAAGGCATAGGCATCCATCGCGAGAACGCGCTCGGCGATGCCGCGGTGCAGGCGCCGCGCCACCGGCGCATCGCCGGCCGCGCCGAGCGCGACGAAGAACGGCAGCAGATGCTCCTCGCTCGGATGGGCACGCACGGCATCCGGCGCCACGCGCCGGTAATCGAGCAGCGCCGCGACATCACCGGCGGCCACACGGGCGGCGACCCAGTCGGCGAACCGGCGTACGTAGTCGAGCGGCGCGGCCGCGGCATCGCCGGCGCGGTA
>DAOMOP010000180.1:4903-8237 GCA_035444405.1 Rhodocyclaceae bacterium
CCGAGCCGACGACCAGAAAACCGCGGCCGACCAGCGGTGCGAGCGCGCGACCGAGCTGCCACGCCTGAGCCGGGCCGGCCTGCGCCTGGATCGACAAGGGCACGACGGGCACGTCGGCATCGGGAAACATCATGCGCAGCGGAATCCACGCGCCGTGGTCGAGCCCGCGGTCGGCATCGCGTTCGACCGGCATGCCGGCCGCGCCGATCGCGGCCACGACCTCCTCGGCCGCCTCGCGGCAGCCGGTGGCCGGGTAGCTCAGCCGATAGAGCGCTTCCGGAAAACCGTAGAAGTCGTGAATCGTCTCCGGACGTTCGGCGAAGCCGACCGTCGGCACGCTCGTGCTCCAGTGCGCACTCGCGATGACGACGACGCGCGGCTGTGGCAGCGTCTTCGCGACGGTCGCGATCGCCGCGCCCGCCACGCCGGGCTGCAGCGCGAAAGTCGGTGCCCCATGCGGGACGAAGAGCGTGGGCAATTGCGTGTTCATGTCGGCTCGTGGTGTCGCGTGAAGATCCATGGCGCAACTATAGGCCTTGCGGACGACGTCAAATACCGCACAATCGACAACGTGGCGTTGCAAGCGGAGCAACAATGGACAGACTCGAAGCAATGCAGCTCTTCGCACGCGTCGCCGAGGCGGGCAGCTTCTCGGCCGTCGCGCAGCAGCTCGGCGTCGCCCGCTCGGTGGTGACGCGCAAGATCGCCGCGCTCGAGGCGCATCTCGGCGCGAAACTGATCGTGCGCAGCACGCGCCGGCTCACGCTTAGCTCGGCCGGCACGGCCTATCTGGAACGCTGCCGCGTGATCCTGAACCTCGTCGATGTCGCCGAGGCCGACGTCGCGCACGAGCGCGCGATGCCGCGCGGTCGCATCCGCGCGAGCCTGCCGCTGAGTTTCGGCCTGCGCCGGCTCACGCCGCTGCTATTCGAATTCTCGCAGCGCTACCCCGAGGTCAGCCTGGAGATGGAGTACGCCGACCGGCTCGTCAATCTGGCTGAGGAAGGCTTCGACCTGTCGATCCGCATCACCGGTCGGCTCGAGCCCGGCGACATCGTCCGCAAGCTCGGCACCTGCCGGCTGATGATCGTCGCCTCGCCCGATTACCTCGCTCGACACGGCCGCCCGCGCCATCCGGACGAGCTCGCGCAGCACGAGTGTCTCGGCTACTCGCTGCAGCCGTCGGCGCAGTCCTGGGCATTCACGGTCGACGGACGGGTGCATCACGTGGGCGTGCGCTGCCGCATTACGGCGAACAACGGCGACGCGCTGATGGCGGCCACGCTGCGCGGGCTCGGCATCTCGATCCAGCCCGATTTCATCGCCTCGGCCCATGTCGCCGGTGGCGAAGCCGAGGCCATCCTCACCGAGTACGCGCTGCCGACGCTCGGCATCTACGCCGTACTGCCGAGCAACCGCCATGTGCCGTACCGCGTCAGGGCGCTGATCGACTTCCTCGCGCAAGGCGGTCTCGATCCACGAAATCCATCCGGACAGGACGTAGTGCCTGTGCGCTGACCGCGCATCGGCTATGATGACCCGGTCATCGGCAGCGCCGCACGGCGGCCAGCACGGGCGGCGCGTGTGCCCGCACCAACTCATCGACCACCGTCACAAGGATGGACGCCCATGGATGCCTCGTTGAATTTCTCGCTCGTTCTCGTCGTCGTCGTCATCGCGCTCGTCATCGCCGGCGTCAAGACCGTGCCGCAGGGCGAGCGCTGGACGGTCGAGCGCTTCGGCCGCTACACGCGCACGCTCGACTCCGGCCTGTGCTTCATCGTGCCGTTCATCGACCGCATCGGACGCAAGCTCACGATCATGGAGCAGGTGCTCGACGTGCCGGCGCAGACCGTGATCACGCGTGACAACGCCGCCGTGGTCGCGGACGGCGTGGTGTTCTTCCGCATCGACGATGCGGCACGCGCCGCCTACCAGGTGCGCAACCTCGAGGACGCCATCGTCAATCTCACCACCACCAACCTGCGCTCGGTGATCGGCTCGATGGACCTCGACGAGACGCTGTCGAACCGACAGCGCATCAACGAAGCGCTGATGTCCATCGTCGATGACGCGACCAACCCGTGGGGCGTCAAGATCATCCGCATCGAGATCCGCGACCTGAAGATGCCGCCCGAGCTGCAGGAGGCGATGAATTTGCAGATGACCGCCGAGCGCAAGCGGCGCGCCCAGGTGACCGAGGCGACCGGCGCGCGCGAGGCCGAGATCCTGCGTGCCGAGGGCGAGAAGCGCGCCGCGGTCCTGCGCGCCGAAGGCGAACGCGAGGCGGCCTTTCTGAACGCCGAGGCGCGCGAGCGCGAGGCCGAAGCCGAGAGCAAGGCCACGCGCGTGGTGTCCCAGGCGATCGCCAGCGGCGACATCCAGGCGATCCAGTACTTCCTCGGGCTCAAGTACGTCGAGGCACTGCAGCACATCGGCGCGGCCGACAACGCCAAGCTGGTGCTGATGCCACTCGAGGCCGGTGGCGTGACCGGGGCGGTCGCGGGCGTCGCCGAATTGCTCAACGCCGGCAAGGCCCGGCCGGAGTGAGCCCGATGTCCGAGCTGCCATCGGTGCTCACCTCGCCCTGGAGCTGGCTGATCGCCGGCCTCGTCATCGCCGGCCTGGAGATCGCCGTGCCGGGCGTGATGCTGCTGTGGATAGGGCTCGGGGCGATGCTCGTCGGCGTCGCGCTGCTACTGTTGCCCGAGCTGTCGCTCAACGGCCAGCTCGTGCTGTTCGCGGTCGCGATGCTCGGCGCGATCGGCGCCGGACTGTGGGTGCAGCGGCGCAGCGGCGCGACAGCGGGCGGCACCGAAATCAACCGTGAATTGCAGGGGCTCGTCGGCCAGCGCTTCGCAGCGGTGACCGATTTCACGGCCGGGCGCGGACGCATCCGCGTCGGCGACACCACGTACGCGGCCGAAAGCACCCAGCCGATCCGCGCCGGTGCGCTGGTCGTCGTCGAGGCGGTCGCCGACGGCAGGCTGAAGGTCAGACCCGAAGACGCATAGTCCCGCCACTGCGCCCCGCGCGGGCCGCGCCGTCGTCAGTCGAGAATGCCCAGCAGCCGCGCACGGTCAACCGCGTGACGGCGGTTCGCCGCGCCGAGCTTGGCGAGCAGGTTCTTCATGTGCCACTTGACGGTCTGCAGGCCGACGTCGAGCGCGCGCGCGATCTCCTTGTTCGAGCGACCGTGCGCGAGCACGCGCAGGATCTCCATCTCACGCGGCGACAATTGCGCCGCGCGGGCGCCGGCCGGCTCGGGGCGGGTGTCGGCGGCACCGGGCGTCCAGCCGCTGCGGCAGCGCTCGGTCATCCGTTCGACGAACTC
>DAOMOP010000181.1:0-8069 GCA_035444405.1 Rhodocyclaceae bacterium
GCCGCG
The DNA here is from genome assembly GCA_035444405.1 of Rhodocyclaceae bacterium. Taxonomy (GTDB): domain Bacteria; phylum Pseudomonadota; class Gammaproteobacteria; order Burkholderiales; family Rhodocyclaceae; genus DAOMOP01. The sequence continues at coordinate 7 of DAOMOP010000181.1, forward strand.
CGCGAGCAGGCCGGCACCGTGCGCGGCTACACGAGCATCGCCGCGCCGCTCGCCGGCGTCGTCGCGGCGCGGCATGTCGAGCCGGGCGAGATGGCGATGCCGGGGGCACCTCTGGTGACGATCTTCGATCCGGCCGCGATGCGTGCGGTGATCGACGTGCCGCAGGCGCGTCTCGCCGGGCTCGCCGTCGACGCGCTCGCCGCGCAGGTCGAGCTCGTCGACAGCGGCCGGCGCATCGCCGCGCAGCGCGTCGCCGTGCTGCCGGCTGCCGATGCGCGCACGCACACGCTGCGCCTGCGCGTGGAGCTGCCGGCCGGCGTCGAAGGTGTGGTGCCGGGCATGTTCGCGCGCGTACATCTGACCGTCGGCGAGGCCTTGCGCGTGCGTGTGCCGGTCGAAGCGGTGGTGCGCCGCAGCGAGCTGACCGCCGTCTACGTCGTCGGTGCGCAAGGCCGCATCACGCTGCGCCAGATCCGCGTCGGCGAGCGTCACGCCGACGGCACGATCGAGGTGCTCGCGGGTCTCGCCGGCGGCGAGGAGATCGCCCTCGATCCGGTTGCCGCCGGCATCGCCGCGCGTGCGTCGGGCCGCTGAGCGGGGGCACGGCGCGCAGATGACTACACAACTGGGCATCTCGGGGCGCATCGCGGCCGCCTTCCAGCGCAACGCGCTCACGCCGCTGCTCGCGCTGATCCTGCTGCTCGCCGGCGTGTTCGCGACGTTCGTCACGCCCAAGGAGGAGGAGCCGCAGATCGACGTGACGATGGCCAACGTGCTGGTGCCGTTTCCGGGTGCCTCGGCGCGCGACGTCGAGGCGCTGGTCGCGCGCCCGGCCGAGCAGGTGCTGTCGCGCATCGCCGGCGTCGAGCACGTCTATTCGGTGTCGCGCCCGGGCATGGCAGTGATCACGGTGCAGTTCGAGGTCGGCGTCCCGAACCAGCAGGCACTGGTGCGCCTGTACGATACCGTGCACTCGCACAGCGACTGGCTGAGCCCGCAGCTCGGGGTCGGCGAGCCCCTGATCAAGCCCAAGGGCATCGACGACGTGCCCATCGTCAGCCTGACCTTGTGGACCGCCGACCCCGAACGCGCCGCCTTCGAGCTCGAGATCAAGCGCATCGCCGGCACGCGCGACGTCGTCACGATCGGCGGGCCCGGCCACGTCGTGCGCGTGCTGCTCGACACCGAGCGCATGAACGCGCACGGCGTCACGGCGCAGGACATCCGCGCGGCGCTGCAGCTCGCCAACGCGTCGCAGCCGGCCGGCACGCTGACGGCCGCCAATCGTGAGGTGCTGGTGCGCACCGGCACCTACCTCGAGTCGGCCGAGGACGTGCGCCGGCTCGTCGTCGGCGTCGCGGACGCGCGCCCGGTGTTCCTGCGCGACGTCGCGCGCGTCGAGGACGGCCCGGACCAGCCCGCGCGCACCGTGTGGTTCGGCAGCGGCGCGGCCGCCGGCCAGGCCGGCATCGACGCGCGCGGCGTGTTTCCGGCGGTCACGCTGGCGGTGTCGAAAAAGCCCGGCGCGAACGCGGCCGATGTGGCCGAGCGCGTCATCGCGCGCGCGCACGCGCTCGAAGGCGCGCTGATCCCCGAGGGCGTCTCGTTCACCGTCACCCGCAACTACGGCGCCACCGCGAGCGACAAGGCCAACACGCTGATCGGCAAGCTCGCGTTCGCGACCGCGGCGGTGGTGCTGCTGGTGCTCGTCGCGCTCGGGCGGCGCGAGGCGCTGATCGTCGGCGTGGCGGTGTCGCTCACGCTCGCCGCGACGCTGTTCGCGTCGTGGGCGTGGGGCTTCACGCTCAACCGCGTCAGCCTGTTCGCGCTGATCTTCTCGATCGGCATCCTCGTCGACGACGCGATCGTGGTGGTCGAGAACATCCACCGCTGGCACACCCTCGAGCCCGACACGCCGCTGTGGCGGCTCATCCCGAAGGCCGTCGACGAGGTCGGCGGCCCGACGATACTGGCGACCTTCACGGTGATCGCGGCGCTGCTGCCGATGGCCTTCGTGACCGGCCTGATGGGGCCGTACATGAGCCCGATCCCGATCAACGCGTCGATGGGCATGTTCATCTCGCTGGCGGTCGCCTTCGTCGTGACGCCTTGGCTCGCGCTGCGGCTGCTCGGTACGGGGGGTGCCCACGGCGGAGGCGCGGCCGAGGCGCCGGACGAGGCCGTGGGCGAGGCCGTGGCCGAGGACCGCCTCACGCGCCATCTCGACGCGTTCTTCCGCCGCGTGATGACGCCGATGCTCGACGCGCGGCGCGGGGCGCGGGCGCGCCTGGCGCTGTGGCTCGCGGTGTTCGCGCTGATCGGCGCGTCGCTCGCGCTGCCGGCGATGCAGTGGGTGGTCATGAAGATGCTGCCCTTCGACAACAAGAGCGAGTTCCAGGTCGTGCTCGACATGCCGGTCGGCACGCCGGTCGAGGAGACCGCGTGCGTGCTGCGCGATATCGGCGAGCATCTGGCCGCCGTGCCCGAGGTCACCGACTGGCAGGCCTACGCCGGCACCGCGAGTCCGATCAACTTCAACGGCCTCGTGCGCCAGTACTACCTCCGGAGCGCGCCCGAGCACGGCGACGTCCAGGTCAATCTCGTCGACAAGGCGCAGCGCAGCCGCAAGAGCCACGAGATCGCGGTGGCGGTGCGCGAGGCGGTCGCCGCGATCGCGCGCGCGAACGGCGGCAACGCGAAGCTCGTCGAGGTGCCGCCGGGCCCGCCGGTGCTCTCGCCGATCGTCGCCGAGGTCTACGGCCCCGACTACGCCGGCCAGATCGAGGTCGCGCGCCGCGTGCGCGCGGCCTTCGAGGCCACCGCCGACATCGTCGGCATCGACGACACGATCGACGAGCACGCGCCCAAGCTCGTGCTGCGCGTCGACCAGGCCAAGGCCGCGCGCATGGGTGTCGCCCAGGCCGACGTCGTCGAGGTCGTGCGGCTGGGCCTTGCCGGCGAGGCGGTCACGCCGATCCACGGCGGCGACAACAAGTACGAGATCCCGGTGCGCATCCAGCTGCCGCCCGAGCGCCAGTCCGCGGTCGACGCGGTGCTGGCGATGCAGGTGCGCGCGCGCGACGGCCGCCTGGTGTCGGTGTCCGAGCTCGTCACGGTCGAAGAGAGCGAACGCGAGCAGGTCATCTACCGCAAGGACCTCCTGCCGGTCGTGTATGTGACCGCCGACATGGGCGGGCGGCTCGATTCGCCGCTCTACGGCATGTTCGACATCCGTTCGCGGCTGAACGGACTCGCGCTCGACGGCCCGGGGCTCGCCGGCCGGCTCGGCGAATGGTTCATCCGTGCGCCGCGCGACCCGTTCGACGGCTACAGCATCAAGTGGGACGGCGAATGGCAGGTCACCTACGAGACCTTCCGCGACATGGGCGCGGCCTACGCGGTCGGCCTGCTGCTGATCTACCTGCTGGTGGTCGCGCAGTTCAGGAGCTATCTGGTGCCGCTCATCATCATGGCGCCGATCCCGCTCACCATCGTTGGCGTGATGCCGGGCCACGCGCTGGCCGGCGCGCAGTTCACCGCGACCTCGATGATCGGCATGATCGCGCTGGCCGGCATCATCGTGCGCAACTCGATCCTGCTCGTCGACTTCATCAACCAGCAGGTGCGCGAGGGTATCGCGCTCGACGAGGCGGTGATCCGCGCCGCCGCGGTGCGCGCGAAGCCGATCGGGCTCACCGCGCTGGCGGCGATGATCGGCGCCGTGTTCATCCTCGACGACCCGATCTTCAACGGGCTCGCGCTGAGCCTGATCTTCGGCGTGTTCGTGTCGACGGTGCTCACGCTGGTGGTGATTCCGGTGCTGTACTTCGCCGCGATGCGCACGCGCGTCGCACGGCTGCGCGAAGCGCTCTGAATGGCACGGCCGCATCCACGGCGGCGACGTGCCGCTGGCATTTCGCATGCGCAGCGCGGCCACGCTAGAATGCAGGTGTCGAACCAAACCGGGAACCCGCCAGCATGAACGACCGCGCCCTGCCATCCGAGCGCCGACTCGACCGTCGTATTCCGCTCGGATCGCAAGCGAGGATCCACCTGTCCCATGGAGAGGTCGTCGAGGCCGAGTGCGTGGAGCTCAGCGTGGGCGGCATGACCTTGCGCGCGGGCTACGTGCCGGGCGAATCGGAGCTGGTGACGGTGGAGGTGCCGGCGCCGGCCGGCGGCCTCGCCCGACCGCCGCTGGTCGCGCGCGTGCGGGTGCGGCGCTGTCACCAGGTGGGGCAGGGCCGGTACGAGATCGGCGTCGAGATCGTCGAGATCGTCGGATAGGCCGTTTGCGCGCGTTTCAGGGCCGGCGGCCGCCGCGCGCGATCATCGCGAGGCCGAACAGGCCGACCGCGACGAAGGCCAGCAGCGACCAGTTCGCGATCGTCAGCCCCAGAAAGGTCCAGTCGATCGCGGCACAGTCGCCGGCGCCGCGAAAGATCATCGGCAACGCCTCGGCGACGCCGAAGCTGTCGATCAGGTATTCCAGCCCCGGGCCGCATTCGGCGATGTCGGGCGGGGAGCGCTGCAGCAGCGACTGTCGCGCGGCGACGGTGCCTCCGGCCGCGGCGAGCAGCGCCACCACCACACCGTAGACGATGCTGCCGGTGCGAGCCGGCCCGTGCAGGCCGGCGACGAGCGCGACGAGCGCGACAGCGACGAAGGCGTAGCGCTGCATGATGCACATCGGGCAGGGTTCGAGTCCGACGACGTGCTGCAGATAGAGCCCGTAGGCGAGCAGGCCCGTGCAGACGGCAAAGAGGGCGAGAAAGAGGGCGCGGGGCGAGAGATTCGAAAGCATCGTGTGCGGTAAGGGTCGGAAAGGGGGGGCGTCGAGCGGCTGTCGGGAGCCGCATGGGCGGGCCGATTGTACGCCAGCGCGTGATCGGCTCGAAGTCCTGTGAGCGCATCCGACCGTCCCTGGTTCCATCCACCGCGCCGGCCAGCACGCGAACGTCGTCACTTGCGCCCGTCACTGCGCCAGTGCGGCGACGAGCATCTCGAGAAAGGCGCGCGTCTTGGCCGGCATCAGGCGCCGTCCGGGAAAGACCGCCCAGCCGGTCGCGGCCGGCAGGCACCACTCGGGCAGCACGCGCACGAGCTCGCCGCGGCGCACGAAAGGCAGAGCATACTGATCGGGCACGGCGGTGATGCCGCAGGCGGCGCAGGCCAGTCGGATCAGCAGCTCCGGCGAGTTCGCGGTGAAGCGCGGCGGCAGCCCGAGCTCGCGCGTTTCGGCACCGCGCAGCAGCCGCCACGGCCTCGCGCCACCGCCGCGCGCGCTCAGGCACAGCGCAGCATGTGCCGTCAGCTCGTCGGGGCTGCGCGGCGTGCCGAGCTCGCGCAGGTAGTCGGGCGCGGCATATAGACCCTCCGCAAACGTGCCGATACGCCGTGCCGCGAGACTCGCGTCATCGGGCAGATCGCCCATGCGCAGCGCGATGTCGAAGTTCTCGCCGATCAGGTCGACACGGCGCGGCGACAGGTCGATGTCGAGCGTGACCTGCGGATGCAGCGCGGCGAAGGCAGCCAGAAAATCGACCAGCACGGCGTTGGCGAAATCGCCCGGCATCGATACGCGCAGCTGTCCGCTCGGTCGCGCCTGGCGATGTTCGGCCAGCGCGGCGGCGGCCTCGAGCTCGGCGGCGACCTGCCGTGCGTGGCCGAGCAGGGCGTGGCCGAACTCGGTCAGCGTGAGCCGGCGCGTGGTGCGCAGCAGCAGGCGCTCGCCGAGGCGCTCCTCGAGCAGCGCGATGCGGCGCGACACCGTGGACTTGGGCAGTCCGAGGTGCTCGGCGGCGCGCGTGAAGCTGCCGTGTTCGACGACGTGCGCGAAGATGACGAGATCATTGGGATCGAGAGGCGGTGTGGCATCCATCGTGACTGTTCCGTGAGCGGGATAATCTTATCCGAAAACAGGTCTTAATCGGTCCCGGTGAAACGAATACGATGCCTCCATCGCAACCCACCCGACGGAGAACATCATGAACATCCTGCAAATCAACGCCAGCGCCCGCCGCGAAGGCGCCCAGTCGACCCGTCTTGCCGAGCTCGTCGTCGCGCGCCTGCGCACCGAGCACCCGCAGGCCCGGCTTGTCGTGCGCGACCTCGCGGTGACGCCGCATCCGGTGCTCGACGAGGCGGCGCTGCAGGCGCTCTTCACGCCGGTCGAGGCGCGCACGCCCGCACAGGCCGCGCGCGTGGCGCTCGACGACGCGCTGATCGCCGAAGTGCAGGCGGCCGACGTGCTGGTGCTCGGCGTGCCGATGTACAACTTCGCGATCTCGGCGCAGCTCAAGAACTGGCTCGATGCGATCGCGCGGGCAAAGGTGACCTTCCGCTACACCGAAAACGGCCCGGAAGGGCTGCTGAAAGGCAAGACCGTGTATGTCGCGCTCGCGCGCGGCGGCCGCTATCGCGGCACCGAGGCCGATTCGCAGGTGCCGTACCTGAAGACGATCCTCGGCTTTCTCGGCATGACCGACGTGCGCTTCATCTACGCCGAAGGCCTGGCGATGGGACCCGAGGCGGCGCAGCAGGCGTTCGCCGAAGCCGAGGCCGAGCTCGCCGCGGCGCTGCAGGCGTAGTGCAACCGGGGGGGCGCGGCGTGTCGCGCCCCCCGCCATCGAGGACACCGAAATGACCACCCGACAAACACTGCCCGCCGCGCCGGTAGAGAGCGGCCGCGCGGTCGAGCGCATCGTCACCGGCATGCCGACCTCGGACGGCGCCGGGGTGCGGCTCACGCGCGTGCTCACCCAGCCGCTGCAGCGGCGCCTCGACCCCTTTCTGATGCTCGACGCCTTCCGCAGCGACGACCCGAACGACTACCTCGCCGGTTTTCCGGATCATCCGCACCGCGGCTTCGAGACCGTCACCTACATGATCGCCGGGCGCATGCGCCACCGCGACAGCGCCGGCCACGAAGGGCTGCTCGAGAGCGGCGGCGTGCAGTGGATGACCGCCGGGCGCGGCGTCATCCATTCCGAGATGCCCGAGCAGCAGGACGGGCTGATGGAAGGCTTCCAGCTGTGGCTGAACCTGCCGGCGCGCGACAAGATGGCGCCGGCCTGGTATCGCGACTTCGAGGCCGACGAGATTCCCGAGTTCGCGACCGCTGCGGGCGCGCTGGTGCGCGTGATCGCCGGTACGAGCCATGGTGTCGCCGGCGCGGTCACGCGCGAGACCACGGCACCGCTCTTCCTCGACGTCCACCTGCCGGCCGGCGCGCGCTTCGCGCAGCCGCTCGCGCGCGACGCGAACGCCTTCCTGTACGTCTATCGTGGCGCGGCCGGGGTGGCGGGCCGCACGCTTGCCGCGCAGCGCATGGCCATTCTCGCCAACGACGGCGGCGACGGCGTCGTGATCGAGGCGGGCGGCGAGGCGCCGGCGCGCGTGCTGCTGCTCGCCGGCCGTCCGCTCGGCGAGCCGATCGTGCAGTACGGCCCGTTCGTGATGAATACGCAGGAGGAGATCTACGCGGCGGTCGGCGACTACCGCGAAGGCCGGCTGGCCTGAAGCGACGCGAGCGCGCCGGCACGGCACCTTCGCGGCGGCCGTGCGCTCGGGCCGCGTGCGTCGTCCGCTGCGGCGGGCCCTTGCCGCGCTCGCGCCGGTGTCTGACGCGTTTCGGGTGCGCCCGTCAGGGCTCGCGTGCCAGCGCGGCGAGCGTTGCCACCTGCTCGCCGATCGGCCGCGGCACCGGTACGTCGCCGGCGAGCATCGCGCGGATCAGCGCGGCGTTGTCGGCCGGCGCCGGCACGTCCGGCACGCCCGCGAGCGGCGGCGCGCCGCCTTCCTCGGCCGGCCAGGCGATCTCCGCGCGCCCGTCGCGGAAGACCGTCATCTGCGGGCGCCGGCGCGGGTTCGCGAACGCCTCGCCCTCGGTGCCGCGCAGCAGCATCGCGCGCCCGCCGTCGGCGGCGAGGAACTGCACCATGCGCTCGAGATATTCTGGGTGCGTCACCGCGACGACGCGCACGCTGCGCCCGCGGCACGGATCGAGCAGCTTCGCCATCGTGTGGGCGCTGCCGCGCACGCCGAAGCGCAGCCGCAGCGCG
>DAOMOP010000182.1:0-8055 GCA_035444405.1 Rhodocyclaceae bacterium
GCCCCGCAGCCGCGCTGCGCGAAGCCCCTGCGCCTCGCGTCTTGCGGCCGGCGCACCGATCGGGCGAGCCGGCGTGCCGGCACCCGATCTTCGAATCCAAGGAGTCCACAATGGCCACACTATCCGTCAATGAAGCGATCTCGGCCGCGCTCGCCGAAGAGATGCGCCGCGATGCGCGCGTGCTGATGTTCGGCGAGGGTGTCGCGACCAAGCGCCCCGAGCTGGTCACCGAGTTCGGCGCCGCGCGCGTACGCAACACCCCGCTCGCCGAAGGCATCATCGCCGGCACCGCGGTCGGCGCCGCCGCGAGCGGGCTGCGCCCGGTCATCGACCTGTTGTTCGCGCCGTTCCTGACGCTGGCGATGGACGAGATCGTCAACAGCGCCGGCAAGCTGCGCTACCTGTCCGGCGGCCAGTTCAGCTTTCCGCTCGTGATCCTGACGCTCTCCGGTGCCGGCTGGGGGGTCGGCGCGCAGCACAACCACAACCTCGAGGCGTGGTTCGTGCACAGCCCCGGCCTCAAGGTCGTCATGCCGTCGAACGCGGCCGACTTCAAGGGGCTGCTGAAGGCGGCGATCCGCGACGACAACCCGGTGCTGTTCTTCATGGATCTCGCGCTCGGCTTCCAGCCCGGCGAGGTGCCCGACGGCGAGCATCTCGTGCCGCTCGGCCGCGCGGCGACGCTGCGTGAAGGCCGCGACGTCACGCTGGTGAGCTACGCGAAGACCGTACACACCTGTGTCGAAGCCGCCCAGCGCCTGGCCGCGCAGGGCATCTCGGCCGAGGTCGTCGACCTGCGTTCGCTCAAGCCGCTCGACGAGGCGGCGATCCTCGCCTCGGCACGCAAGACCGGGCGTGTCGTCGTCGTGCATGAGGCCGGCCGCCCGTGCGGCGTCGGCGCCGAGATCGCCGCGCTGCTCGCCGAGCACGCGTTCGACGCCCTGAGGGCCCCCATCGTGCGCCTGACCGGCCCCGACGCGCCGGCGCCGGCCGCCTGGGCGCTCGAGCAGGCCTTCGTGCCGCAGGCCGACGCGATCGTCGCCGCCGCACGCCGTCTGGTCGGACAGCACGCCGAGGCCATGCCGGCAGGCTGACACCGCCGGCCGCCACGCCCACGCTTCCCCCCGCATCCCCGCCCGGGGATCACCACGGCACAACGGACAAATGCGGGGACGATGCCTTTCGCCTATGGTATGTAGACCAGAACGATTCGGCCGCGGCGCACTCACAGCCCAGTCGGGTGCGCCGCGACGACCGTCCTGTCCAATACATACGCATGGTGAAGATGACTTCCGCCACACCCCGTCCGCTGCTGCTCGTGCTGCTGAGCCTCCTCCTGTGCTGGTTCGCGACGGCACCCGTCCTCGCCCAGGAGACACCCGCCAGCCCGACCCGAGCGATCGAGCGCGAGACGCGCCTGGCCGAGAGCCGCCAGCAGCTCGCCGACATCCAGCAAGCGCTGGGCGACATCCGCCAGCGTCTCGAGCAGCTGCGCCAAGGTCTCGACCAGGCCGAGGACAACGAGCAGCGCGAGATGCTGCAACAGCAGATCGCACAGCTCGAAACCCAGCGCAACAACCTGCGCGGCACCTTCGAGAACATCGCGCTCGGCGGCATCGACCTGGGGGTGTTCGCCGAGCAGCCCGCCGAGCAGAAGTTCGACTGGCAGGAAGAGCTGCTGTCGCTGATGCGGCCGCTCTTCAGCGAGCTGCGCCAGCTCACCGAACGACCGCGCGCGATCGAGCGCCTGCGCCAGGACCGCGCCGTGGTGACCGAACGTCTGCAGGTGGTCGAGCAGGCGCTCGCGAACATCGCCGCCATCGCCTCCGCCGAGCTCGACGAGGTTGCGCGCGACCGCCTCACCGAGCTGCGGCAGAGCTGGCTCGACCGTCAGGCCGACCTGCTGCGCCAGCAAGGCATCATCGAGCTGCAGCTCGGCAATCTGCTCGAGCGCGAGGAGACGGTCTACGAACAGGCGCAGCGCGCGGTACGCGAGTTCTTCGTCGGCCGCGGCCTGACGCTGCTGCTCGCGGTCGGCGCCTTCGGCGTGACCTTTCTCGCGCTGCACGGGGCGATGACCCGCATTCTGCGCTTCCGCGAGCGCCGGCGCAGCGTGCGCCGCAGCCTGCGCACGCGCATCGCGCTGCTCGCCTACCGGCTGTTCGCAACGCTCGTGGCGATCCTGGTGTTCCTGATGGTCTTGTACGCGGCCGGCGACCTGGTGCTGTTCGGGCTCGCGCTGATCGTGCTGCTCGCGCTGATGCTGGGCTTTCGCACCTATCTGCCGCGCTACATGGCCGAGGCGCGGCTGTTCCTCAACGCCGGCCAGGTGCGCGAGGGCGAGCGCGTGATCTATCGCGGCATCCCGTGGCGGGTCGGCACCATCGGCTACTACGCGCGCCTGGTCAATCCCGAGCTCGACAACGGCCTGCTGCTGCTGCCGCTGGCCGAGCTCGAAAGCCTGATCTCGCGGCCGACGCCCGAAGACGAGCCGTGGTTCCCGACCCGGCCCGGCGAATACGTGCTGCTGTCGGACGGCACCTTCGCGCTGGTCGAACGCCAGACCCCCGAGGTCGTGCAGCTCAGGATCCTGGGCAACACGACGATCTACGCGACCACCGACTTCCTCGCCGGCAATCCGCGCAACCTCTCGCGTGGCAGCTACGTCTGCTCGGCCGTCTTCGGCATCGACTATGGTCACCAGGCGATCGCGACCGGCGAGGCGCCGCAGATCCTCCACGACGGCATCGCGGCGGCGCTCGCCGACTCGCCGGTCGCCGAACATGTCGAGGACGTGATGGTCGAATTTCGCGAGGCGGCGAGCTCCTCGCTCGACTACCAGATCGTCGTCACCGTCAACGGTGCGGCGGCAGCCTTCTACTTCAAGGTCGGCCGCATCATTCAAAAGGCGTGCGTGGACGTGTGCAACCGCAACGGCTGGGTCATTCCGTTCAACCAGATCACGGTTCATCAGGGCGAAGGCTTCGAGGCGCTGCGCGCACGCAGCGGCAACCCGATCACCGCGGCCGCGAAGCCGCCGGCGACGGCGGCAAGCCCGGCCGGCCTGCTCGCCCGCTGGTTCGGAGCAAGGGGGTGAAACCATGAAGATCGCGCTGTTCCAGGGGCCGCAGCAAGGAGCCGACCCGGCGATCCACCTCGCCGTGCTGGCCGAGGTCGCCGCGCGCGCGCACGCACAGGGTGCGCGCCTGCTGATTGCCCCCGAGCTCTTCGTGACCGGCTACCGCATCGGCGACGACACCCTCCGTGAGCGCGCCGAACCCGCCGACGGCGCGGCCGCGGCGCGGGTGGCCGAGATCGCGCGCGAGAGCGGCCTCGCGCTGCTCTACGGCTATCCGGAGCGTGACGGCGAGGCGATCTACAACGCCGCGCAACTCATCGACCGCGACGGCCGCCGCGTCGCCAACCACCGCAAGACCCACCTCTTCGGCGATACCGAACGCCACGTGTTCACGGCCGGTGACGCGCCGACCGTGGCCGAGCTCGACGGCCTGCGCATCGGCGTGCTGATCTGCTACGAGCTCGAGTTTCCCGAAAACGCACGCCTGCTCGCGCTGGCCGGGGTGGACCTGATCGCGGTGCCGACCGCGCTGATGCACCCGTATGCGGCGGTGGCGCGCACGCTGGTGCCGGCGCGCGCGCTCGAGAACCAGGTGTTCGTCGCCTACGCGAACCGCTGCGGCAGCGAGCGCGACTACGACTACGTCGGCGCGAGCTGCATCGTCGCCCCCGACGGCCGCGAGCTCGCGCGCGCCGGCGGCAGCGAGGCCCTGCTCGTCGCCGCGCTCGACCGCGACGTCCTTGCCGAGTCGCGGCGGCTGAACCCCTACCTGCACGACCGCCGGCCGGCCCTGTACCGCGGACTGGCCGAGGCGTCGCGCCGGCACTGAGGCGGCGGCGGACGTGGCCTGGCACCGCTCCGACGATCCGCGCCCGATCACGATCTTCGGGCCCGACTTCCCGTTCCCGTACGACGACTGGCTCGCCCATCCGTCCGGGCTCGGAAGCGTGCCCGCCGCGCGGCTCGGCACCGAGGTGGCGGTCGTCGGCGCCGGCATGGCCGGCATGACCGCGGCCTACGAGCTGATGAAGCTCGGTCTGCGTCCGGTCGTCTACGAGTCGCGACGCATCGGCGGACGGCTGCACTCGGAGCCGTTCAAGTGCGCCGACGGCATCATCGCCGAGCTCGGCGGCATGCGCTTTCCGCGCTCGTCGGCAGCGTTCTTCCACTACGTCGAGCGCTTCGGCCTCGCGACGCAACCGTTTCCGAACCCGCTCGCGCCGGACACGCACAGCACCGTGATCGACCTCGAAGGCCGCCCCGCGTACATCGAGCACGACGCGCAGCTGCCGCCGCTGCTGCGCGAAGTCGGCGAGGCCTGGCACGACGCGCTCGAGCACGAGGTCGGCTTCAGCGCGATACAGGACGCGATCCGCGCACGCGACGTCGCGCGCATCAAGGCGCTGTGGAACACGCTGGTGCCGATCTGGGACAACCGCAGCTTCTACGACTTCTGCGCGACCTCGGCGGCGTTTCGCCGCCACTCGTTCCGTCACCTCGAAGCATTCGGCCAGGTCGGCTTCGGCACCGGCGGCTGGGACACCGACTTTCCGAACTCGATGCTCGAGATCCTGCGCGTCGTATTCACCGACTGCGACGAGAACCAGCAGCTCATCGTCGGCGGTGTCGAGCAGGTGCCGCGCCACCTGTGGCGCGACAGCCCGGCACGGCTGGTGCACTGGCCCGCCGGCACGACGCTCGAGCGGCTGCACTCGGGCGCGCCGCGTCCCGGCGTCGCCCGCCTCGAGCGCGCCGGCGACGGCCGGCGCATCCGCGTCATCGACCGCTGGGGCGACGCGCGCGAGTACGACGCGGTGCTGGTCACCTGCCAGAGCTGGCTGCTCACGACCCACATCAGCACCGACGAGCAGCTGTTCTCGCACAAGCTGTGGATGGCGCTCGACCGCACGCGCTACATGCAGTCGGCCAAGACCTTCGTGATGGTCGACCGGCCGTTCTGGAAGGACCGGGATCCGGCCACCGGACGCGACCGCATGAGCATGACGCTGACCGACCGGCTCACGCGCGGCACCTATCTGTTCGACCTCGGCGACGACCGCCCCGGCGTGATCTGCCTGTCGTACTCGTGGATGAGCGATGCGCTGAAGATGCTGCCGCTGCCGGTCGAGCAGCGCGTGCGCCTCGCGCTCGACGCGCTCGCGCAGATCTACCCCGACGTCGATCTGAAGCGCCACATCGTCGGCGACCCGATCACGGTGTCGTGGGAGGACGATCCGAACTTCCTCGGCGCGTTCAAGGGCGCGCTGCCCGGACACTACCGCTACAACCGCCGCATGTACTGCCACTTCATGCAGGACGGTCTGCCGCCGGCCGAGCGCGGCATCTTCCTCGCCGGCGACGACATCGGCTGGATGCCCGGCTGGGTCGAAGGCGCGGTGCACACGGCGCTCAATGCCGTGTGGGGCATCGTGCACCACCTCGGTGGCCACAGCGCGCCCGACAATCCCGGCCCCGGCGACCGTTTCGAGGAACTCGCACCACTCGCCCTGTCTGACTGACAGGAGACCGGCAGCGTCATGCACCGCCAGCCGTTCGCGCCAGTCGCCGCGACGGCGGGGGCAACGATCTTGCGGGTGCGGCGGCGATGCGAGATGCGCCGGCAGCTCCGGGCGGCACCGCCCGCTCGCACAGGACGCACGCGATGACACGCACGCTGAACCAGCCGCTCGGCGGCAACCAGATGCCCCGCTTCGGCGGGCCGGCGACGATGATGCGCCTGCCCGCGCAGGCCGATGCAACCGGGCTGGACGCCTGCTTCGTCGGCGTACCGCTCGACATCGGCACCTCGAACCGCGGCGGTGCGCGTTTCGGACCCCGCCAGATCCGCGCCGAATCGTGCCTGCTCCGCCCGTACAACATGGCCACGCGTGCGGCGCCGTTCGAATCGCTGCAGGTCGCCGACATCGGCGACGTCGCGATCAACACCTTCAACCTCGCCGACAGCATCCGCATCATCGAGGCCGCCTACGACGCGATCCTCGCGCACGGCTGCATCCCGCTCACGCTCGGCGGCGACCACACCGTCACGCTGCCGATCCTGCGCGCGCTGCACCGGAAACACGGCCCGCTCGGCGTGGTCCACATCGATGCCCACGCCGACGTCAACGAGCACATGTTCGGCGAGCCGCTCGCGCACGGCACGCCGTTCCGGCGCGCGATCGAGGAAGGGCTGATCGAGCCCGCGCGCATGGTGCAGATCGGCCTGCGCGGCAGCGGCTATGCCGCCGACGATTTCGACTGGGCGCGCAGCCGCGGCGTGCGCGTCGTGCAGGCCGAAGAATGCTGGTACCGCGCGCTCGCGCCGCTGATGGCCGAGGTGCGCGCGCAGCTGGGCGCCGGGCCGGTGTACCTGACCTTCGACATCGACGGCCTCGACCCGGCCTTCGCACCGGGCACCGGCACGCCCGAGATCGGCGGCCTGACCACGCCTCAGGGGCTCGAGATCGTGCGCGGCTGCGCCGGCCTGCAGCTCGTCGGCGCCGATCTGGTCGAGGTCGCGCCGCCTTACGACACCAGCGGCAACACCGCGCTCGTCGGCGCGAACCTGCTGTTCGAGATGCTGTGCGTGTTGCCCGGCGTCGATGCAAGGAGACCGACATGACTGCCCAGGCCCGTCCGACCCCCGCCGGCAATCCGGACTTCATGGCGCGCCGTGACGCGGCGGTGCCGCGCGGGCTCGCGCCGGCCCATCCGCTGTGCGTCGCGCGGGCGCGCAACGCCGAGGTGTGGGACATCGAGGGGCGCCGCTTCATCGATTTCTGCGGCGGCATCGCGGTGGTCAACACCGGCCACTGCCACCCCAAGGTGATCGAGGCGGTCGCGCGCCAGACCGCGCTCGTCAGTCACACCTGCTTCCAGGTGATGGGCTACGAGCCGTATCTGCGTCTGGCCGAGCGGCTCAACACGCTCGCGCCGAGCCATCTGCCGCAGAAGACGCTGCTGATGAGCACCGGCGCCGAGGCGGTCGAGAACGCGATCAAGATCGCGCGCGCCTTCACCGGACGACCCGGCATCATCGCCTTCGAAGGCGGCTTTCACGGCCGCACGCTGCTCGCGCTCGCCCTCACCGGCAAGATCGATCCGTACAAGCGCGGCTTCGGGCCTTTCCCTGCCGACGTCTTCCACGCGCCGTATCCGTGCGCACTGCACGGCGTCAGCGTCGATGACGCCATCGACGGCGTCGAGCGGCTGTTCAAGACCAGCATCGAGCCGGCGCGCATGGCCGCCTTCATCGTCGAGCCGGTGCAGGGCGAGGGCGGCTACTATCCGGCGCCGGCGATGTTCCTGCAGCGCCTGCGCGCGCTCGCCGACGAGCTCGACATCCTGCTCGTCGCCGACGAGGTGCAGACCGGCATCGGCCGCACCGGCGAGCTCTTCGCGATCGAACACAGCGGCGTCGTACCCGACCTGATCACGCTCGCGAAAGGGCTGGGCGGCGGCTTTCCGGTCTCGGCGGTGGTCGGTCGTGCCGATGTCATGGACGCGGTCGCCCCGGGCGGGCTCGGCAGCACCTTCGCCGGCAATCCGCTCGCATGCGCCGCGGCGCTGGCGGTGCTGGACGTGATCGAGGACGAGGGCCTGTGCGAGCGCGCCAGCGAGATCGGCAGGCATCTGCTGCTGCACCTGGGCGAGCTCGCCCGCCGTCATCGCACGATCGCCGAGGTGCGCGGATTGGGGGCGATGGTCGCACTGGAGTTGTGCGAGGACGGCGACCCGCGCCGCCCCGCTCCCGCGCTCACGCGTGCACTGATCGCCGAGGCGCGCGAACGCGGCCTGTTGCTGCTCGGCTGCGGACGCTACGGCAACGTCGTGCGGCTGATGATGCCGCTGACGATCGAGCAGGGCATCCTCGACGAGGGGCTGGACATTCTCGCCGCGTCACTCGAAGCGCTTGCCGTGCCGTCCTGAATGCCGCCCGGCTGCGCGGCGGCCTACTCGAGCCCGGCCTCGCTGCG
>DAOMOP010000183.1:0-8010 GCA_035444405.1 Rhodocyclaceae bacterium
TTGCGCACCAAGAGCGGGGCGCCGCCGCGCTCGGTATAGAGCTCGGTGCCGAACGGCACCTGGCCGGCCAGCGCCGACTCGAGGGCCCCCGGCGTGTCGTCGACCATGCGCACCTCGAGCGTCGCGGTGCGCCCCAGAATGTCCTTGGCCTGGGCGACATCCTGCACCCCGGGCAGCTGCACCACGATGCGATCGGCGCCCTGCTGCTGGATCACCGGCTCGGCCACGCCCAGTTCGTTGATGCGGTTGCGCAAGGTGGTGATGTTCTGCGTGATCGCGAACTCGCGGATGGTCTGCTGTGCGGCCGGATCGAGCGTCGCGACGAGCTTCAGGTCGTTCGGACCGTCGTCACGATCGGCAAGCACGAGCTCGGCGGTGCTCGCCTGGATCGCGCGCCGGGCGGCCTCGCGCTGCTCGGTGTCGCGAAAGCGCAGCTCGATGGTGTTGCCCTCGCGCGAGATGCCGGCATGGCGTACGCGGCGGTCGCGCATCAGCGTGCGCAAATCGGCGGCGGTCGAGTCGAGGCGATTGGTGATCGCGCCGGCCATGTCGACCTCGAGCAGGAAGTGCACGCCACCGCGCAGATCGAGGCCCAGATACATCGGCAGCGCGTTGATCTGCGTCAGCCAGCCCGGTGTGGCCGGCAGCAGGTTCAGCGCGACGATGTAGGATGGGTCGGCCGGATCCGGGTTGAGCAGGCCGTGAATGAGGTCGCGGGCGAGCATCTGCTCGTCGGTGCCCTCGAAGCGGAAGCGGATGCTGTTCTCGTCCGCGATGATGCCGGTGTGACCGATGCCGGCCTCGCGCAACGCCCGTTCGACCG
This sequence comes from Rhodocyclaceae bacterium, assembly GCA_035444405.1. Lineage (GTDB taxonomy): Bacteria > Pseudomonadota > Gammaproteobacteria > Burkholderiales > Rhodocyclaceae > DAOMOP01. The sequence continues at coordinate 824 of DAOMOP010000183.1, forward strand.
GTGCGATGATCGACTGATCGAGCTTCAGCGTCGCCTTGCCGCTCGAGATCTGGACCGCCGGCACTTCGCCGTAGAAGTTCGGGATGGTGTAGATCAGGCCGAAGAGCAGGACCAGACCGATGAGGATGTTTTTCCAGAGCGGATAACGGTTCATGAGTCGATTCGTGGGTCGTGCCGGGAGACGGCGGAAGGGGCGGCGGCGGGTGCATTCTGCGTGACCGGCGCCCGGGAGCCAGCGCGCTGACGGCGGATGACGATCCGCACGGGCAGCAAGCCATCGCGCTGGCGGTTGGTCCTCACAGGGTCTTGAGCGTTCCCTTCGGCAGCACGGTGGCGACGGATTGACGCTGTACCACGATGTCCACCTTGTCGGCGACCTCGAGGTGCACGAAGTTGTCGCCCACGTCGGTGATGCGGCCGGCCACGCCGCCCTGGGTGATCACCTCGTCGCCTTTCGCCAGCGCCGCGACCATGGTCTTGTGCTCCTTGGCGCGCTTCATCTGCGGGCGGATCATCAGGAACCACAGAATGACGAACATCAGGATCAGCGGCAGCAGCCCGATCAGGCCCCCGCCGGCCGGATCGCCGGCCTGGGCATACGCGTTGGAAATCAACACCTTGTGTCTCCGGTTAGGTTTGACAAACGACGGATTATAGCAGCATCGTCATGGCGCCCGCTCAGCGCGCCACCGCCTCGCGCGTGCCGAGCGCACGTTCGGCATGAAAGCGCGTCACCCACGCCGCGAAGTCGCCGCCCGCGATCGCGGCCCGCATTTCCGCCGTGAGGCGCTGGTAGTAACGCAGGTTGTGGATCGTGTTCAGCATGCTGCCGAGAATCTCGTTGCTGCGGTGCAGGTGGTGCAGGTAGGCGCGGCTGAAGTTGCGGCAGGTGTAGCAGTCGCACGACGCATCGAGCGGGCCGGTGTCGTGCTTGTGCACGGCGTTCTTGATCTTGATGTCGCCGTAGCGCGTGAACAGCCAGCCGTTGCGCGCGTTGCGCGTCGGCATCACGCAGTCGAACATGTCGATGCCGGCCGCCGCGCCGGCCACGATGTCCTCGGGCGTGCCGACCCCCATCAGGTAGCGCGGCTTTTCCGCGGGCAGCTGCGGCGCCGTGTGGGCGAGGATGCGCGCCATGTCCTCCTTGGGCTCGCCGACCGACAGGCCGCCGATCGCGTAGCCGGAAAAGCCGATGTCGACGAGCCCGGCGAGCGACTCGTCGCGCAGTGGCTCGAACATGCCGCCCTGGACGATGCCGAACAGCGCGTTGCGGTTGCCCAGACGGTCGAACGCATCGCGCGAGCGCTGCGCCCAGCGCAGCGACAGGCGCATCGAGTCGGCGGCCTCGTCGTAGGTGGCCGGGTGGGGCGTGCACTCGTCGAAGATCATCGCGATGTCCGAGTCGAGCACGCTCTGGATGCGCATCGACTCTTCGGGCGTCAGGAAGAGCCGCGCACCGTCGATCGGCGAGGCGAACCTGACGCCTTCCTCGCTGATCTTGCGCAGTGCACCGAGGCTGAATACCTGGAAGCCCCCCGAGTCGGTAAGGATGGGGCGCTCCCAGGCCATGAAGCGGTGCAGCCCGCCGTGCGCGGCGACGACCTCGAGCCCCGGCCGCAGCCACAGATGAAAGGTGTTGCCCAGACAGATCTGCGCGCCGACATCGTCGAGCGCGGCCGGCGTCATCGCCTTGACCGTGCCGTAGGTGCCGACCGGCATGAACACTGGCGTGTCGACGACGCCATGGGCGAGCGTGAGGCGGCCGCGGCGGGCCGCGCCGTCGGTGGCGAGAAGTTCAAACTGCATCGTTGCGCCGGGCGATGAGCATCGCATCGCCGTAACTGAAGAATCGGTACGCCTGCGCGACCGCATGGGCATAGGCGCGGCGGACCGGCTCGATGCCGGCGAAGGCCGACACCAGCATCAGCAGCGTCGACCTGGGCAGGTGGAAGTTGGTCAGCAGCGCGTCGGCGATCTGGAAGCGGAAGCCCGGCAGGATGAAGAGCTCGGTCTCGCCGACGCCGGCTTCGAACGGCCCGTCCTGCGCGGCGCCTTCGAGCGCGCGCAGGCTGGTGGTGCCGACCGCGATCACGCGCCCGCCGGCGGCGCGTGTCGCGGCGATCGCGTCTACCGTCTCCTGGGGCAGCACGTAGCGCTCGCGATGCATGCGATGCTCGCCGAGATCATGCACGCGCACCGGCTGGAAGGTGCCGGCGCCGACGTGCAGCGTCAGCCATGCCGTGCGCGCGCCCCGGGCGGTGAGGCGGGCGAGCAGCGCCTGGTCGAAGTGCAGGCCTGCGGTGGGTGCCGCGACCGATCCCGGCGCGCGCGCATAGACGGTCTGGTAGCGCGACTCGTCGTGATCGTCGGCGGCGCGCTCGATATAGGGCGGCAGTGGCAGCTTGCCGTGGCGCTCCAGCAGTTCCATGACGTCGGCGTCGTCCGGGAAGCGCAGATGGAAGAATTCGCCGACCCGTCCGAGCACGGTGACATCGAACGCGTCGGCCAGATGCAGGCGGCTGCCGGTCGGTGGCGACTTGCTCGCGCGCACCTGTGCGAGCGCCTCGTGCGGGCCGACCGGACGCTCGACCAGCACCTCGACCTGGCCGCCGGTCTCCTTGCGGCCGTGCAGGCGTGCGTGGATCACGCGGCTGTCGTTGAACACGAGCAGGTCGCCCGGGCGCACGAGACCGGGCAGGTCGATGATGCGGCGGTCGTCGAGGCGCTCGCCGTCGAGCACCAGGAGGCGGCTGTCGCAGCGATTGGGCAGCGGCGCCTGCGCGATCAGCGCCGGCGGGAGTATGTAATCGAAATCGTCCAGTGTCAGTGACATGAGCTTGCCGCTCGTCGCGGGATTCGTGGATAATACGGCGCTTGCCAGCCGGGATGGCGGAATCGGTAGACGCAGCGGACTCAAAATCCGCCGGTGGTGACACTGTGAGGGTTCGAGTCCCTCTCCCGGCACCAGAGCATCTTTCTCATTCGGCAGGTGCAGCCATACGGTGTGGGCGATCGCCAGCACGGCCGTTCGTCGCGGCGCGATGATAGCACCGGGCGCCGTGCACAGCCCCGCGATTTCCCTTCGACCTCGATCGGCCCGTCGCGGCCACTGATGTTTCGCCCGCGGTCGGCGCGGGTCAGCGTCACGCAGGGCGCGTCGACTCGGCTGCGTCGGCCGGGTGCCGGGTGAGCGCGACGATGCCCGGGTGGGTGAGGCGACGCTCGACCGAGATCGCATAGTACGATTCGGTCACGCCGGTGGCCTCGCCGATCTGGCGCACCCCGTACTGCCGGCAGACCTGCGCGGCGATCAGTTGCGGGGCTGGAAAAAAGCCCACACCCGCTTCGCCGAAAGCCTTCATCAGCGCGCTGTCGTCGAATTCCCCGACCACGCGCGGCGTCACGCGCCGCTGTTCGAACCAGTGCATCAGCGGACGGCGCACGGCGGCCTCGGGGCCCGGTATCAGCATCGGCATGTGGCTCAGGCACGCCGGGAACTCGCCTGCAAGCCGGGTGGCAAGTTCCGGGGTCGCGAACAGGCCGACCGGTGAAGCGGCGAGCTTGTGGCTGAAGCCGCGTACGTCCGCGTGCGCAGGCATCGGGCTGTCGGCGAGCACGACGTCGAGCCGATGGATGGCGAGCTCGCCGAGCAGGCGCTCGAGCTTGTCCTCGCGACAGATCAGCCGCATCGGATCGGCCTGCTGCATCGTCGGGGCGAGCAGCAGACTGGCGATGGCCTTCGGGACGACGTCGGCGACGCCGACGCGAAACGGCACTGCGCGACCCGCGGCGCGGCTCGCGAGGGCCTCCTCGAGCTCGCTGCCGACACGGAATATCTCTTCTGCATAGTCGAGAACCATCTGGCCGGTCTCGGTCAGCGCGAGGCGCCGCCCTTGGCGGCGAAACAGCGTCACGCCCATGTGCGCTTCGAGCGCGGCGATCTGCCCGCTCAGCGTCTGCGGCGCGAGCCCCGAGCGCTCGCTCGCGCGCACGATGCCGCCCGCGCGCGCGACATTCCAGAAATGGTGCAGCTGCTTGTAGTTGATCATCGGGAAATGCTTCGATAAAACCGGATAAAGATTCCGCAGAACTCGTATATTATCGAACAGTCTGAGGATTAGCATTCGGCAGTCCGGTGGACCGATCCGCCGTTGCGTCCGGCATCAGCCGGGCTCGTGTCATGGCAGCAGTCTGCGCCCGTCCGTTTGCGCAATCCCGGCCACGGGGGCAGAAACCAAGAGGAGGAAGCGATTTCATGGAAAACCGCACGATCACGATGAACCGCGCCGAAGCGTCGGTTCTGGCGACCAACAAGGTCATCCGCAACACCTATGTCCTGCTGTCGCTCACGCTGGCGTTCTCCGCGCTCACGGCGGGGGCGTCGATGGCGCTGGGCCTGCCCCATCCCGGGCTGATCCTGACGCTGGTGGGCTACTTCGGGCTGCTGTTCCTGACCACCAAGCTGCGCAACAGTGCGGGGGGGCTGGTGGCGATCTTCGCGCTGACCGGCTTCATGGGCTACACGCTCGGCCCGATCCTGTCGGCCTACCTGTCGCTGCCCAACGGCCACCAGATCGTGATGCAGGCGATGGGCGGCACGGCGGCGATCTTCCTCGGGCTGTCGGGCTACGCGCTGACCACGCGGAAGGACTTCTCGTTCATGGGCGGCTTCCTGATGGTCGGCATCCTGGTGGCCTTCCTCGCCGGCCTGGCAGCGATCTTCTTTTCGATGCCGGGGCTGTCGCTGGCGGTGTCGGCGATGTTCGTGCTGCTGATGTCGGGCCTGATCCTGTATCAGACGAGCAGCATCATCCACGGCGGCGAGACCAACTACATCATGGCGACGGTGACGCTGTACGTGTCGATCTACAACCTCTTCACGAGCCTGCTGCACCTGCTCGGCGTGATGAACAACGAGTGAGGCGGGCTGAGCCGGCGCCCCGCGGGGCAGCCGGCCCGGGCTTTCGATGGGCGCCGCGAGGCGCCCATGTTTTTTTCGCGTGAGGCTTTCGCGGCCCCGCCATGACCTTGCGGGCCTCGCGCCGCCGGTCAGGCCGCCGGGAGGCCGTGCGGCCTGTCGTCGCGATGGCCGATGCACGCCCGGGGCGATGCTGCGCCGCGTCGCGCGGAGCGGGTACAATGGCGGACTTTGATGCACGGAATGGGGCAGATGAAAACCAGTTTTCTGGATTTCGAACAACCGATCGCCGATCTCGAAGCGAAGATCGAGCAGTTGCGCTTCGTGCAGGACGACCCCGCAGTCGACATCTCCGGCGAGATCGCGCGGCTCGAGAGCAAGAGCCAGTCGCTGACCAAGGACTTGTACGCGAAGCTCACGCCGTGGCAGATCGCGCAGGTCGCGCGCCACCCGCAACGTCCGTACACGCTCGACTACGTCCGCGACGTGTTCACCGACTTCGAGGAGCTGCACGGCGACCGCGCGTTCGCCGACGACAAGGCGATCGTCGGCGGGCTCGCGCGTTTCAACGGGCAGAGCTGCGTCGTGATCGGCCACCAGAAGGGGCGCGATACCAAGGAGAAGATCCTGCGCAACTTCGGCATGCCGCGCCCGGAGGGTTACCGCAAGGCATTGCGGCTGATGCGCACGGCCGAGAGGTTCGGCCTGCCGGTGTTCACCTTCGTCGACACGCCCGGCGCCTATCCCGGCATCGGCGCCGAGGAGCGCGGCCAGTCCGAGGCGATCGGCCACAACCTCTACGTGATGGCCGAGCTCAAGGTGCCGATCATCGCGACGGTGATCGGTGAGGGCGGTTCGGGCGGCGCACTGGCGATCGCGGTCGCCGACCAGGTGCTGATGCTGCAGTACGCGACCTATTCGGTGATCTCGCCCGAGGGCTGTGCGTCGATTCTGTGGAAGAGTGCCGAAAAGGCTTCGCTCGCGGCCGAGGCGATGGGCATCACCGCCGCGCGCCTGAAATCGCTCGGCCTGATCGACCAGGTCGTCAACGAGCCGATCGGCGGCGCACACCGCGATCATAGCGCCATGGCACAGAACCTCAAGCGGGCGCTGCAGGACGCGCTGCGCCAGGTGGCCGATCTGTCTCCCGCCGAACTCGTCGACAAACGCTTCGAGCGCATGATGAGTTATGGCAAGTTCAAGGAACAGGAAGCCGCCTGAGCGCGATGTGACGGCGGTGGTCGCGGCGGTGCTGGCGTCGGCCGCGGTCGGTGCGGGCGCCCGCCTGTGCGTCGCGCTGAGTGGCGGCGTCGATTCGGTCGTGCTGCTGCACGCGCTGGCGACCTTGCGCGCGCGCTTCGGCTACGCGCTGACGGCGGCGCACGTGCATCACGGTCTGAGCCCGCATGCCGAGCATTGGCGCGCGTTCTGCAGCGACCTGTGCGCGGCGCTGGCGGTCGATTTGCACACCTTCACCGTCACGGTGCGCGCCGATGATCCGGCCGGCCTCGAGGCCGCGGCACGGCGCGAGCGTCATCGCGCGCTTTCACGCGTGGGGGGCGACTGGCTGGTGTTCGGGCATCACCAGGACGACCAGGCCGAGACGGTGCTGTTTCGCCTGTTGCGCGGCACCGGGGTGCGCGGAGCCGGCGCGATGGCCGCAATCGAGCCTGGAACCCCCGGGCGGCTGCGTCCGTTGCTGGCGCTGCGGCGCGCCGAGCTCCTCGCCCATGCGCGCGCGCTGGGTCTGGCGTGGGCCGAGGACGAGAGCAACGCCGACCATCGGTTCACGCGCAATCGTCTGCGCCACGAGGTGCTGCCGGTGCTCGAGGCGGTGTTTCCGTCGGCGGTGCCGGCGCTGGCGCGCGCGGCCGAACATTTTCGCGAGGCCGATGCATTGCTCACCGAGATCGCCGAGCGCGATGCGCATTGGTGCGGCGACGACCCGCTCGATCTGGCCCGCGTGCTGGCGCTGTCCGACGCGCGCATCCGCAACCTGCTGCGCTGGCGCATCCGCGGCATGGGCGTGGATGCGCCGCCGCGAGCGCGTCTCGGCGAGGCGCTGCGCCAGCTGCGCGCGAGCGGTGGCGCGCCGCTGCAACTGCCCCTCGGTCGGCTGGCGTGCTGCGCCTACCGCGGTGCGCTGTGGCTGGAAGAGGTCGCCGGTGACGCGCCGGCGTCGGTCCGCTGGCGCGGCGAGCGCGCGCTGGCGTGGGGGGCGGGCCGCGTCGAGTTCGAGCCGGTGCAGGGCGCCGGCCTCGCCGCGGCG
>DAOMOP010000184.1:0-1596 GCA_035444405.1 Rhodocyclaceae bacterium
TGGGCTTCAACCAGCACACCCGCGGCACCTGGGTGAACAACATGATCTACAACGTGCACCTGCTGGTGGGCAAGATCGCCGAGCCCGGCAACAGTCCGTTCTCGCTCACCGGCCAGCCGTCGGCCTGCGGCACGGCACGCGAGGTCGGCACCTTCGCGCACCGTCTGCCGGCCGACATGGTCGTCATGAATCCGAAACACCGCGAGTTCGCCGAGAAGGTGTGGCAGCTGCCCGAAGGCACGATCCCGCCGTGGATCGGCTTCCATGCGGTCGCGCAGAGCCGCGCGCTGAAGGACGGCGTGATCAAGTGCTACTGGACCTCGACCACCAACAACATGCAGGCGGGTCCGAACATCAACGACGAGATCTACCCCGGCTGGCGCAATCCGGAGGCCTTCATCGTCGTCTCGGACGTGTATCCGACCGTCTCGGCGCTGTCGGCGGACCTGATCCTGCCTTCGGCGATGTGGATGGAGAAGGAAGGCGCCTACGGCAACGCCGAGCGGCGCGGCCAGTTCTGGCGCCAGCAGGTCAAGGCGCCGGGGCAGGCGAAGAGCGACCTGTGGCAGTACCTCGAGTTCGCCAAGCGCTTCAAGGTCGAGGAGGTGTGGCCGGAGGAGCTGCTCGCGAAAAAACCCGAATATCGCGGCAAGACGCTGTTCGACATCCTGTTCAGGAACGGCGAGGTCGACAAGTTCCCGCTCTCCGAGGTCCCCAAGGTCAATGCGCACGCGTGGGACGGCTACATGAACGACGAATCGCGCGAGCTCGGCTTCTACGTGCAGAAGGGCCTGTTCGAGGAGTACGCGCGCTTTGGCCGCGGCAAGGCGCACGACCTCGCCTATTTCGACGACTACCACCGCGCGCGCGGCCTGCGCTGGCCGGTCGTCGACGGCAAGGAGACGCTGTGGCGCTACCGTGAAGGCTACGATCCGTACGTGCAGGCGGGCGAGGGCTGGAGCTTCTATGGTCACGCGGACAAGAAGGCGGTGATCTTCGCGCTGCCCTACCAGGATCCGCCCGAGAAGCCCGATGCCGAGTACGACCTGTGGTTGTGCACGGGCCGCGTGCTCGAGCACTGGCACACCGGCTCGATGACGCGGCGCGTGACCGAGCTGCACCGTTCGGTGCCCGAGGCGCAGGTGTTCATGCATCCGGACGACGCGCAAAGCCGCGGCCTGCAGCGCGGCATGGCGGTGAAGGTCGCGTCCAGGCGCGGCGAGATCGTCGCGCGCCTCGAGACGCGCGGCCGCAACAAGCCGCCGCAGGGGCTGATCTTCGTGCCGTTCTTCGATGAGGGACGGCTGGTCAACAAGCTGCTGCTCGACGCGACCTGCCCGATCTCGAAGGAAACGGACTTCAAGAAGTGCCCGGTGAAGGTGACCCAGGCCTAGTGCCGTCTGCCCCGAAGGGGCGGCGTACCCGCCCGCCCCTCGAAGGGGAAGGAACCTGCTGACAGGCGATTTTGCGGACATGAGCGACGACCAGACCCTGTGTGCCGGCGAGCCGGCGACCCCGCGCCGCCGCCGCTTCCTGAAGGCCTCGGCGGCCGGTGCGGGCCTGCTGGCGAAGCTGCCGCAGCCGTTGCGCATTAAA
>DAOMOP010000184.1:1606-8002 GCA_035444405.1 Rhodocyclaceae bacterium
CCGCCGCTTCCTGAAGGAAGCGGCCGGTGTCGCCGGCGGCGCCTGTCTGCTCGCGCTCGGCGTCGCGCTGTATACGCGGCAGGCCGCGGCGCTGCCGGCGACCGCGCTGCGCCCGCCCGGTGCGCTGGCCGAAGCGGATTTTCTGGCGGCCTGCGTGCGCTGCGGCCTGTGCGTGCGCGACTGTCCGTACGACACGCTCAAGCTCGCCGAGCTCGGCGACAACGTCGCCACCGGCACGCCGTATTTCGAGGCGCGCAAGGTGCCGTGCGAGATGTGCGACGACATCCCGTGTGTGGTCGCGTGCCCGACCGGCGCGCTCGATCGCGGCCTGACCGACATCGAGGACGCGCGCATGGGGCTGGCGGTGCTGATCGACCACGAGACCTGTCTGAACTACCTCGGGCTGCGCTGCGACGTCTGCTACCGCGTGTGTCCGGTGATCGACCGCGCGATCACGCTCGAGCGCTTTCACAACCCGCGCTCGGACCGCCACGCACTGTTTCTGCCCACGGTGCATTCGGAGCACTGCACCGGCTGCGGCAAGTGCGAGCAGGCCTGCGTGCTGCCCGACGCGGCGGCGATCAAGGTCTTGCCGATCGCGCTCGCGCAGGGCTCGCGGGCCGAGCACTACCTGCGCGGCTGGGAGGAGCGCGAGGCGGCCGGCGGCTCGCTGATCGGCGAGCAGATCGAGCTGCCGGTGCGCGGCATGGAAGATCAGCCCTATGGCGACACGCGTCTACGTCCCGACGCCCCGCCGGCGCCGGCCGGGCTGGATTCGGGGTGGAAACCATGAGCGCCGGATCGACCACGCCGGCAGGCCCGGGCGCCGCACGTGAGCGCCGGACCCGTCGCCCCGAACGCCCCGGACGCGATGCGGTGCGCACGAAAGGCTGGCTGCGCGCGCACAAATGGCTGTTGGCGCGCCGGGCCACGCAACTGGGCATTCTCGCCTTGTTCCTGCTCGGTCCGTGGTTCGGCATCTGGCTGGTCAAGGGCAATCTCACTTCGAGCCTGACGCTCGGGGTGCTGCCGCTGACCGACCCGTTCGTGCTCGCGCAGTCGCTCGCAGCCGGCCATCTGCCGTACCGCGAGGCGCTGATCGGCGCGGGCATCGTGCTCGCGTTCTACCTCCTCGTCGGCGGACGCATCTATTGCGCGTGGGTGTGCCCGGTCAACATCGTCACCGACTTCGCCGCCTGGCTGCGCCGGCGGCTGGGCATCAAGGGCGGGCGCGCGCCGGATGCGCGGCTGCGCCTGTGGCTGCTCGCGTTCGTGCTGGTGGTGGCCGCCGTGACCGGCTCGCTCGCCTGGGAGTGGGTGAATCCGGTGTCGATGCTGCACCGTGGCCTGATCTTCGGCTTCGGTCTCGCCTGGGGCCTCGTCGCTGGCGTCTTTCTCTACGACCTGCTCGTCGCAAGCCGTGGCTGGTGTGGCCGCATCTGCCCGATGGGCGCGTTCTACGCGCTGCTCGGCACGCGCGCGCTGGTGCGTGTCAGCGCGGGGCGCCGCAGCGCCTGCGACGACTGCATGGACTGCTTCGCGGTGTGTCCCGAACCCCAGGTGATCCGGCCCGCCCTGAAGGCGATCGGCCAGCACCACCCGCTGATTCTCGACAAGGACTGCACGGCCTGCGGGCGGTGTGTCGATGTGTGCGGCAAGGACGTTTTTCGTATTACGACCCGATTTGATAGGAGCGAGTCATGAACAAAAGGACCCGTAATTTCGTGTGTGCGCTGGTTGCCGTGCTCGGCGCGGGGGCGCTCGCGGCACCGCAGGCGATCGGTCAGGGCGATGTGTCGAGCCTGCGCGGTGCCGACGTCGCGGCGCCGGAGCTCGCCCCCGGCAGCTACCGCGTGCTGCCCGACGGCCCGCCGATTCCGCGCGACTACGTGCAGCAGCCGCCGATGATCCCGCACAAGATCGACGGCTACCAGGTGACGCTGAACTTCAACAAGTGCATGGACTGCCATTCGTGGACCCGCTATCGCGCCGCCGGCGCGACCAAGGTCAGCCTGACGCACTTCCAGGACCGCGACGCGAACGAGCTGTCGAACATCTCGCCGCGACGCTACTTCTGCATGCAGTGCCACGTGCCGCAGACCGACGCGCGGCCGCTGGTCGAGAACCGCTTCCAGCCCGCCACCGGCGTGCGCTGAGTCGTGCTGTGACGAAACGGGGAACGACATGAGTGAAGACAAGAGCAAGGGGATACGCGGGCGCCTGCGCGCCGCCGGTTTCGGCGGCATCGTGATCGTCTTTGCGGCGGGCATCATCTTCTGGGGCGGCTTCAACTGGGCCGTCGAGGCGACGAACACGGAGCGCTTCTGCCTGTCGTGCCACGAGATGGAGAACTTCGTCTATCAGGAGTATCGCAACACGATCCACTACCAGAACCGCACCGGCGTGCGCGCGGTCTGCTCGGATTGCCACGTGCCCAACGAATGGGGGCCGAAGATGATCCGCAAGGTGCAGGCGAGCCGCGAGCTGTGGGGCAAGCTCACCGGCTCGATCGACACGCCCGAGAAGTTCAAGGCCAACCGCCTGCGGCTGGCCGAGCGCGAGTGGAAGCGCATGAAGGCGAACGACTCGCGCGAATGCCGCAACTGCCACAGTTTCGAGTACTTCGACTACACCGCGCAGGGCCGGCGCTCGAACCACGCGCACCAGACCGGGCTGGCCGAGGGCAAGACCTGCATCGACTGTCACAAGGGGATTGCGCACTCGCTGCCCCCCATCGAGCAGGACATCGGCATCGGCCGTGACGGTGCCGTGCCACAGGAGGCGTTCCGCCCCGAATGAGGCCGGCCCGACGCCCGGGCGCCGCTCCGCCAGCAGCGGGGCGGCATTCGAAGAACCCCCGCGCGCGGCGCGGGATTCCACAATCCGGCGGCGTGTGGTTCAATTGCGCCCCATGCTCGAAGCCAACGACCTCGCCTGCCTGAAGGGCGACCGCCTGCTCTTCCGGGGGCTCGACCTGCGCGTCGTGCCGGGCGAGATGGTCCGCGTCGCCGGCCCCAACGGCGTCGGCAAGACGAGCCTGCTGCGCATCCTGTGCGGGCTCGCGCTGCAGGAGTACGGCGAGGTGCGATGGCATGGCGTCGACACGCGCCGCGACCGCGAGAGCTTTCATCGCGCGCTGTTCTATCTCGGCCATGCGCCGGCGCTCAACGACTTGCTGACCCCGCTCGAAAACCTGCGCTTTGCATGCCGTGCCGGTGGCGACGCCGTCAGCGAAGCCGCCTGCATCGATGCGCTCGGGCGCATCGGGCTGGCCGCCCAGCGCGACCTGCCGGCGCGCGTGCTGTCGCAAGGGCAGCGCCGCCGCGTCGGTCTGGCACGGCTGTTCCTGGCCGCACAGCGCCCGCTGTGGGTGCTCGACGAGCCCTTCACCGCGCTCGACGTGCGCGCGGTCGCCGATCTCGCCGCGACGCTGTCGGCGCATTGCGAGGCCGGCGGCTGCGTGGTGCTCACCACGCATCAGGACGCCCCGTTCGAGCGGCCGCCTGCGGTCCTCGACCTGGCCGGAGTGGCGTGTTGAGCGGACTGCTGGGCCCATTCGTCGCCGTGCTGCGCCGCGACCTGATGCTCGCCTGGCGCGGCCGTGCCGACGTGCTCGTCACGCTCGCCTTCTTCGTGATCGTCGTGTGCCTGTTTCCGTTCGGAGTCGGCGCCGAGATCAACCAGCTGCGCGCGATCGCGCCGGGCGTGCTGTGGGTCGCCGCGCTGTTGTCGACGCTGCTGTCGCTGCACCGCCTGTTCGCGCAGGATCACGCCGACGGAACCCTCGAGCAGCTCCTGCTGTCTCCGGAACCGACCGCGCTGTGGGTCGTGGCCAAGGTCGCCGCGCACTGGATCGTCACCGGCCTGCCGCTGGTCCTTGCCGCTCCAGGGCTTGCCCTGCTATTTGACGTGGAGCAAGACGCCCTCGGAGTGCTTGTATTATCGTTGGCGCTGGGCTCGCCGATCCTCGCGCTGCTCGGCGCCGTCGGCGCGGCGCTGACGCTCGGGCTGCGCGGTGGCGGGGTGCTGCTGGCGCTGCTGGTGTTGCCGTTGTTCGTGCCGGTGCTGATCTTCGGCGCCGGCGCGGTGGACTCCCACCTTGCCGGCACCGGTGCGACGGCCCATCTGCTGCTGTTGGGCGGCGGCCTGCTCGGCGCCGTGGCGCTGGCGCCGTTCGCCTGCGCGGCGGCGCTCAGGATTGCAATGGAATGAAGACAGAAACACTCGGATTGAACAGGGACCAGCACGGCAGCCGCAGCCTTCTGCGCTTTGCCGCGCCGCAGGTCTTCTATCCGCTGGCCGGAAGACTCGCGCCCTGGTTCGCGGCCATCGCGGCGGTACTGACGGTGGCGGGGCTGTGGATCGGCTTCTTCGTCGCACCGACCGATTTCCAGCAGGGCGAAGTCTATCGCGTCATCTTCATTCACGTGCCGGCGGCGTGGATGTCGATGCTGATCTATCTCGTGATGGCGTTCTGGTCGGCGGTCGGCCTGGTCATGAACACGCGGCTGTCCTTCATGATGTCGCAGGCGCTCGCGCCGACCGGCGCGATGTTCTGTTTCGTCGCGCTCTGGACCGGTGCGCTGTGGGGCAAGCCGACCTGGGGCACCTACTGGGTGTGGGACGCACGGCTGACCTCGCAGCTGCTGCTGCTGTTCCTGTACCTGGGCTTCATCGCGCTGACCCACGCCATCGAGGATTCGCGCCGCGCCGACCGCGCCGGCGCGATCATCGCGCTGGTCGGGGCGGTCAATGTGCCGATCATCTATTTTTCCGTGCAGTGGTGGAACACCTTGCATCAGGGCGCATCGGTGAGCCTGACCCGGGCGCCGTCGATGGCTTCGGCAATGCTCGCCGGCATGCTGATCATGGCGCTGGCGGCGTGGGCCTACACCTTCGCCGTGGCGTTCTGGCGCGTGCGTTCGCTGATCCTCGAGCGCGAGCGTCACACCGAGTGGGTCGGCGCCGAGCTCGAGGCCGAGGCCCGCAGGGGAGGGGCGTGATGGAGTGGGGCTCGTGGAGCGCGTTCTGGGACATGGGCGGCGCGGCTGCCTTCGTGTGGGGCAGCTACGCCGTCACCGCGGTCCTGATCGTCGCGGAACTCGTTCTGGTGCTGCGCCGTCGTAGGGATACCGCGCGCCGGCTTTTGAGGTTGCGTCGCGCCGCGCCGCCAGGGGGCGGCAGGCGTGCGTCTGAGGAGATCTTCGAATGAAACCCCGTACCAAGAGACTGGTGCTGCTCGGCAGTGCGGCAGGCCTGCTGGTGGGTGCGGTAACGCTCGTGCTGTCGGCGTTCCAGCAGAATCTGGTGTTTTTCCATACGCCCACCGAGGTGGCGCAGGGCAAGGCGCCGAGCGCGCGGGCCTTTCGTATCGGCGGGCTGGTCGAGGCAGGCTCGATCCTGCGCGAAGCCGACGGCGTGACGGTGCGCTTCGCAATCACCGATACCGCCGAGTCGATTCCGGTCGCCTACCGCGGCTCGCTTCCGGATCTGTTCCAGGAAGGCAAGGGTGCGGTGGTGCAGGGTACGCTCGGCAGCGACGGCCTTTTCGTCGCCTCCGAAGTGCTCGCCAAGCACGACGAGAACTACATGCCGGTCGAGGCGCAGTACGCGCTCGACCAGGCGCACGACGCTGCGCGGACGGTAAGCGAATGATCGGCGAGATCGGACATTTCGCGCTGATACTTGCGTTGGTGCTGGCGCTCGTGCAGGCCGTGGTGCCGCTCGTCGGCGCCTGGCGCAACCGCTTGTCGCTGATGGTGGTCGGGCGATCGGCGGCGCAGGCGCAGCTGTTGTTCCTGTTCGTCGCGTACGCCTGCCTGACCTGGGTGTTCGTCAACAGCGACTTCTCCGTCCGCCTGGCGGCGAGCCACTCGCATTCGGCGACGCCGCTGATCTACAAGATCACCGGCGTGTGGGGCAACCACGAGGGCTCGCTCCTGTTGTGGGCGATGATGCTGTCGGTGTGGACGGTCGCGGTGACGGTGTTCAGCCGCAACCTGCCGGAGGCCTTCATGGCGCGCGTGCTCGGCGTGCTCGGTGCGGTCAGCGCGGGCTTCGTCTCGTTCACGCTGTTTACGTCGAACCCGTTCGAGCGGCTCCTGCCCGCGGTGGCCGAAGGTCGTGACCTCAATCCGCTGCTGCAGGATCCAGGCATGATCATCCACCCGCCGCTGCTCTACATGGGCTACGTCGGCTTTTCGGTCGCGTTCGCGTTCGCGATCGCGGCGCTGCTCACCGGGCGCATGGACGCCGCGTGGGCACGCTGGTCGCGCCCATGGACGACGATGGCGTGGGTGTTCCTGACCACCGGCATCGCGGTCGGCTCGGGCTGGGCCTACTACGAGCTCGGCTGGGGCGGCTGGTGGTTCTGGGATCCGGTCGAGAACGCGTCGT
>DAOMOP010000185.1:0-7945 GCA_035444405.1 Rhodocyclaceae bacterium
ATGGAAGGCATGCCCGGCAGCGATGCCGCCGCGCCTTGCGAGACGAGGGGCCTCACCAGCCTCGAAAGTGCCGAGCGCGAGACCATCCTGGGTACGATCAAGGCGTGCCGCGGCAACATGACCGCCGTCGCACGCGAGCTGGGCATTGCCAAGAGCACCGTCTATGCCAAGCTCAAGCGCTTCGGCCTCGAAGCCCTCGTCGAAGCGGGGCGCTTCCGCCACGACCTGCTCTACCGGCTCAACGTCGTGCACATCGAGGTGCCGCCGCTGCGCGCGCGGCGCGAGGACATCCCGCTGCTGGTCGAACACCTGATGCGGCGCGCCGCCCGGCGCGGCACGGGCGCGGCGCCCCCGCGGTTCACCGCCTGTGCGATGCAGCGCCTGCTCGATTACCCGTGGCCCGGCAACGTGCGCGAGCTGCGCAACGTCGTCGAGCGCCTGCTGGTGTTCGGCGGCGACGCCACGATGGACGTCGCGCTGATCGACTCCATCCTGTCCCCGTCGGCGCGGGCGCCGGAACACGGCGCCCCGACCGGCTTCGACCGCATCGCCCCGCTGGCCGAGGTCGAACAGGCCTACATCCGCTGGGTCGTCGAGGCGCTCGACGGCAACGTCAGTGCCGCGGCCGCACGGCTCGGCATCGCGCGGTCGACGATTTACCGCAACCTGCGCGAGCTCGCGGGCAAGCCGCATTCCTGAAGCACCAGCCGCACGTGCGGGCGCTGTCGCATGCTGCAACAGTGTCGCAATGCGCGACGCAGCACGGCTGCTGGCCGCAGCATCGGCGATCGGCCACCTGTAGATTCCTTCGTTCGGCCTGACTGTCGCATCACGCTACACTCGACCGCCATCACCGACGACGGCAATATACACGCAAGCCTTTGTTTTTTTGATGCTTGTATTATTTGCACAGCGCTGGCTTGAACCTTGCTGATCCTCTCCGGAATAGGGGGTATTCGCCCCTGCAAAGGAGGAGACCCATGCACAAGACAGCAAGAACGGTTCTGGCCTGCGTGGCGCTGGCGGCGGCACAGACTGCCATCGCCGAGCAAGGCGCCCTCGAACGCGGCGAGCACGTCTATACCAAGGTGTGCAGCTACTGCCACGACGCGGGCGTCGGCCCGGAGATACGCGGACGGCAGCTGCCGGCGAGCTACATCGAGCACGTGGTGCGCCATGGCTACCGGGCGATGCCCGCGTTCCGGCCTTCGGAAATCGACGACCAGGCGCTCGCCGGCGTCGTCGAATGGGTGTCGGCCTCAACTGCGGCACCGCGCCGCTAGGGGGGCCGACATGAATCGACGCGAATTCATCCGGCGCACCGGCGGCGGCGCCATCCTCGCGATGCCGCTCGCGAGCGTCGCACCCGCGGCGCTGGCAGCGCTGCACGCGCGCAGCGACGCCGAAGCCGCGCCACTGGTGCTCGTCGCACCGGCCGACCTGCCCACCGCCACCGCGCTCGCGCAGCGGCTCGCGGCCGCACTGCGTGCAGCCGGCCTGCCCGCCACGCTGCAGCACCCCGACGGCAACGCACTGCGCCGCCACGACGGACTCTCGGCGCTCTTCGCGCAGCCGGCGGGAACCCGCCTGCTCGGCATCATGGACGACGCCGCGGCGGTGATCGTGCAGGCCGTCGCCGGCAGTCGCGGGGCGCGCATGCTCGCCCACGGCGAGCATCGCGGCGCGGCCGGCACGATCCGTCACTGCTGCAGCGCCACCACACACGACGCAGCGATCCGCTGGCGCGAGGCGGCGCACGGCCCGCAGCCCCATCTCGAGCGCTTCTATCTCGCCGCGCTCGGCGTCGGTCTGCCCGCAGGCGGCCCGCCCACCGCGGCCGCCGCCGGCGTCCCGCCCGGCTCGCTGGCGTCCTTCCTGCTGCAGCTCTGAGCCGGCCGCGATCCGCCTTCCACACCCGGACATCCCAGGAGACCACACCCCATGAACAAACCCGAACGCACCCTGCTGCCCGCGGGCGTCAGCGCGAGCGACTTCGAAAAGGCCCTCGCCGAGATCCGCGCCATCGTCGGCGACACCCACGTGCTGGCCGACGCGCCCGGCCTCGCCCCCTACAACAAGATCATGATGCCGGTGCCCGACGCGCAGCACGCCCCGTCGGCGGCAGTGACGCCCGACAGCGTCGAACAAGTGCAAGCGATCATGCGCGTGCTCAACCGCACCCGCATCCCGGTCTATCCGATCTCGACCGGCAAGAACCTCGGCTACGGCTCGGCCGCACCGGTCGAGCGCGGCCAGATCGTGCTCGATCTCGCGCGCATGAACCGCATCCTCGACGTCGATGCCGACCTGTGCACCGCGCTCGTCGAGCCCGGCGTGACCTACCAGCAGCTCTACGACCATCTGCAGGAAAACCAGCTGCCGCTGTGGTTCTCGTGCCCGGCACCGTCGGTGATCGCCGGCCCGCTCGGCAACATGGTCGACCGCGGCGTCGGCTACACCCCCTACGGCGAGCACTTTTTGTTCTCGTCGGGCATGGAGGTGGTACTCGCCGACGGCGAGGTGCTGCGCACCGGCATGGGCTCGATGCCGAACTCGAACACCTGGCAGGTGTTCAAGTGGGGCTACGGGCCGACGCTGGACGGCATCTTCACGCAGTCCAACTACGGCATCGTCACCAAGATGGGCATGTGGCTGATGCCGGCGCCGCCCGGCTTCCGCCCCTTCCTGATCCAGTATCCGGACGACGCCGACATCACCAAGATCGTCGAGGCGCTGCGCCCGCTGCGCATCGCGATGGTGATCCCCAACGCGGTGGTGATCGCCCACACGCTGTGGGAGGCGCCGTGCACGAAGGTGCGCCGCGCCGACTACCACGACGGCCCCGGCGCGATTCCCGACGAGGCGGTGCAGCGCATCCGCAAGGACCACAACCTGGGCGCGTGGAACGTCTATGCGGCGCTGTACGGCACGCCCGAGACCAACGACGCGAACTGGAAGATCATCGAGGCCGTCGCCGCGGCCACCGGCGGCACGCTGCACACCGAGTCCACCGACAGCGGCGGCCGTGCGACGCAGTACCGCTTCGACCTGATGAAGGGCAAGCCCAACCTCGGCGAATTCGACCTCTACAACTGGCGCGGCGGCGGCGGCTCGGTGTGGTTCGCGCCGGTGTCGCAGGCCAAGGGCTCGGAAACCCTCAAGCAGATGACGATGGCCAAGGACATCCTCGCCAAGTACGGCTTCGACTACGTCGGCGAGTTCATCGTCGGCTGGCGCGACATGCACCACGTCATCGACCTCTTGTTCGACCGCAGCGACGCCGAGCAGACCCGCCAGGCCTACGCCTGCTACGACGAGCTGCTGCACACCTTCGCGCGCGAAGGCTACGGCGTCTATCGCGCCAACACCGCGTTCGCCGAGAAGGTCGCCGCGACCTACGGCCCGGTCAAGCGCGACGTCGAGCGCCGCCTCAAGCAGGCACTCGACCCGAACAACATCATCGCACCGGGACGCTGCGGCATCAGCCTGTAGGCGAAGCCATGACGAAGGGACGCCCGGCGGCGCGCCCCGGGCCACCGCGGTCGTCCCCCACCGATGCCTGCCGATCCGGCGCACCCGCTGCAGTTGCACCCGCGGCAGTTGCACCGGCGGCACCCGACGAACAAGGAGTCACACCGTGAATGAAATCCACATGCTGATCGGCGGCGAAGCCCGTGCCGCCACCGGCGGCGCGACCTTCGAGCGCCGCAACCCGCTCGACCCCGCCGTCGCGACACGCGCACCGGCGGCCACCCCGAACGATGCAGCGGCCGCCGTCGACGCCGCCGCGGCGGCCTTTCCGGCGTGGGCCGCGCTGGGGCCGGGCGAGCGCCGCGCGCTGCTGATGAAGGCCGCGCACGCGCTCGAGGCCAGGGGCGAGGCCTTCGCCGCGGCGATGGCCGCCGAAACCGGCGCATCGGCGATCTGGGCCGGCTTCAACGTGCATCTGGCCGCCGGCATGCTGTGTGAGGCCGCGGCGCTGACCACGCGCATCAACGGCGAGCTGATCCCGTCGGATGTGCCCGGCAACGTCGCGATGGCGGTGCGCCGCCCGGCCGGCGTCGTGCTCGGCATCGCGCCGTGGAACGCGCCGGTGATCCTCGGCGTGCGCGCGATCGCAACGCCGCTCGCGTGCGGCAACACCGTCGTGCTGAAGGGCTCGGAGCTGTGCCCGGCCACGCACGGCCTGATCGTCGCGGCGCTGCAGGAAGCCGGCCTGCCGCCCGGCGTCGTCAACTTCGTCACCAACGCGCCGGATGAGGCCGCCGCGGTGGTCGCGGCGATGGTCGCCCACCCGGCGCTGCGCCGCGTCAACTTCACCGGCTCGACGCGCGTCGGCCGCCTGATCGCACAGACCTGCGCGAAATACCTGAAGCCGGCGGTGCTCGAGCTCGGCGGCAAGGCGCCGCTCGTCGTGCTCGACGACGCCGACCTCGACGCCGCGGTGGCCGCCGCGACCTTCGGCGCGTTCGCCAACTCGGGGCAGATCTGCATGTCGACCGAGCGCATCGTCGTCGACGAGGCCATCGCCGACGCCTTCGTCGCGCACCTCGCCGCGCGCGCCCGCAGCCTGCCGCTCGGCGATCCGCGCGAAGGGCCGGTGGTGCTGGGCTCGGTGGTGGACCTCGGCACGGTCGAGCGCTGCAACGCGCTGATCGACGACGCGCTCGCCAAGGGCGCGACGCTGGTGTGCGGCGGCAAAACCGACACCACGCTGATGCCGGCCACGCTGCTCGATCGCGTGACCGCAGAGATGCGCATCTACCACGAGGAGACCTTCGCCCCGGTGAAGGCGATCGTGCGCGTCAAGGGCGTGGACGCAGCGGTGACCTGCGCCAACGACAACGCCTTCGGGCTCGCGGCCGCCGTGTTCGGGCGCGACCTCGCGCGCGCCTGGCAGGTCGCCTCGCGCATCGAGTCGGGCATCTGCCACATCAACGGCCCGACCGTCCACGACGAGGCGCAGATGCCGTTCGGCGGCGTCAAGGACTCCGGCTGGGGCCGCTTCGGCGGCCAGGCCGGCATCGACGCCTTCACCGAGCTGCGCTGGATCACGATGCAGACGACGCCGCGCCATTACCCGTTCTGACCGGCGGCCGGCGCGTGCGCGGCACGTCGGTGGACGACAGGCTGGGAGGTGTCGGGCAAGTTCATGTACAACATCAAGGGCAAGAACAAGGACTTCCGCCCCGCGCCGGGCGCGCCGAAGATGGATTACGAGTCCGGCGACGACTTCCACATGGACTTTCTGGTCGGGCGGCATTTCGGCCCGTGGGGCGTGGGCGTGTCCGGCTACTACCTGAAGCAGACCACCGACGACAAGCTCGACGGCCGCACCATCGCCGCCGTACCCGGCGTATCGTCGCGCGGCCGCAAGGGCGAGGGGTTCGCGGCCGGCCCCAGCGTCAAGTACAGCGGCAAGAACGGCACGATGCTGATCGCGCAGTGGCAGCACGAGTTCGAGAACGAGAACCGCTTCGGCGGCGACAAGGCGTGGCTGAAGTTCGTGATGGCGTTTTGACCGGACCGCGGCACGGGGCGGCACCGCCGGCCGGGTTCATCGTCGCGTTCTTGCCGTCTCGCGACCGCGGGGCTAAAGCGGTCTCGACCTTGGCCCGCCGTCCGACGAGCCTGTGAGGACGCGTGCTGGAGTCACTTGGCGATACCCAGGAACACGGCCAGGCAACGTTCGATCTCGACCATCGCATCGGCGTCGACGCGCCCGAACGTTGGACCGGCCTTGTCCCGTTTCACGGTCATCACCTTGTCCACCATCACCTGCGAAGGCTTCTGCAGGCCGTTTTCGGCACCCGGCTGGATAGTGATGCGAATGAGCGGCGCAACGATCAACGTACTGGTTACCGGCAGTACGGTCACAGTCTCGAGTTCGCCGTACTGGTCGGCCTGAATCACCAGCGCGGGTCGTGGCTTGCCAAAATTCCCCTGCATGGCGATGGTCACGAGATCGCCCCGCCTCATTCCGTCCAGCCGTCCACGTCGGCCAGCGCGTCATCCATCAGGTGCAGCAGGTCGGCGTCGGCCTTGTCCGCTTGCGCGGCAAGGCTGCACTGGCGCCGGCATTCCTCGGCGAAGTCGGGGCGGCGTGTGTCCGGCACCCAAATCTGCACCGGGCGTAGCCCTGCCATGCGCAGCGAGGCGCGATGCTTTTGAACTCGTGAGTTTACGTGAACCATCTGGAACTCCTCCTTCCGTTACATGCAACAGCTTACGATCCCGTGCCGTTACATGCAACATCGCGCGCCGTAACGGCCAGTGTCACACGACACCTGCGCTACGACCGCCCGCACCGCACGCCGATCTGTACGTACTTTATATTGCATTTGCCGCAGAACAGGGGCACTCCACTGCGTGCCGGAGACGGCCGCTTCCGACGACCCTGTGAGGCCCGGCCATGCGCACGCCCGCCGCAGACGACCTCGCCTTCGGTCGTCGCGTCCGGTCGTCGCGTTCTTGCCGTCTCGCGACCGTGGTGCTACCGTGGTGACACTTGCGCACGAGGACGGCCGCCATGGTCACGACGACGTTGAAGCTTCCCGACGAACTCAAGCAGCGCGCCGCTGAGGCGGCGAGACGACTGGGTGTCTCGCCACATGCCTTCATGGTCCAGGCCATCGAGCAGGCCGCGACCGCGGCCGAACAACGCGCCAGCTTCGTCGCCGCGGCTCTGGAAGCAAAAGCGCAGGCACTGGCCTCGGGCGAGGGCTACGACGCCACCGAGGTCCATGCCTACCTCAAGGCGCGTATCGCCGACCGTAACGCCACGAGACCGAAGGTCCGGCGTTGGCGCGACTGATCTATTCGGAGCGGGCACTCGCCGATCTCGAGAGGCTCACGGATTTCCTCGCCGATACGGATCCCGGTGCGGCGGAGGCGACCGTCGATCTGATCGAAGAAGCGGTCTCGACGCTGGCCCGCCATCCGATGATCGGACGCCCGGTCGAGTACGGGCTGCGCGAACTGGTGATCTCGCGCGGACGAACGGGTTACATGGCCCTCTACAGCTTCGACGAGCATCGCGACGATGTACTCGTTCTTGCCATCCGGCATCAACGCGAAGCTGGCTGCGGGACGCATACACCCGACGCCTGAACCGCACGGGGGCCGACGCACCGGACGTGCTTTATATTGCATTTGCCGCGGAACAGGGGCACTCTACTGCATGCCGGAAACGGCCGCTTCCGACCACCCCGTGAGGCCCAGCCATGAGCACGCCCGCCGCAGACGACCTCGCCGCGATCCGCGCACGCTCGCGCGCGGCGGTGGCACGCGCGATCACGACCCTGGAGAACGATCTGCCCGACGCGGCGGCGCTGTCGGCGGCGCTCGCGCCGCATTGCGGTCGTGCGCACGTCGTCGGCGTGACCGGCGCGCCGGGAGCGGGCAAGTCGACGCTGATCGGCGCCCTGATCGGCGAGCTCGCCCGGCGCGGCCGTGACGTCGCGGTGCTCGCGGTCGATCCGTCGAGCCCGCACAGCGGCGGCGCGCTGCTCGGCGACCGCGTGCGCATGAGCGAGGCGGTCGATGACGCGCGCGTGTTCATCCGCTCGCTCTCCGCGCGCGGCCAGCTCGGCGGCGTCACGCGCACGACCGACCGCATCCTCGACGTGCTCGATGCGGCCGGCTTCGACATCGTGATCGTCGAGACGGTCGGCGCCGGCCAGTCCGAGATCGACATCGCACGGGTCGCCGACACCTGTGTGGTCGTCTGTCCGCCCGGCCTCGGCGACGACCTGCAGGCGATCAAGGCCGGCATCCTCGAGATTGCCGACATCCTGTGCCTCAGCAAGGCGGACCTGCCCGGCGCCGAACGCAGCGCGCGCGCGCTCGGCGGCCTCGTCGGTCGCGCGCGCGAACGCGGCTGGGCAGTCCCGCTGGTGCGCACCGCCGCAGCGGACGGCGGCGGCGTCGCCGAGCTGGCCGACAC
>DAOMOP010000186.1:0-3121 GCA_035444405.1 Rhodocyclaceae bacterium
GCGGCTGCGGCCAAGGGCGGCCGCAAGACAAGCGCCCGTCCGCGCCGCAAGCCGGCGGCAGCGGACACCGGCTCGGACGTGCCGTCCGACGACACCCCGGGTGATTCCGCGTGAAGCGCGCATCGCGGCGTCGCCGCCAGAGGGCACGCGAGATCCGCGGCGGCTTCGTGCGCGGATTCACCGCCGCCGCGCTGATCGCCGCCGTCCGCACGGACAAGACGGACGATCCCGCCCGGCGCATGCGAAGCGTGCTGCGGGCCGGCTTGCTCGGCGGCGGCTCGATGGCGGCCGGCTCCGCAGTGGTCGATGCCGTCGAGCAGGGCCGCTGGGGCAGCGCGCTGGCGGCACTCGCCGTCGGCACCGCCGGCCTGCTCGCAGTCGAGCGGCTATTGGACAACGACACAGACAAGGAGCAGGCCGATGGGCAAGAAACGCAAGAAGGATAAACGGCAACGCGAAGGCTGGAACGAGGCGCCCGCCGCGGAACGCGGCGCCGGCGGCGGCCTCGCGCGGCTGATCGCCGAAAAACGCGGACACCAGTTCGTCGCCGGCGCGCTGATCGGCGCGGCGGCCGTCTACGTGCTCGGCGACGAGCAGCTGCGCGCACGCCTGATGCGCGCGGGCATGAATCTTTATGCGAGCATCGCCGGCGAGGTCGAGGAGATGAAGGAGCAGATGGCCGACATCCGCGCCGAGATGGAGGCCCAGGAGCGGGGCGAGGCGTGAGCCGGCTGTTCGCGACGCTCGAGCCGGCACATGCGCTTTCCGGGCGCGTGCGCTTTCGCTACCGGCTCGCGCGCGGTGCCGTGTTCGACGCGCAAGGGGTTGCGCTCGCGGCGAGCGCGCTGCCCGGCGTCGACGCGGTGCGGCTCAACCCGCGTGCGCGCTCGATCGCGCTCGAGTTCGACCGCCATGCGACCGATGCGGCGCAGCTGGCCGATGCGCTGCTCGCACTCGCGGCCGATGTCGTCGAGCCGCGCGAACCTGCCGCCGCAGCCCATGGCGAGGCGCGCGCGCTCGTCGCCGCCGGCGCGCTGCTCGTCGGCATCCACACTCTGCCGGCCGCGGCGCGGCTGCCGGCGACGCTCGCGGCCGCCACGCCGGTGTTCCGCGAGGCCTTCGACGATCTGCGCGAGAAAGGCATCACGTCCCACGTGCTCGAGGCCCTCGCGGTGGCAATCTCGGCCGCGCGCCGCGACTACGGCGCGGCGAGCACGACGACCTTCATGCTCGCGGTCGGCGAAGCGCTCGAGCACGGCATCGCGCGACGCTCGGACGATCTGCTCAAGCACCTGCTGCGGCCCGACACCGGGCTGGTGTGGGTCGAGGAAGACGGCATCGAGCGCCAGGTCGAGGCCGCCGAAGTCGAGATCGGTGCGACCGTGATCGCCAGCGCCGGCGCGACGATTCCGGTCGACGGCACCATCCTGGGCGGCGAGGCGCTGGTCAACGAAGCGGTGATGACCGGCGAGAGCGTGCCGGTCGCCAAGGGCCGCGGCGACAAGGCCTTGTCGGGCACCGTCGTCGAGGAGGGGCGCCTGCGCATCTACGCCGAGCACGTCGGCCGCCATACCGCCGCCGCGCGCATCGCCGACTACGTCGAACAGGCACTGTCGGTGCGCAGCCGCACCCAGCTCGGCGCCGCCCGCCTGGCCGACCGGCTGGTGCCGGCGGTGCTGGGGCTTGCCGGCAGTGCCTGGCTGCTGTCGGGGGACTGGCAGCGCGCCGCCGCAGTATTGCAGGCCGACTATTCGTGCGCGCTCAAGCTCGCCACGCCGGTGGCCTTCAAGTCGGGCATGTACCGCGCCGGACGCAGCGGCATCCTGTTCAAGGGCGCCGACGCGCTCGAGCGGCTGGCCGACGCCGACACCTTCGTGTTCGACAAGACCGGCACGCTCACCACCGGCCTGCTCGAGGTCACCGACTCGGTGGCCTTCGATCCCGACTACACGTCGGCCGACCTCATCGACCTGGCCGCATCGGTCGAGGAGCACTACTTCCACCCGCTCGCGCTCGCGGTCGTCGAAGCGGCACGCCGCCACGGCGGGCGCCACTTCGACCACAAGGAGGTCGAGTTCATCGCCGCCCACGGCGTTGCCAGCGTCATCGACGGCAAACGCATCGTGGTGGGTTCGCGCCACTTCGTCGAAGACGACGAGGGCATTGCGGTGACGCCGCACGACGCGGTCGTCGGCGCGCTGTTCCGCGACGGCAAGACCCTGCTCTACATCGGCTTCGGCGGCCGGCTGCTCGGCGTGATCGCGCTCAAGGACCAGCTGCGCGCGGCCAGCGCGGCGACCATCGCGCGGCTACGCGCACTCGGCGCGCGCCGCGTCGTCATGCTCACCGGCGACCACCCCGAGCGTGCCGCCGAGCTTGCGCAGGCGCTGCACCTGGACGGCTTTCACGCCGGGCTGCTGCCCGAGCAGAAGGCCGAGATCGTCGCACGCCTGGAGGCCGAAGGCGCGCGCATCGCCTTCGTCGGCGACGGCATCAACGACGCGCCCGCGCTCGCCGGCGCGCACGTGGGCATCGCGATGCAGCGCGGCGCCGACATCGCGCACCTGACCTCGGACATCGTGCTGCTCGAGGACGGCATCGAGCACGTCGCCAACGCGCGCGCGCTCGCGAACGCGACGATGCGCCTGATCGATGGCAACTTCCGCATCACGGTCGGCGCCAATACCGCGATCCTCGCCGCCGCCGCGTTCGGCGCACTGTCTCCGGTCGCCGCCTCGGTGCTGCACAACGGCACGACCATCGCGATCCTGCTCAACGCGCTGCGCGCCGGGGCTCGGCACGCCGGCTGACGCTCGCGAGCCGCCCTGGTCGACACCACACCTCCGAGGGTCGCGGCGCTCGCGATCCATGTGCGCGAGCGTCGTGGTTCAGCGCACCAGGTGGCGACGATGCACCCACAGGTGCATCGCCAGGAATTTCAGGAACACGATGCCGGTGACCGTGTGCCAGCGCTTGCGCCCCAGCGCCGCGAGCAGCATCGATGCCGCCAGGCTCACGAGCATGCCGCGCCGCGCGACGCGATTGACGCGCACACGCAGCGTGCCGCCGCGACGCCCGCCGACCCACGGCCAGCTCGGAACGCCCTCGCCGGCGGGCGGCT
>DAOMOP010000186.1:3180-5104 GCA_035444405.1 Rhodocyclaceae bacterium
CCCGCCGGCTCGCCGTGCTGACCGGCCCGCTCGGCTCCCGCCGCGTCTCCGGCCGACGCATCGTCGCGACCCGCCGGCTCGCCGCCCCCGTTCGACACCGCCGCGTCGAGCAGGCGCGCGGCCGCCGCTTCGATGCGTGCCTCGATCTGCCGGCGCGTCACCTGGGCGGCGTCGTAGAACACCGTCACGCTGCCGGCGTGGCGATTGTGCTCGATACCGACCACCCCCTGGTAGCCGGACACGACGGCGCACAGCCTGCCGAGCCGCGCCGATCGGCGCAGGCCGGCGTCACGCAGCCGCAGCCGCCCGGGCAGCGACGAGACGATACGATTCATGGTCGTGCATCCTTGTCATTATTCGAATCGGCCGCCATTTCGGACGGCGACAGTCGTTACTATAATCGCGCACGCACGATCCGGCGACCGCGCACGCTTCGTGCCCCATCATCCGCACACCCTTGCCGCGGCGCCGCGCGCCGGAACACTTCTGCCACGCCGATGCCGCCGCTCCGACACCTGCTCTCGCGCATCGGCGAGGATGCGCTGCTGGTCAGCCTGCTGCTCGCGCTGCCACCCCTGCTGTGGCTCGCGCCGGAGCAGCTCGCACGGCTGCACGCACTGGTCGACTGGAAGACGATCGCCGCGCTCGCGGGCCTGCTGGTGCTGAGCCGCGGCCTCGAGGATAGCGGCTATCTCGGCTACGCCGGCCGCTGGCTGCTCGCGCATGTGCACGGCGAACGGGCACTCGCCGCGCTGCTGGTCCTGTTCGCGGCGGCCCTGTCGGCGGTGGTGACGAACGACGTGGCGCTGTTCATCGTCGTGCCCTTGACCCTCGCGCTGCGCAATGTTGCCGACGTGCCGGTCGGCCGCCTGGTGATCTTCCAGGCACTCGCGGTCAACGCCGGATCGACGCTGAGTCCCGTCGGCAATCCGCAGAACCTGTTCCTGTGGCAATCCTCCCCGCTGTCGTTCGTCGATTTCGTCCTCGCGATGGCGCCGCTCGGCGCCGGGCTGCTGGCACTGCTGCTCGCGCTGGTGCCGTTCGCATTCCCGTCCGCGCGCATCGAGGCGGGCATACGTGCGACCCCGGCGCGGCCGCTGCACCGCGCACTGGCGATCTCGTCGCTGGCGCTCTATCCGCCCTTTCTGCTCCTCACCGATCTCGGCCTGGCGCCCTACGCGGCGCCAACAGTCGTCTTCATCTACGCGCTCGCCTGGCGGCGCGTGCTGGTCGGCGTCGACTGGCTGCTGCTCGCGGTGTTCGTGCTGATGTTCATCGATCTCGGGCTGCTGGCGAGCGTGCCGGCCGTGCGTGCGTTCGCCGGACGCATCGGCGAGTTGCCGGGCGGCGTGTTTGCGGCCGCGGTGCTGCTGTCGCAGGCGATCTCGAACGTGCCGGCGGCGATCTTTCTCGCCGGCTTCTCCGACGACACGCGCCTGCTCGCGTGGGGCGTCAGCGTCGGCGGCTTCGGGCTGGCGATCGGGTCGCTGGCGAATCTGATCGCGCTGCGGCTCGCGCGCCAGCGCGGTCTGTGGAAGGAATTCCACTGCTGGTCGATCCCGATGCTGCTGGTGAGCGTCGCGGCGGTGATGGGATGGCTGGCGGCGAGCGGGCGCCTCTAGTGCGACGACGAGCACAAGAGCACTTGCTGCATCATGCGTTCGACCAACGCTATCCCGCGGCCCGCCTGGGCCGACCGCCACGCTGTCCGTTCGAACGGGCGGCTGCCGCCTTGGCCGCGCTGCTGCGCTTGCCGCCGCGCCGGCCCAGTTCCGCGGCCGACCACTGGCGCGAACCGAAAAAACCCTCCAGCAATGCCGGCAGGAACAGGTCGGCGTCGAGCTGCGGAAAATGCAGACCCTGCCCCGACGGGGTGATTTCGATCTCGGCGAGCTGAGCGGGCGTTGCATGCTGCAGGCCTTGC
>DAOMOP010000186.1:5147-7910 GCA_035444405.1 Rhodocyclaceae bacterium
CTCGTCAGAGTGACGACGACGCGACCGCGCCGGCGATCGAAACGCGCCCGCGCCGCAACCGGGCCGGCTGCGCGCCGGCTCGCCATCTCGAACGTGTCATCCGTCATCGCCATGCCAGTTTCTCCACGCCTTGCACAGCTCATCGAGAGCCCCGGTGAGCACCTCGGCGATACCCTCGACCTCACTTCGCGTGAAGCCGAAGTTCTGCCGCAGCTGCGGCGGCCCGTGCGGACACTCAAGGCGGAAGACCGCCTCTCGGCCCGCTCCGATCACATGCACGTGTGCGGGACGATGGTCGTTCGGATAGACCACGACCCGCAGGCCGTCGAATCGCATCACTGTTGGCATTATAGGCCGACAACCCAAGCGTTTGGGTTTTCTGGAAAGCGGTGCAGTGCCGCCGACAGACCGGCGCTCAAGGAACGCTTCGCACCCGCATGAAGCTCGCGAAACGCGGCAGGCCGGTCGAGGTGTGGCCGCGGTAGCGGTAGGTGACGGTCGTGCCGATCGGCGGCGGGTCGCGGCGCTGCGCGTCGGTGAGACCGGTGCCGAGGCGGAAGCGGCGACCGTCCGGCGTCTCGACGACGAGCGCGCCGAGCATGCCTTCGTACTTGCCGCGGCCGCCGACGTGCGCGACCACGCGCGCCTCGGCATCGAACCAGGGCTTGAGCTTGAGGAGCGCATCGTCGCGCCCGAACAGCCACGGCGCGTCGGCACGATGCAGCATCAGCCCCTCGCCGCCATCGCGCACGACTTCGTCCAGCCGCGCCTGCAAGGCGGCGCGGCCGGCGACGCGGAACTGCTCGACCGCCTCCAGCCACGGCACGCCGGCGGCGGCGACGAGGGCCCGCATTGCTTCGACGCGCGTGGTGAAGTCGCCCGGCACCCCCGGCAGCTCGAAGATCATGTAGCGCATCGCGCGCCATTCCTCGTCGTCCGGCTGTGACCGGCGCACGGCGCCCGAGAGCCGTTCGAAGCTGTCGCGCCCCATCCACAGCTCGCCATCGAGCGGCTGCGCCGGCAGGCCGGCCACGAACCACGCCGGCGCCGCGATCGTCGCGCCGCTGCGAAAGCGCAGCACCGCGCCATCCCACACCGCCCGCACGCCGTCGAGCTTCTCGCTGATCCAGTAGTGCGCCGGGTCGATGCGCGCGTCGAAGTTGTTGGCGAGCAACACGGCCGGCGGCTGCAGCGGCACGACCGCCCCGGAGCGGCCCGCATCCGGCGCGCCGCCCCGCGCCGATTCCGCCCAGGCGGACGGTCCGCCGCCTCCCCAGCCGATGGCGGCACACAGCGCCCCCACCAGCGCACTTCTTTTCACGGCCCGTGGCGCATCCATTTCGACCTCCCGCTCTGCCAGCGCGATGCGACCGCTGTTGCCACCGCAATCATGTGCCATGCGGCCCGGCTGCCGCCCGAGGACGAATTATCCCATACGATTGCACGAAGGCAATGCCTTTGGCATTGAACCGGCACGCCTACCGCGCGCCGGGCCGCTGCCCGGCGGATCGAAATCCGGGGCGCCGCCGGTGGGGCACGCTGCCCAACAGCGCCGGCGGCGGCTTACTGCGTCCCTTCGGGCACGTAGATGAACGAGCCGTCCTTCATGCGGTAGGCGACCCCGGCACGCATGCCCTCGCCCGAGCCGATCTCGCCGCTCGCCTGGTAGTGCTCGATGGTCTCGCCGTCCTTGATGATCATCTCCATGTTCGGCGTACCGGGGTTCTTGATCACGGTGACGCTCTCTTCGGTGAATGGATTCATCGGGTTCATCGCCACCGCGAGCAGCAGCGCGGCGATGATGACGAGGAAGACGTCGATGAGGTTGACCACCGACAGGATCGGATCGTCGGCCTCGAGATCGTCCATCAGGCGCAGTTTCATTGCACGCCCTCCGCAGCCAGCGGCGCGACCGGATCGTCGAACGCGGCCGGCACGTCGGTGCGTCCGCTCTCGCGCACGAGCCCCTTCTCGATGTCGGCCAGTTCGGTCGCGAGCCAGCGCCGGCGCACGCTGACGATCCAGTAGGTGATCGCGGCGGCGAGCAGCGCGAGGATCACCGCCGAGAACGCGACCATCAGGTTGCGGCTCATCTCCTGGAGCTGCCCGTCGGCCAGCGCCTTGAGGGCCGGCCCCATCGGGATCATCGTCGCGACGAGGCCGAGCATCGGCGCGATGCGGCTGGCGATGCGCAGCATCTCGAGCTTCTTGACCGCAAGCGCCTCGAGGTCGGTCACGCACAGGGTCGCGTCGGCACGCCTGGCTGCCTGCAGCGGAAAGCCGCGCGCGTCATTGCGGCCGCGCTGGCGCGCCTCGACCGCGAAGACGCCGAGCGCGTAGAACGCATAGAAGAACAGCGCCGCCACCAGCAGCAGCACCGGCAGCATGAAGAGCTGGCTGAGGCCGTACATGGCCGATTCGATCAGGGACGACATGTTGATTTCCTCCATAGGGTGAAGAATGCGCACCCCGCACAATCCGGGGTGAATGCGGATGACCAAGGGTTCCGGCCGACACCTGCGCTCTGGTCGGCGCTCACCACTTGCCGTCCAGCGCCACGAGCCAGGTCCGCTCGCCGCCTTCGCGGGCGCGCAGCGTCCATGCGCGATCATCCACGTGCGCGCTGCGCGACAGGCGTTCGGGCATACCGAGCAGGTTCTCGCCGGACAGCCGCACGCTCACGCCCGGGGCGATGCGGCGCGTGACGTGGGCATCGACACGGGTGCCGGCGCCACTGCGCGCGCGCAGCTCGTGCGCGCGCGC
>DAOMOP010000187.1:0-7901 GCA_035444405.1 Rhodocyclaceae bacterium
CGCGTCGGGCGCGGGGGCCGCCGCCAGTGCGAAGCCGTCGCCGACCTCGCACGTGAACAGCCCCGGCGTGCGGCCCTGCAGCAGGCGCTCCTCGAAGCGCCGCGCGAGCTCGCGCGTCGCCCGGCCGGCGAGATCCACGCCGAAGAAGTCGAGGATGCGGATGCCCAGGCCGAGCACCCCGCGCTCGCCGCCGGCCGCGGCGCGGCGCGGCACCAGGGCGCCGAACTCCCACGCTTCGCCGCCGTCGCGCGCGATCGCCGGGCGGCCGTGCTCGCGTACCAGGTCCGCCGCCGACGTCCACAGCACGAAGCCGTTGTCGAGCTCGATGCGAACGACGTCGTCGGCGGCGACCTCGAGCTCGCCGGCCAGGCCCTCGCGCGCGCTGCCCGGAAGCACGCGCCGGCTCGTCGCGATCGTGACGGCGTCGGCCTTGGGCGGGGCCGCTTCGTGGAGCGTGCCACGGATTCGATAGCGTCGCGGCCCCATGCGGTCCTTCCTCGCGGCGATCGGCATCGGCCATGCGCTGCGATGCCAATGGATTGACGGTGACGGCTGATCCACTATAGGAAGGCCGCCGCGCCGCGTCCACCGCGCACGCCGCCTCGGCGCCGCATCTTCCCGTCGTGCTCAGGCGCCGTAGCACCGCGCCGCGTGCCAAGACGCCGGGGCGAAGCCGCATGCGCCGACCGTCAACCGCGGGCCGAGCCGACCCGCTACAGCGTGCGCGTGTCTATCCAGGTGACATGGCCGCCGCGGCGGCGCACCTCGTCGACCATGAAAGCGGTGCCGCCCGGACCGTCGCCGGCGGTGCCGTCCCACAGGCAGATGAAGCGCAGCCGCGCGACTCCCCACGACAGCGCCGTCTCGAGCAGCCACAGGTTGCAGCGCTCGAACGGGCCGCGCCCATCCTCATCCCGAGCGGGTGCGTCGGTCATGATGGTCGGTGGCTCGGCGAGCGTGTGGCGCACCGCGCGGTAGCGCTCGCGCCAACGCGGGCCGTCGCTTGCCGGCAGGATCGAGCACGCGATGAATTCCGGCTCCGGAAACGGCAGCATCAGCCGGATGTGCACGCCGCGCGCCCGACACGCCTCGAGGAACAGGATGTCGCCGCCGCTCGCCCCCTGGGCGAGCGCAAGATCGGGCGGGCCGGCCGCGAACGCGTCCAGCGCCGCCGCGATCCGGCGTGCCGCCTGCGGCACCTTGTCGGCGGGAAAGCGTGGCGTCGCGCGCCCGGGAGCGTCGACCATGTGGCCGCTGAACAGGAAGACCTGGCGCGGCACGGAACGGGAGGCGCCGGACATGGGTGGTTTGCGGCAACCCTAGGCCAGCAGCAGCCGGAACTCGCGGAACCAGCGCGCGAGCGACTCGTGGTAACGGTGCGCCTCGTAGCCGGGTCCGTTGTAGAAGTGCGCGATCTCGCGAAACGCGGCCTCGCCCGGGTCGCGCCGCGCGACGACGGCGGCCTTGGGCTTCAGAAAGCGTGCGACGTAGGCGAGCTGCTCGGCGCTCGGTGCCGTAAACAGGGCCTCGGCGTTCGGGGCGCCGACGCGGCGGAAGTTCTCGCCCATGATCTGGCCCAGGCCCAGACTCATCGAGCGCATGCGCAGCGCCGCGAGCGCTTCGTCCGGGTGCTGTCCGTTGAGGCGGCTCAGGTAATGCTGTTCGAAGCGCGGGCGGACGACCCCGGCGGTCTCCTGGCGCACGATCGCCAGCACCCATTCGGGCGCGATGCGATAGTCGGCGTCGTCACGCAGGCGTGTGCACACCGTGATTGCCAGCTCGCCGTAGCGTTCGGCGATGCGGCGGCAGTCGAGAAAGCGTCGCTTGTGCAGGGCGTTGAGGTGGAACACCGCGTCGTCCACGGTGCCGGTCATCACCTCGCCGCGTGCGCAGCGCTCGCGGGCGCTGTGCAGCATCGCGTGCAGCGTCTGCGGCGTCAGCCGCGCGTCCGGGATGGTTCCGATCAGACGCGCGGCCGTATTCCAGCGACACGGATAGCACAGCGTCGCGCGGTCGATGCCGCCGGCGAGCCCGTGCTCGAACTGGAACTGGGCGATACCGCGGTTGGTGCCGCGCCCGAAGTCGCCGTCGACGACGCAGGCGCCGCCCGACGAGGTCGAATAGCCGAGGAAGATCATCAGTCGCTGCACCGCCATGATCGCCGCCTCACCGGCCGACTGGCGTGTCAGCGTCGCATCGCCCGACAGAAAGCGCTCGAGATCCTCGCGCCAGCGCGCATCGTCGTCCTCGGGATGGATGACGATCGGGCGAATCGTCGCATCACCGAGCAGTGCCGCGATCGTGATGGCATCCATGTCGTTCCTCGCTTCGGTCGTGCCGACGCTTCAAGCATAGACCGCGATGACGCCGTACGACATGCACCACGATCGCTCCAGTGGCACTGCAGCGGCATCGGGCGCAGGCATGCGGACCATTCCCCGGTGCACGGCACGCGTCATCTGAAGTGAATGCTGCCGATGCCCAGAAGGCCTACCAGGCCTATGATGATCAGATAGAGCGCGACGATGTAGTTCAGCAGCCGGGGCATGACGAGGATCAGGATGCCGGCGATCAGCGCTGCCAGCGGGCCGATGCTCAAGCTCAGGTTCATCGATGGATCTCCATGGTCGGGCACGCAGGCTGCGGCCATTGCAGGTCGGGTCTGCGGGCATCTTAGCATCGGTCCGCCCGACTGCCCGTGCCGCTCGTGCTCCGGAGGTGTTATGAACGCGGTCTATACTTGAGCGAGGCGGCAGCGCGCCGGCCGCGGTATGGTCCGGACGGTCGGTGGCGGCGCTGCCTTGCGGCACCCTTGCCGTATGCATGGGCGATGGTGCCGGCATGACTCCGGTCCCGGACCAGTGATGCCGATCGAAGGAGAGTGCTGATGTTCACGAGACTGCTGTCGTTGCTTCTGGCCGTGGGGCTGATTGCATCGGTGAGCGCCTGCCAGACGATTGCCGGAGCCGGCAAGGATATCCAGAGCGGTGGGGAGATGATCGAGGAGACCGCCAAGGAGACGCAGAAGAAGATGTAGCCGAGACAAGCCGGTCGTGCGGCGTGCCCACGACACACCCCACTGCGCCTGCGGGTCAGGTGCAGTGCGGCCTTGCGCACGAGGCATGCCGTCCGGGATGGAGCGGCGGGCGGTGTTATAGTGGTGCGCGATTCGCACCCGAGCGTCCCGCCTGAGTCCCGCTTGAATCTCAAGACCAAATCCTCGCTGACCGTCGCCGTGCTCCTGATCGTGGTGTTCGGCATCGGCATCCTCGTTCAGGACTACCTGATCCGCACGTCCCTGAAGCACACCATCGCCGATCAGCAGTTCGCGCTCGTCTCGCGCGTGGCTGGCGAGATCGACGGCCGGCTGGCGATCAATCTGGATGCGCTCGAGCGCGTGGCGGCCGGGCTGACGCCGGCGCTCGTCGGCGATCGGCCGGCGCTGCAGCGCTTCGTGCGCGACCAGACGGGAATTCTTGCGATCTTCGACGCGCTGATCGTCGTCAGTCCCACCCTCCAGGTGCTGGCCGATGTGCCTCAGGTTGCGGGGCGTGTCGGCACCGACGTGTCCGGGCTCGCCCATCTCGTGCGTCTGCGCGAGACGCGGCAGCCGGTCGTCTCCCAGCCTTTTCTCGGCAAGATTACCGGCCGCCCGACCGTGGCGATGTCGGTGCCGGTGCGCGAGCCCGGCGGGCCGCTGATCGCAATCCTGTCGGGCACGTTCGACCTGTACACGCCGAACTTTCTCGGTTCGCTCAACGCCGTCCGTGAGCCCGGCGTCGCGCGCTACGTGCTGACCACGCGCGAGCGCGCGACGCTGGTCGGGCCGGATTCGGCACGCGTGCTGGCGCCGTACGCCAAGCCGGGCGCAGATCCGGTCTACGACCGCGCGCTCGAAGGCTGGCAGGGCACGGCGGAGGGCGTCACCGGCAACGGCGAGCGCGTGCTGATGAGCTTTCGGCTGCTCGACAGGGCGGACTGGGTGCTCGGAGCGCTGCTGCCGGTCGATGAGGCGTTCGTGCCGGTGCGCGAGTCGCGTCGCACCGTGGTGTCGTTGCTGCTGGTCGCGACGCTGCTGGTCGGGGTGCTGATGTGGTTCGCGATGCGCCGTCTGCTCACGCCGCTGCTGGCACTGCGCGAGACCGTGCGGCGGCTGCGGACCGATCCGCAAGCGGCAGCGCGTCCGCCGACCGGCGACGACGAGATCGGCGAGGTGGCACGCGAGTTCTACGAGCTGTTCGACCAGCTGACGCAGTCGCGGCACGAGAGCTTCGATCGTGCGACGCAGTTGCAGACGGTTCTCGATGCGAGCCCGCTCGCCATCGCGGTGACCCGCGAGCGCCGCGTGATTCGAGCGAACCCGGCCTACGAACGCATGTTCGGCTATCGGCTCGAGGAGTTGCGCAACCGGACGCCGGAGCGCCACTTCGCCGATCACGAGGCCTTCATCGCGTTCGGCGAGCGGATGTACGCCGCCGTGGCCGGCGGCGGCGTCGCGCGGCTCGAAGAGCGTCTCAAGGATCGCACAGGACGCATGTTATGGGCCGACGTCTACGCCCGCCTGCTCGATCCGTCACGGCCCGAAGAGGGGGTGGTGGTCCTGATCGAGGACATCAGCGAGCGCAAGGCGAGCGAGGAGCGCATCCGTTACCTGGCCGAGCACGATGCGCTGACCGGGCTGCCGAACCGCTTGCGGCTGCACGAGCGGCTTGCCCAGGCGATCCTGACCGCGCAGCGCGAGCACCGTCGTCTCGCGCTGCTGTTCATCGATCTCGATCACTTCAAGAACATCAACGATACGCTCGGGCACCACGTCGGCGACCAGCTGCTGCGCGTCGTCGCGGAGCGCATCGTGCAGTGCGTGCGCGCGACCGATACGGTGAGCCGCCCCGGCGGCGACGAGTTCACGCTGCTGCTGCCCGACATCGCCGGCCCGGACGATGCGGCCCGCGTGGCCGAAAAGGTGCTCGATGCGCTCGCGCGGCCCTACAGCATCGACGGCCGTCAGCTGATGATCTCGGCCAGCGTCGGCATCGGCCTCTATCCCGACGACGGCGCCGATATCGCCGCGCTGATGCGCAGCGCCGACCTCGCGATGTATCACGGCAAGGAAAGCGGGCGCAATGCGTACCACTTCTTCCGCGCCGAGATGAACGAACGTGTGCACGAGCGCATGGCGCTCGAGACCGCCTTGCGGCGA
Organism: Rhodocyclaceae bacterium; assembly: GCA_035444405.1. Taxonomy (GTDB): domain Bacteria; phylum Pseudomonadota; class Gammaproteobacteria; order Burkholderiales; family Rhodocyclaceae; genus DAOMOP01. The sequence continues at coordinate 5,201 of DAOMOP010000187.1, forward strand.
GCGCTGAAGAACGGCGAGTTCCTGCTGCACTATCAGCCGCAGATCGACAGTGCGACGCGACGCATCGTCGGCGTCGAGGCGCTGCTGCGCTGGCAGGATCCGGAGGCGGGGCTGGTTTCGCCGGCGCGCTTCATTCCGCTGGCCGAAGAGACCGGCCTGATCCTGCCGCTCGGTGCGTGGGTGCTGAAGGAAGCGTGCCGGCAGAATCGCGCCTGGCAGGCGGCCGGGCTGCCGGCCCTGCCGGTCGCGGTCAACATCTCGGCGCTGCAGTTCCGGCAGCGGCAGTTCGTCGAGCTCGTCGCCGACGCGCTCGCCGCAAGCGGCCTGACGGCGGCGTGCCTCGAGCTCGAGCTGACCGAGAGCATCATGATGGATGCGGCCGAACGCCATCTCGAGGTGCTCGAGGCCATCCGCGACATGGGCATACGCATGGCGATCGACGATTTCGGTACCGGCTACTCGTCGCTCGCCTATCTGAAGCGGCTGCCGATCGACAAGCTGAAGATCGACCAGGCCTTCGTGCGCGACGTCGCCACCGACCCGGACGACGCGGCCATCGTCGGCGCGATCATAGGGCTCGCGCGCAACATGAAGCTCGAGGTGATTGCCGAAGGCGTCGAGAGCGAGGCCCAGCTCGACTTCCTGCGGCGCGGCGGCTGCGACCAGGTGCAGGGCTACCTGTTCTCGCCGCCCTTGCCGGCGGCAGCGTTCGAGCTGCTGTGGCGCCGCACGCTGGCCGGATGTCGGCAGCCCGGATGAGCCCGTGCGCGCGCTCGCCCCTTGCCCCCGACCCCCTGTCGGCGACGATTTCGTCACGGGTTCTCAGCGCAGCAGATCGACGTTGAAGTGGCGCCTGACGAACTGCTGGAAGCGTGCGACGCCTTCGAGTGCGCTGGTCAGGCGCGCCTGCTCCATGCGATTGAGCTGGGCGAGGGCGACGTAGTTGTCCGGCGTGCGGCCGGCGCGCACCGCCGCGACATGTCCGCGCAGGCGCAGCGTGACGAGGAATTCGAAGCTCGTCTCGAGATCCTCCGCCTGCGCCGGGTCCAGCACCTTGCGCGCGACCAGTGCGGCGATGCGCTCGTGCGTGCCGCCGTCGAGCGCAGCGGCTTCGAGCGCCAGCGACTTGACGCCGTCGGTGATCGCGAAGATGCCGGCCTTCTTGATGTCGAGCATGCCGCGGTGCTCGCCCTTGCGCTCGGTCTTGACGCGGCCGAACCAGCCCAGCGGCGGCCGGAAGCCCAACATGTTCTGCGCCATGCGCATCAGAAAAGTCTTGTCGCGCTCGAGGTGGGCGTACACGTGGGCCTTGAGCGCACGCTCGAAGCGCGCCTCGCCGTGGATGCCGCGGATGTCGACGAACATGCTCGCCTTGAGGATGTTGTCGGGCGTGGGCGTGTCGAACCAGCGCGTGATTTCGGCCTGCCACTGCCCGAGGCTGCGGCGCCACTCGGGGTTCTTCGCCATGATGCCGCCGGGGCAGGGCGGCACGCCGATCGCGATCAGCGCGTCGATCAGCGCCTGCGAGAACGCCTCGAGCCGGGCGACGTCGTTCGGGTCGAGCTCGTCCGCATAGACCAGCGCATTGTCCTGGTCGGTCGACAGCGTCTGCTCGCTGCGCCCTTCGCTGCCCATCACGACGAAGGCGAAACCCTCGGGCAGGTCGGCGAAGCGCGACTCGCGCAGCAGCGCGATCACGCGGATCAGGATCTGGTCGTTGAGGTTGGCGATCAGCCGTACCATGTCGCGCGTGCGGATGCCGGTACCGGCCAGGTGCAGCACCAGCGCCTGGATGCGGGCGTGAAGTGCCTTCAGGTCGTCGAGGGCGGAGGCCTTCTCGATGTCGAGGACGAGCTGATGCGGTGAATGCGCCTGCAGCTTGAGGATGTCGGTGTCGGTGACGATGCCGGCAAGCCGCCCGCCGGCGTCGACGACGCCGAGCCGGTGGATGCCCTGACGCGACATGCGGTAGAGCGCCTCGTAGAGGAAGTCGTGCTCGCCGATCACCGCGAGCGCCGTGTTCATGACGTCGCGCACGCGCAGCGCGTTGGGGTCGCGCCCGCGCGCGACGACCTTGTTGCGCAGGTCGCGGTCGGTGAAGATGCCCAGCGGCGTGTCGCCGTTGCACACGACGACGCTGGAAATGTTCTTCGCCTGCATGACGGCGACGACCGCGACGAGCCCGTCATCGGCGTGGCAGGTCACCACGTTGCGCTGGCAGAACTCGCTGACCGGGCGGAAAAACTGGTTTTCTTCAGCCATGCGGTGATCGACTTGTCATGAATTGCGGCTAGCGTAGCACAAAAAAAACGACGGCCCGGTCGCCGTCGTGAGCTGGCTGCGCGAGCGGGCTTCAGTCGAGCGCGTCGGCCTGGAAGGCCGGGCAGGCGGCCAGATCGGAATCGCCCGCGGGCGGCAGCTGCGCGGCGAGCTCGCGCAGCGCGGTGCGCAGGCCTTCCTCGAGTACGGGGTGATAGAAAGGCATGCGCAGCAGGTCGTGCACGGTCAGGCCACGCTCGATCGCGAGCGCGAGCAGGTGCGCCATGTGCTCGCCGGCCGGCGCGCACATTTCGGCCCCGAGCAGCGCGCCGGTGCCGCGCTGCGCGTAGATGCGCATCAGCCCCTCGTTGCGTTGCGCGGCGCGCGCGCGCCCCTGGCGGGCGAAGTCGACTTCGCCGATCAGCGTGTCGTCGCTGTCGAG
>DAOMOP010000188.1:0-2453 GCA_035444405.1 Rhodocyclaceae bacterium
TCGGGTGCGAGCCGGTGCCGAAGGCCATGCCGGGATCGAGCTCGATGTTGATCGCCTCGGGGTCGGGCGCGGCATGCCACGACGGCACGATCCACAGGCGCGCGGTGATGCGGATGGGATCGAACTGGCTCTGCGTGAGCTGCACCCAGTTCCGTTCGGCGACCGCTTCCTGGCGGTATGGCGGCACGGCCTCGAAGCCCGCTGCGGCTGTGGCCTCGCCCAGCAGCGCGGGCACGTCGGCGTCGCCGTCGAGCAGCGCGATGACGCGGCTGTGCTCCCACAGCGTGCCCGGCTCATGGCCGGGCTCGCCGAACTGCGGCGTCTCGGCCGCGGTGCCGGCGTCGGCGTCCTCGATCGACACCGACAGCGCACCGGCGTCCATCAGCGCGTCGGAGAGCGCCTCGGCGCGGTGTGCTTCGGCGTGCAGGGTGACCGAGATGTACATGCTGGAGCGCTTCGTCAGCCCTTCTGCACTTCGCTGCGGCCGGCGAGCTTCTTCTCGAGGTAGTGGATGCTGGTGCCGCCCTCGACGAAGCGGCTGTCGAGCATCAGCTCCTGGTGCAGCGGCACGTTGGTCTTGATGCCTTCGACGGCCATCTCCGACAGCGCCACGCGCATGCGCCGGATCGCCTGTTCGCGGGTGTCGCCGTAGGCGATCAGCTTGCCGATCATCGAGTCGTAATACGGCGGCACGGTGTAGCCGTTGTAGACGTGCGAATCGACGCGGATGCCCGGGCCGCCGGGCATGTGCCAGTTGGTGATGCGTCCCGGGCAGGGCGTGAACTTGAACGGATCCTCGGCGTTGATGCGGCATTCGATCGCGTGGCCGCGAAAATCGACCTGGCGCTGCTTGAACCACAGCGGCTCGCCGGCGGCGATGCGGATCTGCGCCTGCACGATGTCGACGCCGCTGATCAGCTCGGTGACCGGGTGCTCGACCTGCACGCGCGTGTTCATCTCGATGAAGTAGAACTCGTCGTTCTCGTACAGGAACTCGAAGGTGCCCGCGCCGCGGTAGCCGATCGTGCGGCAGGCCTCGGCGCAGCGCTCGCCGATCTTCTCGATCAGCTTGCGGTCGATGCCCGGCGCCGGCGCCTCCTCGATGACCTTCTGGTGGCGGCGCTGCATCGAGCAGTCGCGCTCGCCCAGATGCACGGCATTGCCGTGCTGGTCGGCGAGCACCTGGATCTCGACGTGGCGCGGGTTCTCGAGGTACTTCTCCATGTACACGACCGGGTTGCCGAACGCTGCCAGCGCCTCGGACTGCGTCGTCGTCACGGCGTTGAGCAGCGCCGCCTCGGTATGCACGACGCGCATGCCGCGGCCGCCGCCGCCGCCCGCCGCCTTGATGATGACCGGATAGCCGATGGCGCGCGCGATGCGCACGATGTCTTTCGGATCCTCGGGCAGCGCGCCGTCCGAGCCGGGCACGCACGGCACGCCGGCTTGCTTCATCGCGTTCTTGGCGCTGACCTTGTCGCCCATCAGGCGGATCGTCTCGGCGCGCGGGCCGATGAACACGAAGCCCGACTGCTCGACGCGCTCGGCGAAGTCGGCGTTCTCGGACAGGAAGCCGTAGCCCGGGTGGATCGCCTCGGCGTCGGTGACCTCGGCCGCCGAGATGATCGCCGGTACGTTGAGATAGGACAGCGTCGACGACGGCGGGCCGATGCACACCGACTCGTCGGCGAGCTTGACGTACTTCGCCTCGGTATCGGCCTCCGAGTGCACCGCGACGGTGCGGATGCCGAGCTCGCGGCAGGCGCGCAAGACCCGCAGCGCGATCTCCCCCCGATTGGCAATCAGGATCTTCTCGAACATGATGCGCTCAGCCGATCACGAACAGCGGCTGGCCGTATTCGACCGGCTGGCCGTTGTCGACCAGGATGGCCTTGACGACGCCGTCGACGTCGGACTCGATCTCGTTCATCAGCTTCATCGCCTCGATGATGCACAGCCGTTCGCCGGCCGACACCTTCTGGCCGACGTCGGCGAAGGGCTTCGCGCCCGGCGAGGCCGAGCGGTAGAACGTGCCCACCATCGGCGACTTGACGACGTGCCCGTCGGGCAGGTCGTCCCCGGCGGTGGCCGCGCCCGCCGCGGCCGGCGCCGGCGCCGCCGCGTTCATCGGCAGCGGGAGCGACAGCGCCGGGGCGGGAGCGGCCGCGGCGGGCGGCGGGGCATACTTGGCGATGCGAACCTTCTCCTCGCCTTCGGTGACCTCCAGCTCGGAGATGCCCGACTCCTGGACGAGGTCGATCAGTTTCTTCAGCTTGCGCAAATCCATCGATATCTCCGGACAGGGCAGCGCCGGGCCGGCCGCCGCCCGTACTTGTTTCGTCTTGGGTTCAGTGTTCTCGCAGGCGCGACAGCGCGAATTCGAGCGCGGCCATGTAGCCGTACGCGCCCAGGCCGCAGATCACCCCGGCGGCACGATCGGAAAAGTAGGAGTG
>DAOMOP010000188.1:2463-7895 GCA_035444405.1 Rhodocyclaceae bacterium
CGGAACGGCTCGCGGGCGTGAATGTTCGACAGGTGCACTTCGACGTACGGAATCGCGACGGCGGCCAGTGCGTCGCGCAGCGCGACGCTGGTGTGCGTGTAGCCGGCCGGGTTGATGACGATGAAGCCGACCTCTTCCGAAGCGGCCGCCTGCACGCGGTCGATCAGCTGGCCTTCGTGGTTGCTCTGGAAGGATTCGATCACGATTCCGTCGGCGCGCGCGCGCGCCTCCATGGCCGAATGGATGTCGGACAGCGTCGTGCGGCCGTAGACTTCCGGTTCGCGCGTGCCGAGCAGATTCAGATTGGGGCCGTGCAGCACCAGGATGCGGGCGCGTGGCGGCGGCGGGGTTTCGGAGGTTTTCTTGCTTTTTGAGCGCGTCATGGCCGCGAGTTTGCCGCAAATCGCCGCAATTTGTCCAGTCGCCGGATGGCTCGGCGAGCCGTTTGTCGTACGGCTCGGTGCACGCCGTGACGGGCACGGTGCGGCCAGTGCACTACGGTTCGAGCAGGGCCGCGATCTTGGCTTCGAGTTCGTCCTCGCTCAAGGTGCCGAGCTTGACGTGGCGCAAGCTGCCGTCGCGGTCGAGGATGACGGTGAAGGGCATCGCCTGCGGTGCGTTGCCGAGCTCGGCAAAGCGCCGCAGCGTCTCGTGGGTGCCGATCAGCAGCGGGTACGGGACCTGGTGCTCGGCGTCGAACTCGAGCACTTTCTCGAGCGAGTCGATGCTGATGCCGACGAACTGCACCGGCGCGTCGGCATGGCGTCGGCTGACGGCGGCGAATTCCGGGATTTCCTTGATGCATGGCGGGCACCAGGTGGCCCAGAAATTGACCACCATCACGTTGCCGCGCCACTGCTCGAGTGCCTGCTCGCTGCCCTCGGTGTCCGGCAGGGTCAGCGACAGCACTGCCTGGCCGGCATCGGTTGCGACGGCCTGGGCCTGGGCCTTGCCCGACTGCACGCTCTGGTAGGTCAGCAGGCCGGCAGTCAGGGCGATGCCCGCAACCGCGGCGAAGGTCAGGATGCGGCTGACTCGGTTCATTCGTTGAAATCCTCGTCGTGTTCGAGAAGCGCTTCGACCGCCGGCAGGCGGGCCCGTTCGATGTTGCGCCGGCTCATGCGTTCGGCATGGCCGCCGTAGATCGACAGGCGCACCGGTACGTCGTCCCAGTCGAAGCAAAGGACGGCTTCGGGCGCATTCGGCGCGCCGCGGCGCGGCTCGCGGTGTTCGTAGCTCATGCCCTGGTTGAGAAAGAAGATCTCGACTTCCTTCGCGCTTTCGGGGTAGAGCTCGATGTCGACCTCCGAGTAGCGTCCGGCCGTGCCGTCGAGCGCGCCGCCGGTCAGATAGGGGCGGAACGGCTCGAGCAGGCGCATCACCTCGACTGCCGTATGGCGCATCTCGCGGATGCGCTCGGCCTGTTCGGCGTCCTGGTAGAGCGCCTGCCAGGCGCGCAGCTCGGCTTCGATCTCGGTGTTGTTCGGCAGCGCTTCGGTCTCGGACGCGCCGAGCTGGCGCGCCGCCTTGCGCTTGGCGAAACCGAAGTCGCTGATGCCGTCCTCGGCCATCAGCCGGGCGGCCAGCGCGGCGATCTCGCGTCGCAGGTTGCCGGCTCTGAGGGGGCTCGCTCGGGAGGGCATGTTCGTGGGTCGGGGTAGAATGGGGGCCATTTTACACCGGCAGTTTTTTCGAGGTCTTGATGCATATCCATATTCTCGGCATCTGCGGCACCTTCATGGGCGGCGTCGCGTTGCTCGCGCGCGCGGCCGGGCACAAGGTCACCGGCTGCGACGCCAACGTCTATCCGCCGATGAGTACGCAGCTCGAGGAGCAGGGCATTGCGCTGGTCGAGGGCTACGATCCGTCGCAGCTTGCGCTGGCGCCCGACCTGTTCGTGGTCGGCAACGCGATCTCGCGCGGCAACCCGCTGCTCGAGGCGGTGCTCGACCGCGGTCTGCCCTATGTGTCGGGGCCGCAGTGGCTGGCCGAGCATGTGCTGCAGGGGCGCTGGGTGCTGGCAGTGGCCGGCACGCACGGCAAGACGACGACGACCGCGATGCTGGCGTGGCTGCTCGAGGATGCCGGGCTTGCGCCGGGGTTTCTGATCGGAGGCGTGCCGGGCAATTTCGGTGTGTCGGCGCGGCTCGGCGAGTCGCCGTTCTTCGTCATCGAGGCCGACGAGTACGACACCGCGTTCTGCGACAAGCGATCGAAGTTCGTGCATTACCGTCCGCGCACCGTGATCCTGAACAACCTCGAGTTCGATCATGCGGACATCTTCAGCGACCTGGCCGCGATCGAGACCCAGTTCCATCATCTCGTGCGCACCGTGCCGGCGTCCGGGCGCATCATCGCGAACGCCGGCGAGGCCGCGTTGCGGCGCGTGCTCGCGCGCGGCTGCTGGTCCGAGCTCGAGTGGTTCGACGATGTCGCCGGCTGGTCGGTCGCCGAGGCCGACGATGGCCGGGCGGCGCTGGCGCTGGGCGGGGAAGCCGTCGGGCATGCGCGCGTGCCGATGGCCGGGCGCCACAATCTCGCCAATGCGCTGGCCGCGGTGGCAGCGGCGCGGCACGTCGGCGTGCCGCCGGCACAGGCGGTGGCAAGCTTCGAGCGTTTCCGTGGCATCCGCCGGCGCATGGAGGTGCGCGGCACGGTCGCGGGCGTGACCGTCTACGACGATTTTGCCCATCATCCGACCGCGATCGCGCTGACGGTGGAGGGGTTGCGCCGCGCGGCGGCACACGGACGCATTCTCGCCGTGCTCGAGCCGCGCTCGAACACGATGAAGCTGGGCGTGATGAAGGACCGTCTGCCGGCCGCCCTCGCGCGCGCCGACCGCGCGTTCTGCTACGCGCACGGCCTCGGCTGGGATGCGGCCGCGGCGCTGGCGCCGCTGGGCGAGCGGGCGCGCAGCTTCGACGCGCTCGACGCGCTGGTGGCCGCGGTCGCCGAAGCGGCGCGAGCGGGCGACCACGTGCTGGTGATGAGCAACGGCGGCTTCGGCGGCGTCCACGAGAAGCTGCTCGCCGCGCTCGGGCAGGCGACCGCTCGTGCGTGATCGGTGATGTCGGCGCCGGCGGGGGCCCCGCGCCGGGGCTGGCGCCGACCGCCTTCACCGATCACTGATTCTGCGCCCGCACGCTGCGGTCGAGCCGCGCCGCCTCTTCCTGGCTGACGTACTCGAACACGCGCACGACCTTCTGCACGCCGCTGGTCGTGCGTGCGACCTCGGTCGCCGCGTCGGCCTCGCGGCGCGTGACGATGCCCATCAGGAACACCGTGCCCGCCTCGGTGACGACCTTCACGTGGTGGGGCGCGAAGCTCTGGTCATCGACGAAGCGCGCCTTCACGCGCGACGTGATCAGCGCGTCGTTGCTGCGCGAGGTCAGCGAGCTGATGCCGGCGATCTCGATCTCGTTGATGATGCCCTGCACGTTGTCGACGCCGGCCGCGATGCGTCCGGCCTCGCTGCGTGCGGCTTCGTCGGGCACCTGGCCGGTCAGCAGCACGTTGCGATTGTATGACGTGACGCTGATGTTGACGCTGTCGCCGAAGCGCTCGCGCAGGCGGTTGCGGGTGCGCCATTCGATGCCCTCGTCCTCGACGAAGGCCCCCGACGTGCGCCGGTCCGCGAAGATCGCCGCAGCGCCGACGGCGCCGCCGGCAACGACCGGGAAGCAGCCCTGCAGCGCCGGGAGCGTCGCCACGGCGACGAGGCCGGCGATGAACCTCCTGCGGGCAGGTGACGCGTTCTTGTTGTTCATCACTCTTCAACTCCAAGCAAAAGACAGTCGATGCCGTCGCACAGGCAGTGTAGCGTCAGGAGGTGCACCTCCTGGATGCGTGCGGTTCGTTCGGCCGGCACACAGATGTGGATGTCGGAAGGTCCGAGTCGTTCCGTGACGGCGCCGCCGTGGCGGCCGGTAAGAGCGACGACGCGCATGTCGCGTTCGTGGGCGGCGGCGATCGCGTCGAGCACGTTGGGCGAGTTGCCGCTGGTCGAGATCGCCAGCAGCACGTCGCCGGGCTGTCCGAGCGCGCGCACCTGCTTCGAGAACACCTGCACGAAATCGTAGTCGTTCGCGATCGAGGTCAGCGTCGAGGTGTCGGTGGTCAGCGCGATGGCGGCGAGCGGCGGGCGCTCCATCTCGAAGCGGTTGAGCAGCTCGGCGGCGAAGTGCTGTGCGTCGGCGGCGGAGCCGCCATTGCCGCACGCGAGGATCTTGCCGTTGTTGAGCAGGCTCGCCGTCATGATCTCGATCGCGCCGGCGATCGGCGCGGCCAGTGCGTCGAGCGCATCGCGCTTGGTGCGGGCGCTGTCCTCGAACTGCCGGGTGATGCGGTGAATCAAGTCCATTGCGGGAGTCGATGCCATGCTGTGCGGAGAGGGCGGAAGTCTAGCATGCGGCGGTGCACGACCCGATGACGGCGCATGCGATGCACGCGATTGGCGGAAAGTATGCCGCTGCCGTCCAGTGCACGCGCGTCGCGCTTACATCCCTTTACGATCAGGCGGTGCCGGCGTCGAAAGCGCCTTTGAGCCAGCTCGGGCGCGGGGGGTCGGCGCCGTCGAAGAGCACCGCGTCGAAGCGGCACGGGCGCTGGGCGTGTGCGCGGCCGGCGCCGGCGAGCCACCAGCGCGCGGCGAGGATCACGCGCTGCCGCTTGCGCGCGGTGATGCTGGCGGCGGCGCCGCCGAAGCGCGCGTCCGAGCGCAGGCGCACTTCGACGAACACCAGCACTTCGCGCTCCAGGCACACCAGGTCGATCTCGCCGCCGCGGCAGCGCACGTTGCGCGCGATCACCGACAGGCCGTGGCGTGCGAGCAGCGCCGCCGCCTGCGCCTCGGCGGCGGCGCCGCGCGCTTGCGTGGCGCCGCGCGGCCGGCGGACAATCGCCCCACTTTCACCGCCTTCCGAGCCTTTCATGAGCCACGGTCCTTCTTCGCTGTCCAGTACGCCGTCATTGTACGTGGTGGCCACGCCGCTCGGAAACCTGCGCGACGTGACGCTGCGTGCGCTCGACGTGCTGCGCGAGGTCGACGTCGTCGCGGCCGAGGATACGCGCCACAGCCAGCGTCTGCTCGATGCTCACGGAATCACCACGCGCCTGGTCGCGGTGCACGAGCACAACGAGCAGGCGGCCGCGACGCAGCTCCTGCGCCGCCTGCACGACGGCGAGCACGTCGCGCTGATCTCGGACGCCGGCACGCCGGCGATCTCCGATCCGGGTGCGCGCGTGGTCGCGCGCGTGCGCGAGGCCGGCTTTGACGTGGTGCCGGTGCCGGGTGCCTGCGCGGCGATCGCCGCACTGAGTGCGTCCGGCTTCGCCGACAGCGGCTTTCACTTCGCCGGCTTTCTGCCTGCACGCGGTCCGGCGCGGCGGGCCGCGCTCGAGGCGACCTTCTCGCGGCCGTAGCGCAGCACCCG
>DAOMOP010000189.1:0-7884 GCA_035444405.1 Rhodocyclaceae bacterium
GGCCGACGGCGTGGTGCTCGACAGCGGCGGCGAGCCGGTCGGCTTCGCCCTCTGCCGCCGCTTCGGCCGCGGCTACGCGATCGGGCCGGTGGTCGCGCCCGACACGGAGCGGGCCAAGGCCCTCATCGCCCACTGGGTCGGGGTGCGTGCCGGCGCCTTCGTGCGCATCGACATCGATGGCGCCAGTGGCCTCAGCCCCTGGCTGGCCGAGATGGGCCTCGCCGAGGTCGACACGGGGATCACCATGGTGCGCGGCGAGCCGGCCCATGCGGAGGAGGGCGTGCGCCAGTTCGCCATCATCAACCAGGCGCTGGGCTGAAGGGATCGCGGAGCGACCCGATGAGCTTTCTCTACAAGTCCGATCCGGAGCGCGGGGCCGTGTGGGCGAGGCTATTCGCCGAACGCGCACCTGACGTCGAGTTCCGCATCTGGCCGGATGCCGGCGACCCGGCCGCGGTGCGCGACCTCGCCGCGTGGGAGCCGCCGGAATCATGATCACGCCCCACATCGCGAGCATGACGCAGGCCGAGACCTCGGCGGAGGTGGTGCTCGAGAACCTGCAGCGACAGCGCGCGGGACGTCCTCTCGTCGCTCTGGTGGACCGTCGCCGCGGTTACTGAGCCAACCCCGACTTCGAGGGCCGGGGTGCCTGCGCCGCCGACGGGACAGGCGCCGCCGACGGGGTTGGCTGGACCATGGGCGGCGTGCGATCCGGCGACTTCGTGCCCGCCGGTTGATCGGAAGCTGGACCGCTTCTCCCGCTGAATCCCGCGGCGCCCGGAGGCTGCGCGCCCATCCCATCGGCCGATGGGGCAAGGGAGGGCGGGGCGGCCGGCACAATCTGCCGAATCGCTGCCGTATTCGCGATATCCGTCCACCGGGCTCGCGTTCATCGAAATCTACCGCCGCAGGGCCATGGCTACCATGAGTCCGTCGCCAAGGTCGTCTCCCGGTCCTTCGAACGGAGGGCCGCCGGTGACGCCCTTGCCCTCATTCAGCCCGCCCTTCAACCCACCCTTGGCAGACCGATCATGCAAACAGAATCCCTCGTCGCCCTCGACCGCGATCACCTGATTCACCCCGTCGTCAACTACCGCACCCACGAGCGGCGCGGCGTGGCCGTGCTCGAGTCCGGGCACGGCGCCTACCTTGTGGACAACCACGGCAAGGAGCTCCTCGACGCATTCTCCGGCCTGTGGTGCGTGAATGTCGGCTATGGCCACGACAGCATCGTGCGCGCGGCCGAAGAGCAGATGCGCCGCCTGCCGTACGCGACCGGCTACTTCCACTTCGGTTCGGAGCCGGCCATCCGGCTCGCGGCGAAACTGGTGGAGCTCGCGCCGCCGTCGCTGCGCAAGGTCTACTTCACGCTGGGCGGATCGGACGCGGTCGACTCCGCGATCCGCTTCATCGTCCATTACTACAACGCGCTCGGCCTGCCCGAGAAGAAGCACTTCATCACCGTCGAGCGCGGCTACCACGGCTCGTCGGCGCAGGGCTCCGGGCTGACCGCCATTGCGGCCTTCCACCGCAACTTCGACGTGCCGCTGCCCAACCAGCACCGCATCCCGTCTCCGTACCCGTACCGCAACCCGGTGGGCTCGGATCCGGAGGCGATCATCCGCGCCTCGGTCGCGGCGCTGAAGGAGAAGGTGCAGGAGATCGGCCGCGACCGCGTCGCCGCCTTCTTCTGCGAGCCGGTGCAGGGCTCGGGCGGGGTGATCGTGCCGCCCACGGGCTGGCTCAAGGCGATGCAGGCGGCCTGCCGCGAGCTCGGCATCCTGTTCGCGGTCGATGAAGTGATCACCGGCTTCGGGCGGACCGGCCCGCTTTTCGCGTGCGAGGCGGAAGGCGTCACCCCGGACGTGATGACCGTGGCCAAGGGCCTCACCGCCGGCTACGCGCCGATGGGCGCGGTGCTGATGAGCGATGCGATCTACCAGGCGATCGCCGAGGCGGGTGGCGATGATCTGCCCGTCGGGCACGGCCACACCTATTCGGCCCACCCGGTGAGCGCGGCGGTAGCGCTGGAGGTGCTGCGCCTGTACCGGGAAGGTGGCCTGCTGGAGAACGGCATCCGCCAGGCGCCGCGCTTCGAGCAAGGCCTGCAGGCGCTCCTCGACCATCCGCTGGTCGGCGATGCGCGCAGCCGGGGCCTGCTGGGGGCGCTCGAGCTCGTCGCCGACAAAAAGACCAAGGCCCGCTTCGACCCCGCGCTCAAGCTCGCCGACCGGATCTTCGATGCCGCTCACCGCAACGGCATCATCTTTCGCTCGTTCGCCGACAACGTGCTGGGCTTCGCGCCGGCCCTGTGCTACACGGGCGCCGACTTCGACCTGATGTTCGAGCGCGTGCGGTGCACGCTGGACATGGTGCTCGAGCAGCCCGACGTGCGCGGCGCGTTGCGCTGAGGCGGTCGAGCCGCACCGTGGCCCGTGTTCGGCCGCGGTGCGGTTTGCTACCATGAAACAATTGGAAAACCCTATGGCGAACGCCTTCCGACGATGATGAACGGCGCCCCCAAGCTGGACCGGATCGATCTGCGCATCCTTTGCCACCTCCAGCGCAACGGGCGTACGCCCAACGTCGATCTGGCGGACGCCGTCGGGCTGTCGCCCAGCCCCTGCCTGACTCGCGTGAAGCGCCTCGAGAAGGCGGGCTACATCACCGGCTACGGCGCGCACGTGCAGCTCGAGAAGCTGGGGCCGGTGCAGATGGTGTTCACCCAGGTCACCCTGGCCGACCACCGGCGCGAGGATTTCATCAAGTTCGAGTCCCACATCCGCAACGTCGACGAGATCGTCGAGAGCCACCTGGTGAGCGGCGGCTTCGACTACCTGCTGAAGTTCGTCACCCGCAGCGTGGTGCACTATCAGAGCATCGTCGAGGAGCTGCTCGAAGCGCGGATCGGCATCGACAAGTACTTCAGCTTCATCGTGATCAAGTCGCCGATCGTGAAGGACTACTACCCGATCGACAAGCTGTACGTCCCGCACGATTGATCGGCGGCACCGACCCGCGGCACGAGATTTCGAACCGTCTGTCAAATACGCCCGATCCTGCGGTCGGATAGCGTGTTTACGAAAGGCCGCACTGCGGCTCCGCGACTAAGATGGGGTCACGGCGGCGGCATTGCCGCCGCGTCGAAATCGCGGCCGCGCGCCTCCTCTTCCTCCCGGGGCGCCGCGTCGCGTCACTTTTCACTCCCACAACGAGGCGCTTCGCACATGAGTTCGTCATTCAGGATTGCCGTCATTCCCGGCGACGGCATTGGTAAGGAAGTGATTCCGGAAGGCCTGCGGGTGCTGGATCGCGCGGGCGAGCTGTTCGGCATCGCGCTCGAGTACCAGCACATCGAGTGGGCGAGCTGCGACTACTACCTGCAGACCGGCTCGATGATGCCCGACGACTGGAAGGCCCAGCTCGCCGGCGTCGACGCGATCTACTTCGGCGCCGTGGGCTGGCCCGGGACGGTGCCCGACCACATCTCCCTGTGGGGCTCGCTGCTCAAGTTCCGGCGCGAATTCGACCAGTACATCAACCTGCGCCCGGCGCGGCTCTTCGACGGCGTGCCGTGCCCGCTCGCCGGGCGCAGCGCCGGCGACATCGACATGCTGATCGTGCGCGAGAACACCGAGGGCGAGTACACCGCGGTGGGCGGCACCATGTTCGAGGGCACCGAGCGCGAGGTGGTGATGCAGCAGTCCGTCTTCACCCGCCACGGCACCGAGCGCGTGCTGCGCTTCGCCTTCGAGCAGGCCCGCCAGCGCGCGCGCAAGCACGTGACGGTGGCAACCAAGAGCAACGGCGTGGCGGTGAGCATGCCGTGGTGGGACGCGCGCGCGGCCGAGGTGGCGGAGCAGTTCCCGGACGTGCGCTGGGACAAGCAGCACATCGACGCGCTGTGCGCGCGCTTCGTGCTGCAGCCGCAGCGCTTCGACGTGGTGGTGGCGACCAACCTCTTCGGCGACATCATCTCCGACCTCGGGCCCGCCTGCACCGGCACGCTGGGGCTCGCGCCTTCGGCCAACCTGAACCCGGAGCGCCGCTTCCCGTCGCTCTTCGAGCCGGTGCACGGCTCGGCGCCCGACATCTACGGCAAGAACATCGCCAACCCGGTCGGCGCGATCTGGTCGGGCGCGATGATGCTCGACTTTCTCGGCAACGGCGAAGGTGCGGGCCGGCGCGCCCACGACGCGATCCTCGCCGCGATCCAGAAGGTGCTGAAGGAAGGACCGCGCACCGGTGACCTGGGCGGCAAGGCCACGACTACCGAGATGGGGCAGGCGATCGCCGCCGCCCTGGAAGAGCAGGCCGACTGAGCCTGCCGGCAGCTCCCAGCGGAGTACATCCATGCAGACATCCAATCAGGCCGCCGGCATCGCAGCCGGCGAGCACTATCCGATCGAGCTCGAGTTCCCGGACATCCGTGCCTTCGCCGAAGGCAACAGCGGGATCCCCTATGTATACACCTTCGCCAGTGGCGCGCCCGGCCCCCACGTGATGGTGAACGCGCTCACCCACGGCAACGAGGTGTGCGGCGCCATCGTGGTGAAGGAGCTCCTCGAGCTCGGCATCCGTCCGCGCCGCGGACGCCTTACGCTCGCCTTCGCGAACGTCGCCGCCTACGAGCGCTTCGATCCGGCCATGCCGGATGCCTCACGTTTTGTTGACCAGGATCTCAACCGGGTGTGGACTGCGGCCACCTTGGACGACCTGTCGCAGGACTCGGTCGAACTGCGCCGGGCGCGCGAGTTGCGTCCGATCATCGACCAGGTTGACTTCCTGCTCGACCTGCATTCGATGCACGAGCGCAGTGCGCCGCTGTCGGTGTGCGGGCCGCTCGAGAAGGGTCTCGCGCTCGCCCGCGCGCTGGGGTCGCCGGCGTGGGTGATCTGCGACGAGGGTCATGCCGAGGGCCGGCGCATGCGCGACTACGCGGATTTCGGGGATCCGCGCAGCCCAAGGAACGCGCTGCTCATCGAGTGCGGCCAGCATTGGGAGGCGGGCGCGGCGGACGTCGGCCGCGAAGTGACCGGCGGGTTCCTGCTTCTGCACGGCGTCGTCGAGGCGGCCGACCTGCCGCAAGGCTGGCTGCGCCGGCCCGAGACGGCGCAGAAGGTGGTGCGGGTCACCGAGCCGGTGGTGGCCTCGAGTCTCGATTTCCGCTTCGCCGGCAATTACACGGGGCTTGAGACCTTTCCGGAGGCGGGGAGCATCATCGCCTGGTGTGACGGTGAGCCGGTGCGCACACCCTATCAGAACTGCGTGCTGGTGATGCCGTCGTTACGGCAGCTGCGCCCTGGAGTCACAGTCGTTCGCCTCGGCGAGTTGCTCGGGTAGACGAGGGCGTTGCCGCGTCGTTACTGATCACAGGCAGCCTGGTTCGCTGCCATCTATCGTATTTAACATAATACCGATTATCGCATTGGCAGGCCTGCCGATGCCGCCGCGCTCGAGGTCCGCAGTCCTGCTCTGCGCCCTTGCGCCAAAGCCCGTTGCAATGCTATACACATATGCAGTTAGGGATTTCGGAGACGCTGCGACATGCACGCTCACCGCGCTGCGCTTGTGCTTGCGCTGGCCGCCTTTGCGACGGTCACGCTTTTCGTATTCATCGGTCCGCGCAGCCACGCGGCCGCACAGCCACCCGTCGATGCTGCCCATCAGGAAGCTCGCGCGCGTGCACAGACCGCCGTGCCGCGCATCGGAGCGGCACCGGTCGTCGCCGACGCCGCGATTGCCGACTCGCAGCAGCACGGCGGACTGTATCGATGCCAGAGCGGCCGCCGTACCATCTACCAAGGGCGCCCCTGCGCGCCCGACACCGTGACGATCCCGCTCGACGGCGGTACGTTCACGGTCGTCGATCCACATCCCGCATCGCCAACCCGCCCGCCGACCTCGACGCTGCGACCGCGCATGGGCGGCATCAGCAAGTCCGATGCGCGGGTCGTGTCCGAAAAATGCGGCGCGCTGCTGCACCGCAAGGAACACATCGAAAGCCAGCAGCGCGCCGGAGCGAGCGCCCGCAGGATGACCGCCCTGAAGCGCCAGTGGCATTCCGTCACACGCCGGCTGACCGATCTGCAGTGCTCGAACTTCCAGTGACACTTCCAGTGACCGAACGAATGCGCGCGTCAGGCCGCGCGCGCGATCCCGTGCGGGGCCGCCGGCGCTCGATCAACCGCCGAACAGGCGGTCGGTGCGTGCAGCCATGATGAAATCGTTCTCGTGCAGGCCCTTGATCTTCTTGGTCTGCCACGACACGGTCGCCCGGCCCCACCCGAAGGCGATGTCCGGATGATGGCCGGCGTCTTCGGCGAGCGCGCCGACCTTGACCACGAAGTCGAGCGCCTCGGCGAAATTCTTGAATCGAAAAATGCGCTCGAGGCGCATCCCTTCGTCGGCGAGTGTCCACTCCGGAACCTGTCGAAGGTAGGCATCGGCCTGCGCTCGGGTCAGCGGTGGAATCCCGCCGCGACACGGCTCGCAGGTCCTGGCCGCCAGATCGTTCTCGTGCATCTGCGCTATCCCTCCGCGTCCTGCCGCACACTCGCCGGCCGGCACAGGGCTGGCGGCGCAGCTCGATTTCAATGTAGGTGGCACGCCGGCCCGACGCAATGAGATCCTGAGCCATGCTCCGCCCCCCCGCGCGACCCCATCCAATACAGGCGCGGGAGCGACGACTATAACGATAGCAAGGGCGCACCGGAAGGTGACTGCGGACAGTGTGTTCGGCCGACGACAGGAGGATGGATCCATGGCCAGCCGTGACGAGGTGCTCAAACGCGTGCGTGCCGCGCTCGAGATCGAGCCGCGCATCAATCTGCATCGCTACCCGATCCATGTGTCGCTCGACGCTGGTGTGCTCACGCTCGACGGGGATGCCCAGGACATTGCCGCGAAGCGCCTGGCCTTTGCGTTGGCGCACAGGATTGCCGGCGTCGGCAGCGTCCTCGACCGTCTGGGCGTGGCGCGGGTGACGGCTCGCGGTGACGGCGAGATTCTGGACGCGTTATCGCAGTCGTTGCTGCGCGAGCTCGACCTCAAGAACTGCTCGCTGCGTCGCGAAGAGAAAGGCCAGGTCGAAACGCTCCATGAAGCGGTCGGTGACGATGCGAGCGGCGACATCACCTTTTCGGTCAAGGACGGTGTGATCAGCCTGGAAGGCCATGTGATCAGTCTGTCGCATCGGCGCATCGCGGAAGTCCTGGCCTGGTGGGTGCCGGGCTGCCGGCTCGTGCACAACCGCCTGACCGTGCGCCCGCCCGAGGAAGACAACGATGGCGAGCTCGCCGATGCGATCCGGCTGGTGCTCGAGCTCGACGTGCTCGTGCACGCCGATCAGATCGGCGTCAATGTGGTCGATCGCGTCGTGACGCTGGCCGGCGTCGTCGGCAGCAGCGACGAACGCCGTCGGGCCGAGCTCGATGTCTGGTATGTGCCCGGCGTGCATGAAGTCGTCAACATGCTCGAGCTTGCCACGTAGAGGGGACTTTCCGCGACTTCCGCGACTTTCGTATCTGCACGGCCGGCCGCCGCGAGGCGGCTGCGGTCGCCGTGTCAATCCTGGGCCGTGCAGTCGATCTGTACGCGCCCGTCGAACACGCGCACCGGAAAGGTCGCGACCGGCTCATAGGCGGGCGGCGACAAGGCCTCGCCGCTCACGAGCGAAAAGCGCGCGCCGTGGCGCGGGCAGATCACCTCCTCGCCTTCGACGACGCCCCACGACAAGCTCTCGGCCTCGTGGCTGCACAAATCCTCGATCGCGTAGTAGCGTCCGGCCGCGTTGAACACCGCGACCTGGCGGCCGTCGTCGAGCTCGACGACGCGCACGCTGTCGGTTCGAATATCGGCGACCGCGGCCACATCGAGCCATTG
>DAOMOP010000190.1:0-7853 GCA_035444405.1 Rhodocyclaceae bacterium
AGCTGCGCATGACCAAGGAAGAGGTCAAGCGCGAGAACAAGGAGCAGGAGGGCGACCCGCACGTCAAGGCGCGCATTCGCCGCGTGCAGATGGAGATGGCGCGCAAGCGCATGATGGCCGAAGTGCCCAAGGCCGACGTCGTCGTGACCAACCCGACGCATTTCTCGGTGGCGCTCAAGTACGACGCCGAGCGCATGAATGCCCCGGTGGTGGTCGCCAAGGGGCGCGGCGACGTGGCGCTGAAGATCCGCGAGCTGGCGCAGCAGCACGGCGTGCCGCTGCTCGAGGCGCCGCCGCTCGCGCGCGCCCTGTACACGCACTGCGAGCTCGAAGAGGCCGTGCCCGCCGCACTGTACACGGCGGTCGCCGAGGTGATGGCCTACGTCTATCAGCTCAACGAATGGATGAGCAAGGGGGGCGATGCCCCGCGCGTGCCGACCGCGCTCGCCGTGCCCGACGGGCTCGATCCCGGCGCCGCCTGATGAACCCGCTGCGAACACCTGCAAGAGGCTGCTAGATGCTCGACGCCCTGAACCTCAGAGCGCTGCTGACGCCGACGAATCTGCGCCTGCTCGGCGCGCCGATTCTCATCATCATGATTCTGTCCATGATGGTGCTGCCGCTGCCGCCGTTCGCGCTCGACCTGTTCTTCACCTTCAATATCGCGCTGTCGGTGATGGTGATGCTGGTCGCGATGTATACGAGTAAGCCGCTCGACTTCTCGGTGTTTCCGACCGTGCTGCTGGTCACGACGCTGCTGCGTCTGGCACTCAACGTCGCCTCGACGCGCATCGTGCTGCTCGAAGGCCACACCGGGCCCGACGCGGCCGGCAAGGTCATCGAGGCGTTCGGCCACTTCCTGGTCGGTGGCAACACCGCGATCGGCCTCGTGGTGTTCGGCATCCTGGTGCTGATCAACTTCGTCGTCATCACCAAGGGTGCGGGCCGCATCGCCGAGGTCAGCGCGCGCTTCACGCTGGACGCGATGCCCGGCAAGCAGATGGCGATCGACGCCGATCTCAACGCCGGCCTGATCGACGACACCGAAGCCAAGCGACGCCGCAAGGAGATCGCGCAGGAGTCCGACTTCTACGGCGCGATGGACGGTGCGTCGAAGTTCGTGCGCGGCGACGCGGTGGCGGGCATCCTGATCCTGCTGATCAACATCATCGGCGGCCTGGTGGTCGGCACCGTGCAGCACGGCATGGGCATGGGCCAGGCGATCGAGACCTACACGCTGCTGACCATCGGCGATGGCCTCGTCGCCCAGATTCCGGCGCTGATCATCTCGGTCGCGGCGGGCCTGGTGGTGTCGCGTGTCGGCGACGAAGGCGACGTCGGCGGCCTGGTGCTCAACCAGGTGTTCTCGAATCCGCAGGTGATGCTGCTCACCGGCGGCATCATCGGCGTGCTGGGCCTGATCCCGGGCATGCCCAACTTCGTCTTCGTGCTGATTGCGGGGGCGCTGTTCGCGCTGGCCTGGCAGCGCCGGCGCCTGCTCGAGCGCGATGCGCTCGCCGCGGCTGCCGAGGGCGAGGCCGCGACGGCCGTGCAGGCGCCGGTCGAGAGCGTCGAGGCGAGCTGGAACGACGTGACGCCGGTCGACGTGCTCGGCCTCGAGGTCGGTTACCGGCTGATTCCGATGGTCGACAAGGCCCAGGACGGCGAGCTGCTCAAGCGCATCCGCGGTCTGCGCAAGAAGTTCGCACAGGATGTGGGCTTTCTGGCCGCACCGGTGCACATCCGCGACAACCTGGAGCTGCGCCCCAATGCCTACCGGATCACGCTGAAAGGCGTCGAGATCGGCAGCGGCGAGGCCTACCCGGGGCAGTTTTTGGCGATCAATCCGGGTCGCGTCACCGGACCGCTGAGCGGCCGTGAGACGCGCGATCCGGCCTTCGACCTGCCCGCGTACTGGATCGACGCCGCCCAGCGCGAGCAGGCCCATGCGCTCGGTTACACCGTCGTCGACGCGAGCACGGTCGTCGCGACCCATCTCAACCACGTCATTCTCGCGCATGCGGCCGAGCTGCTCGGGCGGCAGGAGACGCAGGCCCTGCTCGATCACATCGGCAGGGATTCGCCGAAGCTCGTCGAGGACCTGGTGCCGGGGCAACTGCCGATCGCGGCGCTGCAGCGCGTGCTGCAGTACCTGCTCGAAGAGGGGGTCAATATCCGCGACATGCGCACCATCATCGAGACGCTGGCCGAGCATGCGCCGCGCACGCAGGATCCGATCGAGCTCACCTCGCGGGTTCGCCAGGCGCTCGGTCGCGCGATCCTGCAAAGCCTGTTCCCGGGCAATGCCGAGATCCAGGTCATGGCGCTCGAGCCGGCGCTCGAGCGCATCCTGATGCAGGCGGTCGGCAGCGGCGGCGACGGTGGTGCGATCGAGCCCGGGCTGGCCGACGGCCTGTTGCGGCAGACGGCCGAGGTCGCGCAGCGCCAGGAGGATATCGGCCTGCCGCCGGTGCTGCTGGTGCCGCCACAGCTGCGCTGGCTGCTGTCGCGCTTCCTGCGCCGTGCGGTGCCGTCGCTGAAGGTCGTCGCGAATTCCGAAGTACCCGAGTCGCGCACGATCCGCGTCACGGCGATGGTCGGTGGCGGCGCCGCGTGATGACCGGCATGCAGAACAAGAAAAGGCGGGGGGAAGCGGGCTTATTCCGACCTATCGGGACGGATGCCCGCTCGCATAATGCGGATACGCTGCGCGAAATGGCGCGTGGCTCGGGAGAATCCGGATGAACGTCAAACGCTATTTTGCGCAGTCGGCTCGTGAGGCATTGCGGGCCCTCAAGGCCGAGCTGGGCGCCGATGCGATCGTGCTGTCGAATCGCGCGGTCAATGGCGGCGTCGAGATACTCGCCCTGCCGGCCGAAGCGGTCGGTGCCATCGAGGCGACTTCGCGCGCGCCCACGCGCGCGCCCGCCGCGCAGCCCGCGCGGGCGGTGCTGCCGAACGCGATCGCCGGCCCGGAGGGCGACGATTACCAGGTCAGTCTGTCGTCGCGTGCGCCGGCGGCAGCGACGGCGAGGCAGCCTGGGCGGACTGCACCGTCCGCGGTCGTGCCGATGCGAGCCTTCGAGCCGCCGCGCATCGAAACGCCCGATTTCCAGCTTCGCAAGCGTGGCTACGTCGAGGACCCGGTGCTCTTCGGCGATGCGTTCGATGATCCCGCGCAGGGCCTGGGCCTTGCGCGCAGCGAGGCCGGCGCGGCAGCCCCGATGCGGCGCCCGGCGCCGGCGCGTCCGCAGCCGCGCCGCAGCGAGCTGTCGAACGACACTGCCGGCCGCGGGCCGGCGCCGCGCGCGGAGCTGCGACAGCCGCCGCGCCACGATCCGCAACCGATGCCCGAGGCGCCGCGCGCCGAAGCGTTCGGGCGTGGCCCCCGCGGAGTCGCGCCATCGCGCACAGGCGCCGATGCAGCACGCAGCGAGGCGGCGGGCAATGCAGGCACGCTCCGCGACGATGATGAGCGGATTGCGTCGCTGCAGCAGGCGAACGTGCAGCTGATGGGCGAGCTGGCGACGATTCGCGGCATGATCGAGCGTCAGCTGGCCGGTTTTGCGTGGGGCGAGGCGCGCCGCAACGCGCCGGCGCGCGCAACCATCCTCGGCGAGCTGCTCGAAGCCGGCTTTTCGGGGCAGTTCGCACGCCAGCTCGCCGAGGCGGTTCCGGACGGCGCTTCGCTCGACGAGGCGCGCGATTCCGTGCGTGCCGCGCTGGCGCGCGATCTGCGCGCGATGTCGTCGGACGCCGACCTGATCGACCAGGGCGGCGTCTATGCGCTGGTCGGGCCGACCGGTGTCGGCAAGACGACGACCACGGCCAAGATCGCCGCCCGCTGCGTCGTGCGCCACGGCGCCGAGAAGCTCGCCCTGATCACCACCGACGGCTACCGGATCGGCGCGCAGGAGCAACTGCGCATCTACGGGCGCATCCTCGGCGTGCCGGTGTTTCCGGTGCGCGACGGCGCCGATCTGCGCCAGACGCTCGCCGAGCTGCGCAACAAGCACATGGTGCTGATCGACACCGTCGGCATGAGTCAGCGCGACCGCATGGTCGCGCATCAGGCCGCGATGCTGATGGGGGCGGGCAGCGTGCGGCGTCTGCTGCTGCTCAACGCGACCTGCCGTGGCGACACGCTCGACGACGTGATCCGTGCCTACCGCGGTCCGGATCTCGCCGGCTGCATCTTCTCGAAAGTCGACGAGGCGGCGTCGCTCGCCCCGGTCATCGGCGCCGCGATCGGCCACCAGCTCGACGTCTTCTACGTCGCCAACGGTCAGCGTGTGCCCGAGGACGTGCATCTGCCCAATCGCGCCTACCTGCTGCACCGCGCATTGCGACCCAAGGCCGAGGAGTCGGCGTGGAAGATGGAGTCGGACGAGGCGGTGCTGATGATGGCCGCGAGTGGTGCAGGACACTAGCGATGATCGACCCCAGCGAAGATCAGGCAGCAGGCCTCAGACGGTTGTTCAGGCGTGCGCCGCCGACCGTCGTGGCGCTGTTCGCGACCGGCCGCAGCCGCGCCGCGATCGCCGTGCAGGCGGCCTACCGCATTGCCGGACTGGCCGAGCGGGTGCTCGTGCTCGACGAGGCGAGCGGCGACGGCAGCCTCGCGCGCATCCTCGATTTGCCCGACGGTGCCGACCTGCTGAGTGTGCTGGGCGGGCGCGTGCAGGCGACCGGGCTGGTGCAGCCGGTTCCCGGGCTGATCGGGCGCGTGCCGGTCGGCGCGGCGGCCCTGGCGCTGCCGCTGCTCGACGACGAACGCCGCGCCGGACTGGTGAGCGCGCTGCGCAGCCTGCAGCGCGGCGCCGGCTTCGTGCTGATCCATTCGCACGGCGATGCCGCTGCCGATCCGTCGCCGTTCATCTTCGCCGCGCCGCGTCGCCTGGTGGTCGCCGAGGCGAGCCGCAGCGGCGCGACCGAGGCCTACCAGATCATCAAGCGGCTGGCCGCAGCCGGTGCCGGTTCGCTGCACGTGGCGGTCGCACGGGCGCGCAGTCGCGCGGAGGCGACGGCGTTCTTCGAAAGCCTCGACGAGCTCGTGCGCGGCCATGTGGGCGTGCCGCTCGCCTGGCTGGGCGAAATCGAGCGCGACGACCTCGCGCGCGGATTGCGCTGCGATGCGGCCGAGGCCTCGGCCCGCGAGGGCGAGGCGGCGTTCCTGCGCCGACTGGCCGCGTTCGGGCGCCGTCGTCTGGCGATGCAGCCCGGGCAGGGCGGGTAAGTCATGCTTTCCACAGGCTATCCGGCACCGGCAAGAAAGCGCGCGACCGGCGGTCACGGCGCCCAGGCCATCGTGACGGGTGGCGTGCACGCACGTGCGGGGCGCAACAAGATTCAGGCGAAATGGATGTACGACGCAGACGGAAACCTGGACAAGACCCATCTCGTGGAAGCGTACGCGCCGCTGGTCAAGCGCATCGCCTATCACCTGATGGCCAAGCTGCCTTCCAGCGTGCAACTGGATGACATCATCCAGAACGGCATGATGGGACTGCTCGACGCGATCAATCGCTACGAAGACGGCCTCGGCGCGCAGTTCGAGACCTACGCCGTGCAGCGCGTGCGCGGCGCGATGCTCGACGGCCTGCGCGATGACGACTGGCTGCCGCGCAGCCTGCGGCGCGACATGCGGCGCATCGAGAGCGCGATCCACAACCTCGAGCAGCAGAACGGCCGCCAGCCCACCGAAGCGGAACTGGCCGATGCGCTCGACATGCCGCTGGCCGACTATCAGCGCATGCTGCAGGACGCCCGCGGCCATCAGCTCGTGTATTTCGAGGATCTCGGCGATCCGGATGGCGACGACTTCTTCGAGCGCCACGTGGTCGACCAGGACTCCGATCCGCTCGACCTGCTCGAAGACGCCGACATGCGCAGCACCCTCGTCAAGGCCATCGACGATCTGCCCGAGCGCGAGAAACTGGTGATGAGCTTCTACTACGATCAGGAGCTCAATCTGCGCGAGATCGGCGAGGTACTCGGCGTGACCGAGTCGCGCGTATGCCAGCTGCACAGCCAGGCGGTCGCACGCCTGCGTGCCCGCATGCTCGGACCGGGCGGTGCGGCGACGGTCGTGGCGCGGCGCGGCCGTCCACCGAAGAAACCGGCGGCAAGCAACTGACCCCGCAAAGATGGACAAGATCAGCCTGGTCGGCCTGACCCTCGGCATCGCGGCGATCCTGTTCGGCCAGG
This sequence comes from Rhodocyclaceae bacterium, assembly GCA_035444405.1. Classification (GTDB taxonomy): domain Bacteria; phylum Pseudomonadota; class Gammaproteobacteria; order Burkholderiales; family Rhodocyclaceae; genus DAOMOP01. The sequence goes on from DAOMOP010000190.1 coordinate 6,208, forward strand.
TGCTCGAGGGTGGGCACGTCGCCTCGCTGCTGCAGCCGACGGCCTTTCTGATCGTCGCGGGCGGCACGCTGGGCGCGGTGATGCTGCAAAGCCCGCTGCGCGTGTTCGTGGACGGCGTGCGCATGGGCAAGTGGGTGTTCGTCCCGCCGGCGAGCAACGCCGAGCAACTGATCGCCGAGACCACCGGCTGGAGCCATCTCGCGCGCAAGGAAGGCCTGCTCGCGCTCGAAGCACGCGTGCCGGCGATGTCGGATCCGTTCATGCGCCGCGGCGTGCAGTTGCTCGTCGACGGCGTCGAGCCCGAGCACCTGCGCGAGGTGCTCGAAGTCGAGATCGATGCGGCCGAGACGCAGCTCAAGCTCGGCGCGAAGATCTGGGAGGCGGCCGGCGGCTATGCGCCGACGATCGGCATTCTCGGCGCGGTGATGGGGCTCATCCACGTGATGGAGAACCTCAGCGACCCGTCCCGCCTCGGCGCCGGCATCGCGGTCGCTTTCGTCGCGACGATCTACGGCGTCGGTTTCGCAAATCTGGTCTTCCTGCCGATCTCGAAGAAGCTGATGGCCCACATCGGCACGATCACGACGCAGCGCGAGATGCTGGTCGACGGCCTGGTCGGCATCGCCAACGGCGACAATCCGCGCATCATCGAGAGCCGCATGCGTGGCTATCTCGCCTGAGCGTCGGTGGGCCGGATCGCGCCGCGCGGCTCAAGCTGCGGGGCCTTGCCGCCGTTAACCGCTCGACGACTCCGGAGCTACCATGTCAAGACGTCGCAGGCATCACGACGAGCATGAGAATCACGAGCGCTGGCTCGTGTCCTATGCCGATTTCATCACATTGCTGTTCGCCTTCTTCGTCGTGATGTATTCGCTGTCGTCGATCAACGAGGGCAAGTACCGCGTGCTGTCCGACTCGCTCGTCAGCGCGTTTCGCAACGTCACGATCAACGACTCCGGGCAGCAGATGATCGTGTCGCCGATGGCCGCACCGGCCGCGCGGATGGTGCCGACACCGATCGTGCGGCCTCCCGCGGACGACGCGGCCGAAGCGCGTCGCAGTGAGCAGGTGAGGCAGATGCACGACATGGCCGCCAACATCCGCCGCGTGCTCGAGCCGCTCACGCGCAGTGGACAGGTTACGGTCACCGAGGGGGCGCACGGCATCAGCGTCGAGATCAACGCGAGCGTGCTGTTCGCGGCCGGCGAGGCGCTGCTCGGGCCGTCCGCCGAGGCGCCCTTGCGTGCAGTCGCCCGGGTGCTGGCCGATGCCGATTTTCCGGTCCGCATCGAAGGCCATACCGACGACGTGCCGATCAACACGTTCCGCTTTCCGTCGAACTGGGAGCTCTCCTCGGCACGCGCTTCGTCGGTGGTGCGCCTGTTCGTCGAGGCGGGTGTGGCGGCCGGGCGCCTCACGGCTGCAGGCTATGCCGATCAGCGACCGCTTGCCGACAACGCCACCGAAGCGGGGCGTGCGCGCAACCGGCGGGTCACCATCCTGATCGAGTCGATGTTCGCCGAACCGCCGGTGCCGGCCGCACCAGGCACGATACGCCCCGGCGATCCGATCCGCTCGATCCTGCCGAGCGCGGACGGATCGCCGGCCTAGGAGGCCGCTGCGCCGCCGGTCGGCCGTGTCAGTAG
>DAOMOP010000191.1:0-905 GCA_035444405.1 Rhodocyclaceae bacterium
GGGTCCCAGTATCCGGGCGCAGTGCCGGCGATCAATCCGATTCTTGCGGAGCTGGCGGCGGTGCCGCGGACGGCGGCCTTCCTGTGTTGCGGCAGGGCGCGCTCGAGCCGCAGCGGCGGGCGACTCCCTCGCCGGACGAAGGGCGCGAAGCGTCGTCTCAGGCGAGATGGCGCGGGCGGGACTCGTCACGCTGGTGGCGCCAGACCACCGCTTCGAGCCGCGAATGAAGGTTGAGCTTGCGCAGCACGTTCTTGACGTGGACCTTGACCGTGCCGAGGCTGATGCCGAGGCGCAAGGCGATGGTCTTGTTGCACAACCCTTCGGCGAGGAAGTCGAGCACCTCCAGCTCGCGTGCGGTCAGCTCGGCGTCGGCCTCGGTGTCGGGCAGCGGCTGCTTGCCTGCCACGGCCTCGATCAGGCGGCCGGTGACCGCCTCGCTCAGCACCGACGAGCCTCTCACCGCCCGCTTCAGGCTGTCGTACAGGTCTTCCGGCTCCATGTCCTTGAGCAGGTAGCCGTGCGCGCCGGCGCGCAGCGCGGTGACGACGTCGCGCTGGTTGTCGGACACCGTGAGGACGATCAGGCGCGCGCCGATGTTGCGCTTGTGCAGCAGCTCGAGCGTGTCGATGCCATTCATGCCCGGCATGTGGAGGTCGAGCAGGATCACGTCGGGTTGCAGGCGCTCTGCCAGTTCCACACCGGCGGCACCGGAGCCGGCTTCGCCGACGACGCGGAAATCGGCTTCCAGAGCGATCAGCTGGGCGATACCCCGGCGAAAGAGGGCGTGATCGTCGATGATCAGAACCGTGTGCCCTGTGTGCATCGCGGCGTGTCTCCTACTTGTTGTCCGTCGGAGCCCTGCGGGGCGCGTCGGCGGCTCGCGTCGCCTGTGCCGGCGACTGTTT